>JAIFMG010000014.1 GCA_020048645.1 Bacteroidota bacterium | reverse complement strand
CCGTGCTTTTCGTGGACAAAACAAAGTCCACGAAAGACACGAAAAGCACGAAATTTTCTTTTTGAAAAAGAGTCTTTTCAAGAATTTGACATCCTGAAAGCAAGCCAAGCGAATAAACCCCAGAGCCCTTTCGTGCGAAAACACCTTTCGTGCCATCCGTGCCTTTCGTGGACAAAACAAAGTCCACGAAAGACACGAAAAGCACGAAATTTTCTTTTTTTAAAAGAGTCTTTTCAAGAATTTGACAACCTGAAAGCAAGCCTAGCGAATAAACCCCAGAGCCCTTTCGCGCAAAAAAAACTCCTTTCGTGCCATTCGTGCCTTTCGTGGACAAAACAAAGCCCGCAAAAGACACGAAAAGCACGAAATTTTCTTTTTGAAAAAGAGTCTTTTCAAGAATTTGACAACCTGAAAGCAAGCCAAGCGAAGCCAGGTCTCGAAGTGGTCTTCGGCACCCGCCTATCACCTTCGGACGCGACTTGGAATGAACACCCTGCATCCCAGCGCCGGCAGGTTCGCGGCCGCCTCGCCCGCCCTGCCGCGGTGGTGGTTGGCCAGCCGGGGCCAGGCGCCGCGCTGGGCCTGGGCGGAGCACGCGCCGCGCGAGCGGACGGCGCGGCCGACCCAGGTCGTGGGGCCGGATCGCAAGGAGGAAATCTTGCGAAGCCTTCGCCTCTAGCTCCGAATTTTCGGATTGGGCGAATGGCTTATCTTCGCGGCCTTGAAAACCCCATCGCCATGCGTCTGTTCTACCATCCCGAGGCCCGCCTGGGCGTCAACGAGCTTTCTGCCGAGGAGTCGGCGCATTTGTCGAAGGTGCTGCGGCTGCGCCCTGGCGACCGCGTGACGCTGGTGGACGGCCGCGGGGGCTGGCACGATGGGCAGGTGCTGGAGGCGCATCCCAAGCGGGCCGCGGTCGAGGTCGAGCGGAGCCAGGTGGACGCGCCGCGCAGGCCGAGGCTTTGCCTGGCGATCGCGCCGACCAAGAACATCGACCGTTTCGAGTTTTTCCTGGAGAAGGCCACGGAGCTGGGCGTGGACAGGATAGTGCCGCTGCTCTGCGAGAAGAGCGAGCGCCGAACGTTGCGCGACGAACGCCTGGAGAAGGTGCTGGTGGCGGCCATGAAGCAGTCGGGGCGGAGGCATCTGCCCAGCCTGGACGCGCTGACGCCCTTCTCGGAGTTCGTCGGCGCGGCGTGGCCGGGCGCCCGGCACGTGGCCCACTGCCTGCCGACCCAGAAGGGCCTCTACTTCGAGCGGCTGCCCAAGGGCCAGGACGCGACGCTGCTGGTCGGCCCCGAGGGCGACTTCAGCCCCGAGGAGATCGGCCTGGCCCTCTCGCTGGGCTACGAGGCGGCGAGCCTGGGCGCCTTCCGGCTGCGCACCGAGACGGCGGGGCTGGCGGGCGTGCAGATGTTCAATCTTCGCAACGACCTCTGAACCAATCGCCTAGCCGCAGTGCAGGTGCTTGCGGACCAGCTCGTCCAAGTTGGTGGGGTCGTCGGCGAGCAGCTCGGCCAGGTCCTCGTCGTGGTGGTCGGCCAGGTGCTGGGCCTGCTTGTCGATGGTGGAGGCGGGAAACACGCCGTCCCTTTCGAGGCGCTGGCGCTTTCCGAGCAGCGCCCGGGCCGACTCGGAGCAAGAGCCGGGGAGCCTTGGCAGGCCGACGGGCGCGGTCCCCAGCTCGGCGCGGTGCTGGCGGAGCAGGTCCAGGGCCTTCTGGTCGTCCATTTCGAGGCCGTGCAGCGCGGTCATGATCAGGGCGGCCATGTAGAGGTGGGCGTTGGCGGAGCCGTCGCCGCTACGGATTTCGACGGTCTGCTTTCCGCTGGTGTCCGGTATGTCGTCCAGCTCGAAGGGGTTGGCGTCGTGGATCATGGAGTGGCGGAGGTTCCAGCCCAGGGGCACGCGCACCAGCACGGAGCGGTTTCGGTCGCCCCAGCAGATGCTGGTCGGGCACTCGTTTCCGGGGACCAGGCGCAGGTAGGAGGTGGGCGTGGTGTTGCCGAAGGCGGTGAGCAGGTCGGCCGAGTCGAGCCAGCCGGCGACGGCCTTGCGCGCGGTGAGGCTGAGCTCCCCGCCCTCGAGCATGACGTTCTGCCCGCCGCGCTCGAGCTGCATGTGGACGTGCAGCCCGCTCCCGGCATGCTTGGGCGAGATCTTGGGGGCGAAGCTGACCCGGACGCCCTGCTGGTGGGCGAGCTTGCGCAAGACCCATTTGGCCAGGATGATGCTCCGTGCGGCCTCCTCGGCGGGCGCGGGCCGGAACTCGATCTCGTGCTGCTCGTAGTCGAAGCCGCCCTCGGTGAAGCAGCCGGCCTCGGAGTGGGCGTACTTGATGGCCACGCCCATCTCGGAGAGCAGCTCCATGGCCTTGTCGCGGAGGCCTTCCCATTTGACGAAGGGCGAGGCCAGGTGGTAGCCACTGCCGCGGTGGGGCAGCGCGCTGGGGTCGGCCGGGCTGATCATGTAGTACTCGAGCTCGCCCAGGGCCATGAAGTCCAGCCCCGTCCGGGCCTTGAAGCGCTGGTCGGCGGCGCGCAGGATGTTCTCGGTGGCCATGCCCAGGGGGCTGCCGTCGTGGGTGTAGAAGGAGCAGAAGAGCTCCAGGGTCGGCTCCTGCTGGAAGGGGTTGAGCAGGGCCGTGCGGAAACGGGGGATGAGGTAGAGGTCGCTCTGGCCCTGCTCCATGAAGGAGAACAGGCTTGAGCCATCGACGCGCTCGCCCGTCGAGAGCAGCTCGTCCAGGTGCCGCCGGCTGTTGACCACGAAGTCAAGCGTCTTGAGGTGCCCATCTTCGGCCACGTAGCGGAAGTTGAGCCGCCGCAGGTTGTTGGCCTTGATGAAACGAAGGATGTCCTTGCGGTTGAACTCCCGCGGCTCTTTCTGTAGGAAGGCGGCCAACTTGTTGGGGTTCATGAGGATCTGGCTGTTGTTCATAGCGCTGGTTTTTTGTTGGGGGAAAAGGGAATGGCATCCGCGGCCCCACGCGGCCTCGACGTCAATTTACAAAAAAAACGCAAACGGCGCGACGCCGTCCGGCGGGCCGCGGCCGTTCGGCCGGAAAAAAAGAAAGGCCCGGGCTCTTTCGAGTCCGGGCCTTCGCTTTTCGCGCCCTGCGCCAAAGGATCAGAGCCATTTGACGTAGTTGAAGTCCTGGCGGTGGGGCAGCACGTCGTTGAGCGGGTGGACGCGGATGCCGTAGCTGAAACTGCCGGGCCTGTTGATGACCAGGTCCGCCTCGAAGTGGGCCACTTGGCCCTCCATCTTGGTCTGGGCCATGGGGATCTTCTCGATGAAGTTGCGCGAGCCGTCCTTGTCCTCCTCGGCGATGAGAATCTCGATGCCGATGCCCGAGCGGTAGAGCTCCTTGAGGTCGAGGACCACTTCGAGGCGGTACTTCTCTCCGAGCAGGAGCTGGTTGTTGCTGGTGTTGGGCGAGTTGACCGAGACGACCTCGATGCTGTCCCAGCTCCGGAAGATGCGCTTTTTCCAGGACGCGATCTCCTTGGCCAGGCGGTAGTTGTCCTTGCGCATCTCGCGGGTGCGGGCGGCGAGCTTGCCGTAGAAGCGCTCATGGTAGTCGTCGATCATGCGCTTCATGGTGAAGTTGGGCGCGATCTGGGCGATGCTGTTCTTGATGCGCTTGACCCATCCGTTGGGGACACCGTCGGGGCCGCGGTCGTAGAAGAGCGGGATGATCTCGTTCTCGAGGGTCGAGTAGATGGTCTCGGCGTCGAGCTCGTCCTGGAAGTCCTGGTTGTTGTAGGTCTTCTCCAGGGGGAGGGCCCATCCGGCGTCCTCGCGGTAGCCTTCGACCCACCAGCCGTCGAGCACGCTGAAGTTCATCACCCCGTTGAAGATGGCCTTCATGCCGCTGGTGCCCGAGGCCTCGAGCGGACGGGTGGGGGTGTTGAGCCAGATGTCCACGCCCTGCACGAGGCGGCGGGCCAGCTCCATGTCGTAGTCTTGCAGGAAGAGCACCTTTCCGGTGAACTCGGGCTCGTTCGAGATCTCGACGATCATGCGGATGAGGTCCTGTCCGGGCTTGTCCTTGGGGTGGGCCTTGCCGGCGAAGATGAACTGCACCTCGCGGTGGGGGTTGTTGACGATCTTGGCCAGGCGCTCCTTGTTCGAGAAGAGCAGTTGGGCCCGCTTGTAGGTGGCGAACCGCCGGGCGAAGCCGAAGGTCAGGGCCTTGTCGCTGAGCTTCTCCTTGACCTGGATGATGCGCTTGGGCGGGACGTGCCGCTGTATCCAGTTGGAGCTCAGGCGGTCCTTGAGGTAGTCGAGCAGCTCGGCCCGGTGGGCGTGGCGCAGGTCCCAGATGACCTTGTCGTCCACCTGGTGGATCTTGTGCCATTGGCTTTCGTTGGACTGGTCCGCGAGGAACTCCCTGCCGAAGGCCTTCTCGTAGAGGCGCTGCCAGCGTCGGCCGGCCCACGTCGGGTAGTGGACTCCGTTGGTGACGAATCCGATGTGGAGCTCGTCCTTGGAGAATCCGTCCCACATGTCGTTGAACATCTCCTTGGTGACCTCGCCGTGGAGCATGCTGACGCCGTTGATCTCCTGCGAGGTGTTGGCGGCCAGGTGGCTCATCGAGAAGCGCTCCTTCTTGTCGTTGGGGTGCATCCGCCCCAGGTTCATGAACTCGTCCCAACTGATGCGCAGCTTCTCGGGGAAATGGCGCATGTAAACCGCGAGCAGGTCCTCGTCGAACGAGTCGTGGCCGGCCGGGACCGGAGTGTGGGTCGTGAAAAGGGTCGAGGCCCGGACGATCTCGAGCGACTCGGAGAAGGTGAAGTTGTTGTCGTTGATGTAGTTCTTCAGCCGCTCGACGCTGATGAAGGCGGCGTGGCCCTCGTTGCAGTGGAACAGGTCGGAGCTGACGCCCATGCGGTCGAGCAGGCGGATGCCTCCGATCCCCAGCAGGATTTCCTGCTTGAGGCGGTGCTCGGTCTCGCCTCCGTAGAGGTTGTGCGAGAGCGAGCGGTCCTCCTCGTTGTTCTCCGGGCAGTCGGTGTCGAGCAGGTAGAGCGGGATGCGGCCGACGTCCACGCGCCAGATGCGGGCATGGACGATGCGGCCGGGCAGGGCCACCTCCACGGTCTTGTAGCTGCCGTCGTGGTTCAGCTCGGGCGTCAGGGGAAGCTCCAGCGGGTTCTGGGCCTGGTAGGAGTGCATCTGCTCGCCCTTGATGGAGAGCTGCTGCTGGAAGTAGCCGTAGCGGTAGAACAAGCCCACGCCGAACATGTTGACGTTGCAGTCGCTGGCCTCCTTGAGGTAGTCGCCGGCCAGGACGCCCAGGCCGCCCGAGTAGATGCGCAGGTGGCTGATCAGGCCGAACTCCATGCTGAAGTACGCGATCCTGGGGTTCTGGTCGGTCTTGGCGGCCATGTACTCGTCGAACCGGTTCAGCACGCGCTGGAACTTCTCGACGTACTCCCTGTCGTTGGCCAGCTCGAGGTAGCGGTCGTAGGCCACCTCGTTGAGCAGGATGATGGGGTTCTCCTTGGATTCGCGCCAGATCTCGGGGTCGATGACCTCGAATACCTCCTTGGCTTCGTAGTTCCAGGACCACCAGAGGTTGCGCGAGAGCCTGTCGAGGCCGTCGAGGACGGGGTGCATCCGGGGCAGCACCGTGACGGTCCGCCAGGAGGGCTTGTTGTCAGGCTTCTTGGTGATGGTCAGCAGCGGCTCGGTCGTGAGGTTGTGGATGTAGGTGTCGGCGCGCAGCTCGACCTTCTCGACCACGGCCGCGAAAGCCCGCTGGTAGTACTTCATCAGGTTCTCCCACAGGGCGATCTTCGAGACGAAGTCGGCGTTCTCGCGGGCGCGGGCGATGTCCTGCGCCGAGCGGTGCGAGAAATCGACGACCTTCTGGACGATCCGGGCTATCAGGCCCTGGTCCATGCCCACCTGGCGCGAGAGCACGTCGATGCCGTCGTTGACCTGCACCAGCTCCTTGCTGACCCACATGCCGATGCCGGCCAGGTTGGTGGTGACGGTGGGCACCTTGAAGGCGATGCTCTCGAGCGGGGTGTAGCCCCAAGGCTCGTAGTACGACGGGAAGATGGTCAGGTCCGCGCCGATGAGCAGGTCGTAGTAGCTGAGGTTGAAGACCCCGTCGTCGCCGTTGAGGTAGGCCGGAACGAAGAACAGCTTCACCTTCTGGTCAGGCCCGTTGGTGAAGCCGGCGGCCTTGATGGCCTGGTAGATCAGGTCGGAGTCCGAGTCGTGCAGCTTGTGCGTGACGATGCGGTTGCTGCTCTTGTCGCTGTCGGCAGGCTCCTTGCCGCTGAGGTAGGCGGCCAGGTCGCGGCGCGCGCCGTAGTTGTTGGCCGGCACCATGATGAAGGCCACCACTTCCCGGCTCAGGTCCTTGCGCAGGCGGAGCTGGCTGATGGACTCGATGAACACGTCGATGCCCTTGTTGCGGAACTCGTAGCGGCCGCTGTTGATCAGCAGCAGGGCGTTGTTGGCGATGGGAGCCCTGGAGATGGCGGCGGCCACGTCGAGCAGCTTCTTGCGCCCGTTCTCCCGCTTGACGTCGAAGAGCTCGCCCTTGGGGACGAAGTGGTCGAGGAATCCGTTGGGGGTCACCAGGTCGGGGCGCCGCTCCAGGAAGTGCTCGCACTCGGAGGCGGTTATCTCGCTGACGGTGGTGAAGTAGTCGGCGTTCTGGGCCGCGGCCCTTTCGAGCGTGTGGCGGGCCTGCACCGAGAGCTCGGCGGCCTTGGTGCTGGGCTCGAAGCTGCGCAGGTTGTCGTAGAGGGCGTGGCCGCGCTCGGCCAGGGTCCGCCCCAGCACGGTGGCGTGCGTGGTGAAGAGCGTCCCCACCTGCGGCACGTACTGCTTGAGGTAGAGCACCCCGCTGCCGGTCATCCACTCGTGGAAGTGGGCCACCACCCGGTCGCGGATGGTCAGGTTGTACTTGCAGAAGCTCTCGATCGCCTTGCCGGCGGCGTGGCCGAAAAGCGCGGGCTCGTAGTAGTCGCGCTGGCCCGAGATGGAATCGACCTTGTATTTCTCCCAGAGGTTCTTGAAGATGTCGTTCTTGTCCGGAATCACCGTCGAGAAGTCCACCAGGAAGGTGATGGGGTTGCCATCCACCTTCCAGCGTCCGATCCGGATGCGAAGGCCCTCGTCGGCCAGCCGCTGGCGCCAGGCCTTGAAGAGGTTCATGTCCTCCAGGAAATAGGGGCTGCCCTCGGTCTCGCGCGAGAGGTCGGGTCCTATCAGGATGTGGTTGTCCCTGAACTGGCGCTGGATGAGGGGCACCTTGGTGGCGATGACGGTGTTGATCCCACCGACCTTGTTGCAGACTTCCCAACTGGTTTCAAAAAGATAGTCCGGCTGGTTTTTTCTTAACTCCATGGTTTTGATTTTGTTTGAGAACGCCTCCGCCCCACGGGGGAGGGGCGGAGGTCCGAAACGTTGCGTTGGGCAGGGCCGGGAGGCCCTTACTTGCCCTTCTTGGATTTCTCGCCTTTCTTGGGGGCGTCGGCCTCCTTGGCCTTCTGCGCCTTGGGCTTGGCCTGATTGTCCTGGTGGGCGGCCTCTGCCTGCGGCATGGCCCTCTCGATGGCCTCGGCTGCCCGCCCGTGCTGTTCCAGCGCCTTGCGCTCCTCCAGCTTGGCCAGGGTCTCCCTGAAGTGGGCGATAAGCTGCTCGAGCTCCTCGCCGGTGGCGTGCTCGGGCGATTCCTGGCGCTCGCGGGTGGCCTGCTGGAGGCGCTCGGTGAAGTCGCTCAGGACGTTCATGTAGTTGATGAACGCGTCGTAGGGCGTGTCGTAGTGGTTGAAGTACTTGTGGACGTCGCCGTCGGTGAAGAACTTCGTGCACATGTAGTAGAAGTGGTCGCTGGTCTGGAGCTTGCTCCAGTCCTCGAGCAGGGAGGGGTCGGCGTACTTGCGCACCTGGTCGATGAGCTGGTAGAGCTTGTTGAAGGCCTCGTTCTGGAGCTCGTTGCCCACCCAGGCGCTCAGGTCGCGCTCCTCGTCGGCCCACGAGATCGGGTAGGGCACGTTCAGGGCGTCCTTGGAGCCGTAGGCCTCGACGGCCTCCGACGGGGTCGCGAAGCCGTAGTCGGTGCTGTTGAGCACGACCTCGGGCAGGGCCTTGAGGAACTCGAAGATGCCGGTCTCGGCCCACTGGTGCTCGCCGATGGTCTCGTAGTCCATGAAGAGGTTGACGTTCTCCTCGGCCTGCGGGATGTCCTTGAGCCACTGGCTGAACTTCTCGGCCGTCAGGGGGTAGTCCGTCCAGCGGACGTTCGAGAACCGGAAGGCGATGTCGTCGCTGAGCTTGAAGTTGCGCAGCAGGATCTTCATGCCGGGATGCGCCGGGTGGTGGTAGAGGTAGTTGGGGCTCTTCCATCCCAGGACGTGCTTGGCGCCCTCGGTGAGCATCGCCTTGAAGCCCATCTGGGCCACCATGTGCCCGATGTGGTCGGAATAGATGAACTCGGTGTTGCGGAAGACGGTCGGGCGGACCCCGAAGAGCTGCTCGATCTTGTCGGTGTGGCGGAGCACCTGGGCCTTGAACTCGTCGGCGTCGCGCAGCGAGGCCAGCGAGTGCGAGTACGTCTCGGTCAGCAGCTCCACCTGCCCGGTGGCCACCAGCCTGCGGAAGCTCTCGACCACTTCCGGGGCGTAGCGCTCGAACTGCTCCATGGCCATGCCCGAGATGCAGTAGCTGACCTTGAACTTGCCCTTGTGCTTCTCGATCAGGTCCAGCATCACCTGGTTGGCCGGAAGGTAGCACTTCTTGGCCACCCGGCGCATGATGCTCTTGTTCGAGAAGTCATCATAGTAGTAATGGTCGTTGCCAATGTCGAAGAAGCGGTATCTCCGGAGGCGGAAGGGCTGGTGTACTTGGAAATAAAACGTTATGGTTCTCATCAGTTCAGCTTTTTGTTTTGGGGTTGGAGGTCTTTTTTTTCGGATGGGTGCTGGGGGGCCCGGCGAGGCCCCGGCCTCGAAAAGGCCCGGAGCCCTGGGTAACGCTCCCAGGGCTCCGGATCCGGAGGCCTCAGACGAAGCGCCCGATGTAGTGGGGGAACATCTTGAGCCACCAGGGCCAGTCGTGGTTGACGTCGCTGCCCCAGTAGTCGATGGTGTGCGGCACCCCGCGCTGGTTGAGGATGCCCCGGAGCTCGTCGGTCTCGCGGCGCATGTCGTCCTCCCAGGCCCCCTGGCCCACCACCACCACGATGTTGCCCGAGCGGATCTGGTTCCAGGTGTTCTCGTTGTCGAGGTTCGGCAGGTAGTCGAGCGGCGAGTTGTAGTAGATGTTCTCGTTCATCACGTTGCCGATCAGGGTGCGCAGGCGGTAGAGGCCGCTCATGGCCAGCACCCCGTTGAAGACGTAGGGATGCTTGAGGAACATGTTGACCGCGTGGTAGGCCCCCATGCTGGTGCCCGTGGTGACGATGCCGCCGTGCGGGTGCCCGCAGAGGTTGTTGATGAAGGGCACGACCTCCTGGGTGATGTAGCGGTCGTAGTCGTTGTAGCGGACGCCCCACCACCAGGGGTCGCCCCCGTGGGCGTGCCAGGTCTCCTCGTCGATGCTGTCCACGGCGACCAGCCGCACGCGGCCGCCCTCGATGTGGTCGAGGATGGAGTGCATCATGCCCCGGTTGTAGTAGTCGAAGAATCGCCCCTTCGAGCAGGGGAAGACCAGCATGGGCCTGCCGGCGTGGCCATAGACCTCAAGCTCCATGTCGCGGCCCAGGTTGGCGCTGTACCACTTGTGAAATTCTCTGTGCATCTTTGTCGTGGGTTGTGGCGGCGCGGGTCGCCACCGTTCATTTCTTGGCGTGGATGAATTGGATGAGCGCTTCCATCTCCTGCTCGGTGTTCGTGCGGCAGAGGTAGGCGTGGTCGCCCAGGACGTCGCTGAGCACCTCGTCCATCACGGTCTCGAACATCACCTTGCCCTTTTGCTGGTCCAGGACCTCCTGGTGGGTGTGCAAGTAGCTCAGGTGGTTCTTCCGGCTGATGTAGGCCGCGTGGTACTTGCGCTCGATCTTCGAGTCGAAGCGGTTGTTGACCACGATGTTGGCCCACTCGTCATAGACGCTGATGTCGGTGGCGTAGTTGAGCATGTCGGTCGTGTAGCCGCCCGGGGGGCGCATGTTGACCTCCAGGCCCACGATCTCGTGGGTGTCGTAGGTGCGGAAGAACTCGAAGTGGAAGAAGCGGGCCCGCACGTTGAAGGCCTTGACGGAGTCCATCCCCGCCTTGACCAGGTCCTCGGGCAGCTCCTTGAGCGAGTAGTACGAGGTGTCGGTGCGGCCATGCTTGATCTCCATGATGCCCGTCTGGTACTTGTGGATGGCGAAGAAGACCACCTCGCCGTCGTAGTTGGCCAGCCCGTCGAAGCTGAAGATGCGCCCCGAGACGAACTGCTCGAGGAACATGGGGTACTTCTGCAGCACCTCCCGGATCATCTCGATGTCGTCCTCGCTCTCGAGCTTGTAGGTGCCGGCGGCCCCCACGCCCGTGTCGGGCTTGGCCACCACGGGGAAGCCGTGCTGCCGCGTGAAGGCCCTGGCCTCGTCGAGGCTGCCCACCCGGGCGCCCTCGGCCACCTTGACCCCGGCCGCCCGGAACCGCTTCTTCATCTCCGACTTCTTCTTGATCATGTCGATGGTGTCCATCTTCACGCCCCAGATGTTGAAGTCGGTGCGTAGCTGGGCCTCCGTCTCCAGCCAGTGCTCGTTGAGCGAGTCCAGGCGGTCGATCTTGCCATGCTTGAACGCCAGGAACGCCACCGCCTTGTACAGCTCGTCGTAGCTCTCCATGTTGTCCAGGCGGTAGTACTCGCTCAGGGAGTCGCGCAGCTCCTGGCGGAGGTTCTCATAGGGCGTGTCGCCGATGCCCAGCACGTTGACGCCCTTGCGTTTGAGGGCCACGCAGAAATGGAAGTAGTTCCGGGGGAAGTAGGGGGACAAAAAGATTACGTTCATCGTCTGGAGTTTTGGTTGTTGTCAGTTTTGCGCGCCGGATGCGGGCCCGCCCGCTCAGGGCTGGGCCGCCGCGGCCTTCTGGAACAGGGTCATGTAAACGTCCTTGACCTCGCGGCCGGCCTTCTCCCACTTCAGGTCGTCCACCTCCTGCTTGCCGTGGTGGCTGAACATCCCCGAGAGGGCGTCGTAGCGCAGCAGGCCGTAGATGGCGTCGGCCATCGCGTTCACGTCCCAGAAGTCGATCTTGATGGCGTGCTTGAGGATCTCCGAGACCCCCGACTGCTTCGAGATGATCACCGGCACGTTCGAGCGCATGGCCTCCAGGGGCGAGATGCCGAAGGGCTCCGAGACCGAGGGCATCACGTAAACATCGCTCATGGCGAACATCTGGTCCACCTCGTCGCCCTTGAGGAAGCCCGGGAAGTGGAACTTGTCCGAGATGCCCAACTGAGCCGCCCGCTTGATCATCTTGTTCATCATGTCGCCCGTGCCCGCCATCACGAACCGGATGTCGCGGTCCTTCTGGAGCAGCAGGTTGGCCGCCTCCACGAAGTACTCGGGGCCCTTCTGGAAGGTGATGCGCCCCAGGAAGGTAACGATCTTCTCCCGGACGCCCTTCCTGAACTCGACCTTGGCCTTCTCGACCGGTTCCACCGCGTTATAGACCGTGAAGACCTTCTTGGGGTCGATGCCGTAGCGCTCGATGACGATCTGCCGGGTCAGGTTGCTCACCGTGATCACGATGTCGGCCTCGTCCATGCCCATGCGCTCCAGGTCGTAGATCTGCTGGTTGACGTTCTGGCCCGTCCGGTCGAACTCCGTGGCGTGGACGTGGACCACCAGGGGCTTGCCCGAGAGGCGCTTGGCCGCGACGCCCGCGGCGTAGGTCAGCCAGTCGTGGGCGTGGATGATGTCGAACTCCTGGTGCGCGGCGACCTCGCCCGCCACCACGGCGAAGTTGGCCACCTCCTGCATCAGGTTGGCGCCGTAGCGGCCCGTGAACTCGTAGAAGTTGCCGGCCTCGCCCAGCTCCTCCCAGTCCTCCCGCACCTGCCCGACGACCTCGCGCGTCTTGCGCTGCTCCTCCGTCAGGATGGCCTCCTGGCCGAAGACCAGCTTGCCCTGGTCGTCCACCCGCACCATCGTGTGGTCCAGGCCGCGCTCGAGCATGGCCACCTCGAACTGCTCCGGGGTCAGGTAGGGGAGCAGGAACGAGTCCACGTCGATGCGGCGCACGTGCTCGTACGGGTCGTCCTTGCCGCCGGGGGTCTCCACTTCGCGCCAGCGCGTCTGGCCCGGCTCCCAGCTCTGGGTCTCGCGGGTCTCCACGCGCTGCTCGGTCTCCTCCTGGTCGCGCCACACGGTGTGCTGCATGAAGCGCTTGCGCTTGATGACCGTCTTGTTGGCTCCCACCAGGTCGATCTTCTCCTTGGGCTCGTCGCCGTAGGCTTTGGGGATCACGAAGAGGATGTCCAGGCCGTTTTCAGCCATGCCGCGGGTCAGGCCGTAGCAAGCCGTGCCCAATCCGCCGCTGATGTGTGGTGGGAACTCCCACCCGAACATGAGTACTTTCATAAGAACTGCTTTTGTGAACCGCGAGCCAGCCCCCTTCGCGGGGGGCACTGGTGAAGGCGCCTTGGTCCAGGCGTTTGGCTCCTTGGGGTCTGAGATGGGTTAATGGGTCTTGTTGGAAATTCGGGCTTGGGTGCGGCCGGGCGCCGCGATCAGGCGAACTGGTCGATCAGGTGCTTCATCCGCAGCAGCTCGGCCACGCTCCAGGCAGAGGAGATGGCCCCGCGGCCGTCGTGCGGCGGGTCGCCGTCATAGACCTCCGAGATGGTGCCCAGGCCGTGCTCGTTGAGGCCCGCCTCGAAGCCGTCGAAGATCTTCTTGACATGGCTCAGGCCCGTGCGCTCGTGCAGGCGCAGGTACGCCTCGGCGTAGTGGCCCAGCAGCCAAGGCCAGGCCGTGCCCTGGTGGTAGGCCATGTAGCGCTCGTCGATGCTGCCCGCGAACACGCTCCGGTAGCCGGGGTCCGAGGGCGAGAGCGTGCGCAGGCCCCGCGGGGTCAGCAGGTGGGTCTTGACCACCGACAGCACCGCGTTCTTCACGTAGTCGTCAACCGGGGAATAGGGCATGGACGCCACGAAGACCATGTTCGGGCGGATGGACATGTCCTTCTTGCCCCAGTTCACGTAGTCGGCCAGGTACTGCCGCTTCTCGTCCCAGAACACGCGGGTGAAGTTCTGCTCGATGCGCTGGGCCACGGCCTCCCACTCCTGCTCGAACTCGGCCTGGCCGTTGGCCTTGGCCAGCTCCAGCGCGAAGCGGATGGCGTTGTACCAGAGGGCCTGGACCTCCACGGCGTAGCCGTTGCGCGGCGTCACCGGGGCGCCGTAGGCGTAGGCGTCCATCCAGGTGACGAAGATGTCCTCGCGGCCGGCCGCGAGCAGGCCCGTCTCGGCCATCTTGATGCCGTGGTCGGCGCCGTCGCGGAAGCCCTCGAGGACCTGGCGGATGTTCGTCCCGTACTTCTTCCACAGGCGGGCGGCGTCGGCGCCGCCGCGGGCCATGAACTGCTGGAGGCTCCAGATGAACCAGAGCGGGGTGTCAACCGACATGTTTCCCTCCTCCTTGCGCTCGATGATGGACGGGAAGAGCGGCCCCTGCTGGTGGGCCACCAGGGTGTCGAGCACCGCCTCGAAGGTCTTGAGGTCGTCGCCGGGCAGGGTCAGGCCGGGCAGTGAGCCGAAGACGTTGCGGCTGATGGTGCCGAACCAGGGGAAGCCGGCCAGCACGTAGGTCTGGCCCTCTTCCTGCCGGTTGAAGAACTGCTGGGCGGCGTTCTCCAGGCAGCCCATGTAGCTGTCGCGGGGGATGCGCTTCTTGACCTGGTTGGTGAACTTGCTCTTGAAGCCGTTGGGGGCCTCCTCCTTGAGCGAGGCCGAGAAGACGATGCTCTCGTCCTTCTCGATCTCGACCTCGAAGTAGCCCGTGTTGAAGATGTCCTCGTGGTAGTCGTAGCCCCGCTCCTTCTCCTTGAAGTACTCGACGTTCTCGAACCACTGCGGGGCGTGGACGTAGTGGGCCTCCTTGGAGAGCTGCATGTTCAGGTAGGGGTAGCCGGGGTAGAGGCTCACGGCCACGCCGTTCTTGATGGGCAGGGCCTCGTCGCGCACGCGGTCGTTGCGCTTGCTGAGCTGGTGGATGCCCCGGAAGGCCAGGAAGGGGTTGAAGCGCAGGGTGGTGGGCGAGTGCGCGTCCACCAGGGTGTAGCGGACCAGCACCTGCTCGGCCTCCTCCACCAGCATCGTCTCGCGGGTCAGCACCACGCCGCCCACCCGGTAGGTGATCGTCGGGATGGGGTCGCTGTCGAAGTTGCGGACGTACTTGTGCCCGGCGTGGACACTGCCGGGGTACTTGTGGACGGCCAAGTGGAACTCCTTGCCCTGCTGGATGACCGTGGTGTCCAAAGAAGAGAGCAGCACGTGCCGCGTCCCGCCGAAGGAGTCCAGCGGGCAGACCAGGAGCCCGTGGTACTTCCGGGTGTTGCAGTTGATGATGGTGGTGCTGGCGTATGAACCCGCCCGGTTCGAGCGGATGACCTCCTTGTTCAAGGAATATTCCAGGTTGACCAGTTGTGCCTTGTCAAATTTAAGGTAGCCCATTGGTGTTCGTTTGTTTTTAAGTTCGGGTTGGTTGTCGGCCGCGGGGGCTGTCTCGGCGGCACGGTTGACGCCGCCTTCGCGAAAATTGAAAGGGGCGCCTCGCCGCATCCCCCACAAATGTAGGAACAAATTTGTTATTTCCAAGTTGATACAAAGGCCATTTTGTTTTTTCAATCGGGCCCTGCTTCGGGGGGGGGAGGCGCGAAAACGTTTGAGTCTCGGACGGCCCCCCCCATTGTCGGGGACAAGCTGTCGGAGGCGAGCCGCGCGGGCAAAAGGCTGTCCGACAACCCGGTCGCCCGCGCGGGCGCGCCCTCCCCGCGGTCGCCCCGGCACGAAGCCCGCTCCGGACGCGGGGTTCCCGCGTCGGGGCCAGGGCCGAGCACCACCGCCGGAAGCATCCTGGCGGGCAGGGCATCCCGCGCGATGGGCCGCCTGGCCCCCGTCGCCGTCGGGCGGGCCGCCAGCGCCTCCGAGGGCGCCGAAAGCCGCGCACGGAAGACCACCAGCGCGCCTGAAATCGCCAAAATTGAGAAAAACAGCAACAAAAGCCAGAGCCGGCGGCGGCTTGCGCGCGCTTCCTGCTCCAGCGTCCGCAGCTTCCATTCCAGGTAGCCCGCCCGCTGCCCTAGCGCCTCGCGCTCGGCCGGGGTCATGGCGCGACCCTTTGTTCCAAGAGGCATTTTTCTTCAGAATCCAGGTCAACGTAAGGGTATTTCTTTCTGATTCCCTCCAAAACTTCCAACTGCCGAAGCACGAAGCGCTGGTGCTCGCGCGAGGCCACCCGGATGGGCCGGTGGGCCACCGCCCGGGCCATCCGCTCCATCTCCTCGGCGGTCGCCCGCGCCTTTTCGCTCAGCAGGTGCTCGGCCAGCAGCTCCCAGAGGTACTCCACGGCCAGCGCGTTGGGCCGCACCATGTCCTTCTTGTAGAAGCCGTAGTTGCGCAGCTCGTCGAGCAGCACCTCATACGACGGGAAGTAGGCCACGCCGGGGCAGCGCTCGGCCAGGCGGTCGGCCGCCAGCAGCAGCACCGACTTGCTGAGCTGGTTGCCGTGGGCGCCGTCCTTCAGGTGCCGCACCGGGCTGACCGTCAGCAGCACCCGCAGGCCCGGCAGCCGCTCGCGCAGGCGCGCCAGCAGCGGCTCGTAGCGCGCCACCACTTCGTCCACCTCCAGCCGCCGCCGCCGGAACAGCGCCGAGGGCTGCTTGTGGCAGTTGCTGACCACCTGCCCCGTGGACGCCAGCTCATACACCCAAGAGGTGCCCCAGGTCAGGAACAGGTGCCGCGCCCGCCCCAGGAAGTCCGCACCCCGCTCGACTCCCTGGCCGATGCCCGCCAGCGCCTGCCCGGGCGACAGGGCCGAGAAGTCGCCGTGGAAGTCGTAGTGGAACCACAGGTCCTCGTGCGGGACCAGCTCCGAGGCCTCGGGCAGCCGCCGGTCGAGCAGGCGCTCCAGCGCGCTGGCCACCGAGAAGGGGTTGAACAGCGTGCCCAGCGGGTTCGACAGGCTCGCGAACTTGCGCGCGGCCAGCTCCTGCCCGATGTTCTCGGCGAAGCAGGACCCCAGCAGAAGCAGCGGCTCGTGGTGCTCGATCCGGTAGGGGTAGCGCGGGAAATCGACCAGGGTGCGGAAGGCTTTGGGTTCCATGCGGTAGGCTTTCCGCGAAGATAGGAATTTGCCCCGCCCGCGGACCACCGCGCCGACAGCGGAATCAGCCGCCCCGCGGCCGGCGGAACTCCTCGTCGTAGAGGGCCTTGCCCGACAGCCCCAGCCTGGGCTCGAAGCCGAAAGAGGCGAAAAAGGCGTAGAGCTCCGCCGCCGAATGCCCGGCCTTCGACAGGTTGGCTTCCGAGACCTCGACGATGAAGACGGCCTGCTCGAGCAGGCGCATCACCGGGGCAAAGCCCTTGACCACGTGCAGCTCGAAGCCCTCGACATCGACCTTGACCACCTTGGCCTGGGAGAGCAGCTTCTCGCTCAGGAAATGGCCCAGCGGCGCGAAGAAGCACTCCTTCTGGTCCACCATCTCGCCGTGGGCCTTCAGCCGCGAGTTCATGCCCGGGTTGGCCAGGCTGTAGAGGTTGAGCAGGGCCAGCTCCTCGCGGTCGGAGATGCCGTAGGGGAAAAGCGTGATGTTGTTGAGGCCGTTCAGGGCGATGCCCCGGGCGAAACGCTGCTGCTCGCGAGGGGAAGGCTCGAACGAAAAGACCTGCGTGCCCGGAATACGGGCCACCAGCATGGAAAAGTAGCCGATGTTGGCCCCGATGTCGATGAACACGCCGCCCTGGGCCATAAGCTCCTGGAGGCGAGGGCCCAGGCTTCCGTTGTGCCTGCCGCGGACGATCAGCGAGCGGTCGATGTCCGAGACCGGGTTGAGCTCGAGCTGAAGGCCGTTGATCGGGTAGCGGGCCAGCCCGAACAGCTTGAGCAGGACGATTCCAAGTCTTGCCTTTCCGCGTTGCAAGGGAGACTTTTCGTGGTAAACGCAGTAGAGTTTGAAAACCAGTCGCTTGAGGAGGTCCATGCTTGGGATTTGGATTGTCAGGAAAGATGTTGGAAGACTCGCCCTTGTGTGCTGGGCTCTGCCAAAACTAGTCAAAATCGGCCACCCGCCGAGCCCTGCCGGGCAGATTTCCGCTTGGGCGTGTGCCGCGGATGCCTATCTTCGCGGCCTCCACCCGCGTCCGCATGAAGAGCTGCGTTTTCCTGATACTGACCTACAAGGGGCAGAAGCACCTTGAGCACCTGCTGCCCAGCGTCCGGGCGGTGGCCGAGCGCACGCCGGGATACCGCCTGCGGACGCTGGTGGTGGACAACGGCCGCCACGAGCCCACCCGCGACTACGTGCGGCGGAACTTCCCCGAGGTGGAGTACGAGTTCTCGCCGGCGAACGACTACCTCTTCGCGCTCAACCCCTACCTGCGGGCCTTGCCGGAGGACTACGTGTTCGTGCTGAACGACGACATCCGCCTGCACCCCGACGTGCTGCGCGAGAGCCTGCCGCTGCTCGACGCCGACCCGTCGCTGCTGGGCGTCACCTGCCACATCCGCGACTGGGACGACGGCTACACGGCCGCGACGGTGCGCAAGCTGGGCGTCCGCCGGGGCTGGCTCTTCAGCCACTGGAAAGGCGCCATCGAGGACGAGCGGCCGCGCTACACGCTCTACTGCGGCGGCGGGGCGGCCATCTTCCGCACCCGCAAGATCAACGCGCTGGGCGGCTTCGACCCGCTGTTCCGCCCGGCCTACTGCGAGGACCTGGACCTGGGCCACAAGGCCTGGCACCGCGGCTGGCCCTCGGTCTTCGCCCCCAAGGCGCTGCTCTACCACCGCGAGGGCGGCACCATCGGCGAGCAGTTCGCCCGCTCGGAGCTGAGCCGGAAGATCTACACCAACCAGATCCTCTGGATGGCCCGCGACGGGCGGCACCCGGGCTTCCTGGCGGCCTTCCTGCTGATGCTGCCCTACCGGCTGCTCACGGGCTGGAAGGTGGACCGCGACGCCTACGCGGCCCTGTGGCGCGCGCTGCGCCGCCTGCCCAAGGCCCTCTGGCAGCGCCGCCGCGACCCGCGGCCCGTGCTCGACGACCGCGCCATCATGCGCCTGCTCGACCAGCCCTGGCAGGCCGAGGGAGGCGCCGCCCCGGAGGCCTCCCGCTCGGCCGCGGCAGGCTGACCGCGAGGCAACCCCATTGACCCACAACAAGCGACAACCACCCCAACACCATGTCGATAAAGAACAAGACCATCCTCGTAACCGGCGGAACCGGCTCCTTCGGCCACAAGGTCTCCAGCTTCCTCGAAAAGCACGACCCCAAGAAGATCATCATCTACAGCCGCGACGAGAAGAAGCAGTACGAGATGGAGAAAGACCATCCGGGCTACCACTACGTCATCGGCGACGTGCGCGACAAGGACCGGCTGCGCTACGCCATGCGCGGGGTGGACTTCGTCTTCCACGCGGCCGCCCTCAAGCAGGTGCCCTCGTGCGAGCTCTATCCCTTCGAGGCCGTCAAGACCAACATCATCGGCTCGCAGAACCTCTGCCAGGTGGCCATCGAGAGCGGCGTGGAGGCCGTGGTGGCCCTGAGCACCGACAAGGCCGTCAAGCCCATCAACGCGATGGGCATCTCCAAGAGCATGATGGAGAAGATCGTCTGCTCGCAGAACCAGCACGAGCTGCCCACGCGCTTCGCCTGCGTGCGCTACGGCAACGTCATGGGCTCGCGCGGCTCGGTCATCCCGCTGTTCCGCCGCCTGATCGAGCAGGGCCGGCCCCTGACCATCACGGCCCCCGACATGACCCGCTTCATGATGAGCCTCGACGACTCGGTGGAGCTGGTCATGCACGCCCTGACCCAGGCCAAGGGCGGCGAGGTCTTCGTCAAGAAGGCCCCGGCCACCCGCGTGATCGACCTGGCCAAGGCCATGCTGCGCAAGTACGGCGACGGCGACCTCGACCGCGTGGAGCTCGTCGGCATCCGCCCAGGCGAGAAGATGGACGAGGTGCTGGTCAACGAGTACGAGATCCGCCGGGCCGACGAGTCGGCGAGCTTCTTCATGATCCACCCCGAGTACGTGGACTTCCAGGAGAACAAGGCCTACCCGCTGGGCTACGAGTACACCTCGGCCAACACGACGCTGCTGACCGAGTACGAGGACATCTCGGCCCTGCTGGACAAGATCGGCGAGCTGAAGCTGTACGAGTGAGGGTGGCAGACACGCATTTCCAAGACGGTTCGCGAGTGCCTTAAAGTCCAATCGTTGAAAATTCCCACGAAACACTGTCTTTAAACGCATCAAATTTCAATAAAAAATGGAACCACGCCAAGCGACACCCAAAGACGATATCCGTGAAATCCTGGACCTGCACATGAGGGTGTCCTTGCTGGCTGTGCTTTTGGCCATTTCGATAGCGCTTTACTACTGGGCTTTTCGCTACGGCTTCGACGACAACAGCTTTTCTGACGTCTTGAAGGTTCTCGCTTTGAGTTTCACCCTGATTCTCGCTCCTGACTTCTGGTACGCGCTGAAAAACAGCGAAGGCCGAGCTGAAAAGTGGTTCAACTCGGCCCCGTGGTATCTTTTTTCAAGCCTCATGGGTGCCACAGCCCTGGGCGCGGCGAGCCTGTACCTTGGCCTGCCCCTGGCTTGGGTCGTGCTGCTGAGCGGGTCATTGCTCACGGCCTGGTTCCTTGTCTGGCTGTTCAAGAGGAAGGCCGGGATTTCCCTGCCGCTGTCCTTGTTGTTCGCGGCATTCGCCATCTTCATTCCCTTCTTTTTCTACAAGACCATCGCGCACGATCCGCTCTACCTGGAAAAACTTATTCTGGGCCCCGGACACTTCGACCCGATCTACCTGGCAGCGATCAGCAATATGATCAAGACCTACAGTTACCCGACGATCGGGATCGATGGTTTGACGTACCTTCCTTACCACTACGGAAGCCACTGGGTTTTCGCGCTGCTGTCCGACCTTGTGGACATCCCATCCACCAAGTTTTACAATATGGCCTACCCTGTCATCTTCATCCCATTCCTTTTCAAGTCGTTTTTTTCCTTCTATGAATCGATCGCGGGCCATTTCAAAGCAAAACAGCGTTTCATCGTCGCTCCTTTCGCGATTCTTTTCGTCGCGCTCGCAGGGCTTTACCAGGGCATCGAGCGCAACCAAAGCCCACTGATGACCACGATCATCTTCCAAAGCGAGTCGTACAACCTGGGGTTGGCGCTTACTTTCATCCTGTTGGGCATCGCCTTGCGCTTTTTCGGGCAAGGAAACGCGACAGGGTCCGCCAGCGTCCTCGACAAGCTGTTTGCCTATGGCTTCATCCCGCTGATGGTGGCCTTCATCAGCATCACGAAGATATCATCGGGCTTCCTGGCCATGGCGATGTTTGGCTACGTCGTCCTGCGCCAGGCTTGGTTCAGGAAGTTGCCGGTCATGGTTTCCTTCGCCCTCTCGTTCGCTTCCTTCGCGGTGGCCTTCCTCATCGCCTCTTCCATGGGCAACGGAGGTGATAAGCCTATCGAATTGTTCTCGTTTTTCAAAAACAATGTTGGGAACACAATTCACTTCCTGTTTTACTATTACCTCTACACTTCGCTTTTTGTTTTCATGTTCCTCTTTCAAAACCCGGCTTTGGGCAGCGCTGGCGAATTTTGGGGAGGATTGAGGAAAAATGCCTTCCTGGAAGTCGAGCTGCTGCTGTTCGTTTCCATCATCGGCCTGGTGCCGGGCATCGTCATGGATACGACAGGGCGCAATTCTTTGTATTTCATGGACTTGCAGCGATGGCTGTCCTTGCTGATGATAATGGCCTACCTGCCTTTATTCGCCGAAAAGGTGCGGAGCTTCCGCAAGTTCGCGTTGGCCACAAGAGCGCTCTTGGCCGGCATGGCCTTGTTCATCACCTTCCAGATTCTGGAAAACGTGCCCCGGAACTACTATCTGCTTGTCAAACAGGCCGTGATAGACAACATCTACACCAGGAACCAATTGCTCGACAGCGCGGACCTTGGCCAGGAGCCCTTGGCAATCGAGACGATTTTGACAGGGTTTCACCAGAAAATGCACTCCTCCCAGATCGCCAAAGAATCCCTTCCGAGGCATAGGCTTTTCCGCGAACTCATAGAGCTGGGCAACAGGCCCATCGCCGAGAAGAAGCAAACCTGCGTCTATATCCCCAAGACCAACGATGCTTATTGGAAAATCCCGCTTTACAAGCGGCTGGCGATTCCCTTCATCGCGCCAGCCCTGAGCGGAATCGCCATGATCGAAGGGGTTCCCGCGTATTTCCCCCACGATTTTGTTGGCTTCGCCTCAGACTACACCTACAAGGACGCCAGCCGAACATTCACGGATGAAGAAATCGCCCTTGTCGCGAAAGAGCAGGGTTTCCAGCATCTTATCATCATCGAAAACGCCGAACAGGAAACCATCGTGCGGGAGCTGGACCTGTGAGCCCGCCGGGGAATCCTACGCTAGAGCCTCGATGGCGGCGCCTGCGCATTGAAAAACCGATGACTCCAAAACAATGGAAACCCTTTCGACAGCAGGACTTTGCCGGGTCGGACTTCTCCAGAACCGAAGGCCTGCCCTATCGAAGAGAACCAACTGACGGTCGGTTCTTGATTTGAGCGAAGACGGGAAGTTTGTCGATTTGAACAGCGGCTACAACCCAGAATAGAATGCAACCTCCTCGAAAACTTTACAACTATGGGCGCTTTTGTCAGACGTGTCTTTTTGTTCTTCCTGCCAATTTTGTTTGTGCTGGTATCACAGATCCTTGTGATTCAAATGCGCGTCAATAGAACGGTTTCCGATTTCAAATTGAGCCCGGCCACCAACAAGATTGCCCTTGGCGACTCCCATATTCAGCAATCAATGAATGACAGCATTATATCCAACATGAGAAACATTAGCAGCAATAGCGAAAGTCTATTCTACTCGTTCTTCAAAATATTGGCAGTTACCAAAAACAATCCACAAATTGACACAATCCTTCTTGGTGCGAGCTACCATAGCTTTTCACGATATTATGACGAATATACCCTAAGGCATCAGATCCTGAACCGATATTTTTACATCCTACCCATCGAGCAGAAACTTGAGATGATCGCGGAAATAGATAACCCATTGGCCTTTTTCATCTATTCATTGATTGATTATCTTGACTATCAGGGATCGAGCAAGTGGATTGCCGGTTTCGGCAACAGCCATACCCAGATTCAAGTCAGCCAATATTATGTATCCAAGCGGGTGGCCCTGCAATACCACCATGCCGATCGCCAATGTCTGTTTTCAGACATGAACCTATTCTATTTCCAAGAAACAGTAAACTTTTGTAGAGAAAATGGCATCACGTTGATAATCATCAACACACCCCTGCACAGCATGTACAAACAAATGACACCTCAAGAGTACGTTGATAAATTCAACTCCATAATCGCCGAGAACAAATTGAGCATCATCGATTTTGACGGGTTCGCGTTCGAGGACGACGACTTCTTGCCCGATGGTGACCACGTATCCAGAAAAGGTTCAGACAAGGCATCCGCGATTGTTGACAGCTTGTTGGGAACCCCTCTGCAGGCCCCGGCGGCGCGAGGGCATGCCCCGGCGCCGAACCAAGGCGAATGCGATTGACCTTCTGTCGGAAGAGGAGCCTTCTTCGAGCATCGAAAAGAGAAAGACCATTGTGAACGCACATGGCTCGCTTTTCACCAGAACTTTTTTCTTGCGCCAGATAACCTAAATCCCCCAAACCTGGAATTGCTTTGCAAACAACGACAAAACGATTTGCCTTCGGCCTGGCTGCCTCGACGAGCTTTTTGCTCGGGGTCATTTTCAACCTGTTCCGGATTGGCTTCGAGCCGGGCTACTGGCTCGAAACCTTCAGGATCTTGGGGGTGATCGCGTCCGTGTCCCTGGCCCCGGTTTTCATCGCATACCGGAAGAAAAGTTATGGTGAAATCTTTTCATTCACCATTCTGTCGATATTGCTCCACACCTTGCTGGGCCTTGCCGACGCTTGGCTGGGCATCGGGATGGGATACCTGGTGCTTGCTTCGGGAATAGGCTTGTCGCTCTGGGGTTTGACCAAGGTGGAGCTAAGGAAAGACTTCCCCGCGATTCTTTTTTCATTGCCGCTAAGCCTGCTTTTCGCCGATCTTTTTTGGAGCAGGGGCATCCACACCCCCTTCGTTCTGGAGAAAGTGTTTGCTGGGCAGACCTATGCGGACACCTTCTTCCATGCCTCGATAGCAAACATGATTCAAACCCATGGGGTGGTATCAGAGGGTACCGATGGCCTGCTCACGTTCAACTACCATGCCTTCTCCCATTTTTTATTTGTTGGAATCAGTGAGCTGTCAAGCACCGGGACCTTTCTTTTCTACAATCTTGGCTACCCCATGCTGGCCACCTTCTTTTTCATCAGCTCCTTCTATTGGTTGTCCTCGAGGGTCCATCCACAAGGATCCGCCCAACAGAACACATGGTTCGCTCTGGCCGTTTTGCCGGTGGCGGTCATCATTCAAAACACACCGGGATATATTCCGAGCTTGAAACTGTTTGGCAGCGAGTCATTCTTCGTGAGTGTCATTTTTGCATTGCTTGCCACAGGCTGTCTGATTGAGCTCCAAGAAAAAAAATGGCATTGGAAGGTTTTGGCGGCAATGCTGCTATTGAACATCCTGGTATTTGCGAAAATTTCGACGGGCATCCTTTTTTTGGGCGGCATTGGCTATTACGCACTTTTCACCAAAAATGTCGAAAAACCCATTCTAACCCTTTCGCTTCTGGGCGCGAGCATAGTGCCCTTGGTCCTATGGATGCTATCCGACCAAGTGCCATTCGATGGTCCAACGTATTTTAGCACGCTCCGGTCGCCTGCCGCTTATTATTTTCTTAACCATGTTTGGATATTCATCTATGCCTTTGCATGGAAGATGAACCATCGGCACACAAGCCTGGTGGACCTGGTCAGGCAAAGGAGGTCGATTGTCCTCGAGACCTTGCTGGTCATGGCGGTGGTCGGGGAAATGCCCAATATCTTCTTGGTCACGCACGGTTTTTCCTCGACTTACTTTTCCGCGCTCACAAGATGGCTCGCGCTTCCTTTTCTGATGGCAGAAATTGACAAGCTCGCAAACCAAGAAGGAAAACGTTTCAGAAAACTGCTTCCCGCTTCATTTGTCCTCGCGACGCTTTGGACTGGCCATGGCTTTGCGCTTCACGCAAAAAGACTTTTGAAAAACAACTGGTCCGAACGCAGGGCGATGACCATCGAACAACCTTCCATCGACAGCCTGGACGACCTGCTCCCTGCGCTGGACTATCTTCTGAGGCCGTCGCTTCAAGAAAGGCTCCGGCCAAACAAACAATGGGTCGATGCCCTGGTCCGCATCTCGTCCCTGGACCGGCAGTCCAAAAGAACAACCTGCGTTTACATCCCGCAGGAAGAGCCCTTCTGGGAAATGCAGCAATACAGGATGGTGGGGACCTTTTTCATGATCCAGAGCTTCTCGGAACTCTGCGCGCTGAACCCCCTGGTTGCCAGCAGCGGAGATTATTACACAGCGAACTACACATCCCGAAGGCAAGCACAAAAATTGAACGATCTGAGTCTTGCCGAACAGGCAAAGGCGCTTGGCTTTGAGCAGATCGCATACCTGCGCTCGCAAGGGGACAGCCTGCGGCTCGACTATATCGACGTGGACGAGCCAAGCCAGATTTCCATTCTGCCCCGTTAGGGGGATGTGCCGCCGCCTGGCGCTTGCCCCATCAAGACTCGTCGCGGATGACGTACCTGGGCCTGGCTTTTACTTGGTCGAGGATGCGCCAGATGTACTCGCCGATCAGGCCCATGAGCATGAGCTGAAGGCCCGAGAAGAGCAGGACGACGATCATGATCGGCGCCCAGCCCTCGAAGGGGGACTTGCCCATGAAGTATGAGACGACGATGACCAGGGAGTAGAGCAGGCCGAGCCCGAAGCTGGCGATGCCAATGGCCGAGAACAGGCGCAGGGGCGCGTAGGAGTAGTTGAGCACTCCGTCGAGCAGGTATTTCAGCTTCTTGCCGAAAGTCCACCGGGACTTGCCGACCTCACGCCTGAGGCGGTGGTAGGGGATGTACTTGACCGGGTAGCCGAGCCAGAGGATCTGGCCTTGCCAGAAGGGGTTGCTCTCGCTCGACTCGATCAGCCGCTGCTTGACGGCCTGGTCAACCAGCACGATGTCGAAGCCTCCATCGGGCATCTCGGGGAAGCTGAGCCTGCGCATGAGGCGGTAGAACAACTGCGAGCTGCGCTTGCGGTAGAGGCTCTCGTCGCGCGAGACGCGCCTGCCGGCCACCACGGGCGCCTGGCCGTCGAGGAAGCTGCGGATGATCTGGACGAGCAGCTCGGCAGGCTCCTGGAGGTCCGCGGCGATGTTCACCACGCCCCGGCCCCGCGCCTTGGCGTAGCCGGCGTAGATGGCCGGCACCTGCCCGAAGTTGCGGGTGAAGCGGACCAGGCTCACGCGGGGGTCGGCCTCCTTGGCCCGGAGCATCTCGCTGTACGACTCGTCCTTCGAGCCGTCGTCCACCATCACGATCTCGAAGGCCAGGCCGGGAAAGGCGGGGAAGATCTCGTCCCGGATCTTCTCGTAGGTCTTGAAGATGCTCCCTTGGTTGAAATAGATGGGGATGACGATGGAAATGTCAACTTCGTTCATCGGAAAAGGTTGTTGTTCTGGTAGTCGTGGCGCTTGATCCGTCCGGGCACGCCTGCCAGGAGCACGCGCTCGGGCACGTCTTGCACGACGACCGCCCCGGCGGCCACGACGCTTTGCCTGCCGATTCGTCGCTTCTGGATGATGGTGGCCGAGGATCCGATGAAGACCTCGCGCTCGATGTGGACGTCGCCGCCGATGTTGACGGCGGGCGAGATGGTGCAGTAGTCCTCGACCACCGTGTTGTGCTCGACGATGGCGGCCGAGTTGACCACGCAAAACTCGCCGATGCGGCACTCGACGTTGACGAAGGCGTTGCTGAAGACCACTGTCCCCGCTCCGATCTGGCCGTAGGCGGCCACGGTGGCCCGTGGCGAGATGATGGTGGGGTACACCAGGCCAGGGTTGAGGAGCTCGAGCTTCTGCCGCACGGCCTTCCGGGCGGCGAGGTCGCCGATGCCCAAGACCACTTGGTGGGTGCCGAACCGTTCCTGGGCGTCGGCCAGCACGCTCTCGTCGCCCAGGGTGTGGTAGGCCAGCACCTTGACGCCGGCCGGCTCGTAGGAGTTGATGAAGCCGACGATGGGGTGGCCCAGTTCCTCCAGGATGACGGCGATGCTCCGGGCGTGGCCCGAGGATCCGAAGATGATGACGCGCTCTTTCATTGGCCGAGGGCGATTTCGCGGATGATGCCGACGATGAGCTGGACGGCTTCGGGCGAGAGGTCAGCGAAGATGGGCAGGCAGAGCACGCGGTCGGCCACGCGGTGGGCGTTGGGCAGGTTGGCCCTGTCGGCCGAAGGCAGGCCCCGGTAGGTGGGGAACTCGCTGATGAGCGGATAGAAGTAGCGGCGGGCGAAGATCTTGTCTTCCTTGAGGCGCTGGTAGAGGCCGTCGCGGTCCGTGCCGAAGGCCTCGCCATCGACGAGCACCGGGTAGTATGAGTAGTTGGCGCGGACCCGGGGAACCCTGGCGGGCCGGGTGATGCCCGGGACGCCGTCCAGCAGGCTGTCGTAAAGGTTCCAGACCTTCTCGCGCTTGTCGATCTCGCCGTCCACGTACTTGAGCTGGAGCAGCCCGAAGGCGGCCTGGAACTCGTTCATCTTGGCGTTGATGCCCGGGGCCACGATGGTCAGCTCGTCGGCGATGCCGAAGTTCTGGAGGTAGCGCAGGCGCTGCTTGGTCTTGGCGTCCTTGCAGACGATGGCTCCGCCCTCCACGGTGTTGTAGGCCTTGGTGGCGTGGAAGCTGAGCACGGACATGTCGCCGAAGTTGAGGATGCTCTGGCCGTCCTTCTCGACCCCGAAGGCGTGGGCGGCGTCGTAGAGGACCTTGAGGCCATAGGTGTCCGCGATTTTGCCGATGGCCTCCATGTCGCAGGGGGTGCCGTAAACGTGCACGGGCAGGATTGCCGTGGTCCGGGGGGTGATGGCGGCCTCGATCTTGGCGGGGTCGAGGTTGTAGGTCTGGGGGTCGATGTCGCTGAAGACGGGCTTGATGCCGTTCCAGTGCAGGGCGTGGGTGGTGGCCGCGAAGCTGAAGGGCGTGGTGATGACCTCGCCGGTGATCCGCATTTCTTGCAGGGCGATCACCAGGGCCAGCGTTCCGTTGGAGGTGAGCATCAGGTGCTCGACTCCCAGTTTCTGGGACAGCTCCGCCTCCAGCTTCTCGTGGAATGGGCCGTAGTTGGTCAGCTTCTTGCTCTGCCATATCGAGGCCAGGTACTCTTGGTATTCTTCGAGCGGCGGCAGCGAGGGCGAGGTTACGTATATGTTCTCCATTGTGCGGTTGGGTGGAATCGGGATGGTAAAGTCGGGGCTAGTTGGCAGGGGCGTCGCCGGAGCGTGTTCGGGCCATCTTCAAAGGCATCAAAAATACGGAATAATCCGAAATGGAAGGGCAAATTCCATGTTGCCCGCTTTTTTTGAGGCCACAAGCCACTCTCCCCGTCCCGGCTTTGGCCCATTTCCTCGAAATAATATTACTTTCGCACGTTTTGCCAAGCGAATGAAACCCCAAAGGGCGACCGGGCCTGCCCGCCGCCCCCATCCTTCCAAGCCTTATTATGCAGCGATACGAAAAACTGAACGTCCTCACGGGCTGGGCCGTCTTCCTGGTGGCCGCCTTCACCTACGTCTCAACCATCGAGCCGACGACCAGCTTCTGGGACTGCGGCGAGTTCATCACCTCGGCCTACAAGCTGGAGGTGGGGCACCCGCCCGGGGCGCCGGTGTTCATGATGCTGGGCCGGCTGTTCACGCTGCTGGCCTTGGGCGACGCCTCGAAGGCGGCCATGATGGTGAACCTGATGTCGGCCCTGGCCAGCGCCTTCACGATCATGTTCTTGTTCTGGACCATCACCCACATGGCCAAGAAGCTGGTGCTGAACGACTTCGTGCCGCTGGCCCGTGCGCGGGGCTATGTTCCGCCGATGCCCGACATGGGGCAGGGCCTGGCCATTCTGGGCTCGGGCGTGGTGGGCGCGCTGGCCTACACCTTCTCCGACACCTTCTGGTTCTCGGCCGTTGAGGGCGAGGTCTATGCCATGTCGTCGCTCTTCACCGCGATGGTCTTCTGGGCCATCCTGAAGTGGGAATCGCAGGCGCACCTGCCGGGCTCGAACCGCTGGATCGTGCTGATAGCCTTCCTGGTGGGGCTTTCCATCGGGGTCCACTTGCTGAACCTGCTGGCCATCCCGGCGATGGTCTTCGTGTATTACTTCAAACGCTACGAAGTTACCCGCGGCGGGGTGCTGGCAGCGGCGGGCATCTCGGTGGCCATCCTCGGGGCGACGCTCTGGGGCGTGATCAAGCTGAGCGTCAGCGTGGCCTCCAAGTTCGAGCTGCTGTTCGTGAACGGCCTGGGTCTGCCCATCAAGTCGGGCCTGGTGGTCTTCCTGGCGCTGGTCTTCGCCGCGCTGGGCTACCTGCTGGTCTTCTCGTACAAGAAGGCCAAGCCGATGCTGAACCTGGCCATGACGGCCCTGCTGGTCATCCTGATCGGCTACTCGTCCTTCGCCCTGATCGTCATCCGCTCGGCGGCCAACCCGCCCATGGACCAGAACAACCCCGAGCACATGTTCACGCTGCTCTCGTACCTGAACCGCGAGCAATACGGCGAGAACCCGCTGGTCAGGGGCCAGTATTTCAACGCCCCAGTGGTGGGCTACAAGGACGGCCCTCCGATCTACGCCCTGGGCGCCGAGGGCTACAAAGTGGTTGACAACCGCCTGGAGCGGGAGTTCGACCCGCGCTACACGACCATCTTCCCCAGGATGTACAGCGACTCGCCCAGCCACCAGCAGGGCTACATGATGTGGGCCGGAATGCGCGGCACGCCCGAGGCGCAGACCAGCGCGCCCCGCTTCTCCGACAACCTCTCGTACTTCTTCAAGTACCAGGTGGGCTACATGTACATGCGCTACTTCCTCTGGAACTTCGCCGGGCGGCAGAACGACATCCAGGGCAGCACGGGCGAGGTAACCCGGGGCAACTGGATCAGCGGCGTGCCCGCCATCGACCAGGCCCGCCTGGGCGACCAGGACCTCATGCCCGAGCCGCTGCGGAACAACCGGGCCAACAACAAGTACTTCTTCCTGCCGCTGGTGCTGGGCCTCCTGGGCATGGCCCTGAGCCTGACCCGCGGCCAGAAGGATTTCGTGGTGCTGCTGCTGTTCTTCTTCTTCACGGGCCTGGCCATCGTGCTCTACACCAACCAGCCGCCCTACCAGCCCCGCGAGCGCGACTACGCCTACGCCGGCTCGTTCTACGTCTTCGCCATCTGGATCGGGCTGGGCGTGCTGGCCCTCTACGAGGCCCTGCGCCTCTGGGCCGACGGCAGGCTCTCGGCCGTGGCGAGCACCGCGCTGGCCCTGGCCGCCGTGCCCACGCTCATGGCCTTCCAGAACTGGGACGACCACGACCGCTCGA
Source organism: Bacteroidota bacterium (assembly GCA_020048645.1). GTDB lineage: Bacteria > Bacteroidota > Bacteroidia > Bacteroidales > UBA6013 > UBA6013. The sequence continues at coordinate 31,489 of JAIFMG010000014.1, read as the reverse complement.
ACCGCTACACCGCCCGCGACTTCGCCCGAAACTACCTCGAGTCCTGCGCGCCCAACGCCATCATCTTCACCAACGGCGACAACGACACCTTCCCGCTCTGGTACGCCCAGGAGGTCGAGGGCATCCGCACCGACGTCCGCGTGGTCAACCTCAGCTACCTCAGCACCGACTGGTACATCGAGGGAATGACCCGCCAGGCCTACGAGTCGGAGCCTCTGCCCATCTCCCTGACCTACGACCAGTACGAGCAGGGACAGCGCGAAGTGGTTTACATCCAGGAGCAGATCGACGACTACCGCGGGCTGGGCGAGCTGCTCGAGTTCGTCAAGAGCGACGACCGCAGCACCAAGGTGCAACTGCAATCGGGCGACGAGTACGACTTCCTGCCCACGCGCAAGATCAAGCTGGCCATCGACAAGCAGGCCGTGCTGGCCAACGGCGCCGTGCCCCTGGCCGACACCGGACGCGTCGTTACAGAGATGCGCTGGGAGCTGGGCGCCAACTACTTGCGCAAGGCCGAGCTGGTCGTGCTCGACATGATCGCCACCAACAACTGGGAGCGCCCCATCTACTTCGCCATCACCGTGGGCCGCGAAAACTTCATGAACCTCGAGAAGTACTTCCAGCTCGAAGGCATGGCCTACCGCCTGGTGCCCGTCGAGAACACCAGCGCCGACGGGCAAGTCGGCGGGGTCAACCACGCGGCCATGTACGAGAACCTCATGCAGAAGTTCACCTGGGGAGGCCTCGACAACCCGAGCGTCTATCTCGACGAGAACAACAGCCGCATGGCCATGAACCTGCGCAACAACTTCTACCGCCTGGCCGACAAGTTCATCGCCCTGGGCCAGAACGACAAGGCCATCGAGGTGCTCGACAAGTGCGCCGCCATCATGCCCGACAGCCGCGTGGAGTACAACTACTACAACCTGCTCATGTCCGACAGCTACTTCCGCGCCGGGGCCGCCGCCAAGGGCGCCGACATGTCCAAGACCGTGGCCAAGAACTCCCTGGCCGAGCTTGACTTCTACCTGGCCTTGGACCAGGACAAGTACGCCACCGTGCAAGACGACGCCCAGCGGGCCATGCTCATGGTGCAGGAGTGCATCAACATGTGCCGCATCTACGAGCAGGAGGAAGCCCGCGAGTGGATCGAGGGCCAGTACATGGGCCTCGCGCAGAAGTACAACATGTGACCCCACAACCCGACCCGCCGAATGTTCCACGTCCCTGAGACCATCGTGCGGGCCTTCCCGGCCCGCGTCTGGCACCTGCCCCGCGCCGGGCAGGCCCTGCACCTGACCTTCGACGACGGCCCGCACCCGGAGGTAACGCCCCTGGTGCTCGACCTGCTCGACCAGCACCGCGCCAAGGCCACCTTCTTCCTGGTGGGCGAGAACGCCCAGCGCTGGCCCGAGCTGGTCAGCGCCCTGCGCGCGCGCGGCCATGCCGTGGGCAACCACACCCACAACCACCTCGACGGCTGGCGCACCCCCACCCACCTCTACTTGCAGAACATCGACCAGGCGCGGCTGCACGTGCCCGGCACGCTCTTCCGGCCTCCCTACGGCCGCGCCACGGCCCGCCAGGTGCGCGGGCTGCCCAAGGGCTTCCGCACCATCATGTGGGACGTGCTCAGCCGCGACTACGACCGCAGCCTCGCGCCCGAGCGATGCGCCGCGGGCGTCCTCCGGCACGCGCAGCCGGGCTCCATCGTCGTCTTCCACGATTCGCTCAAGGCGCGGACCAACCTGCTCGGCGCGCTGCCCCGCGTGCTCGACGGGCTGGCCGCCCGGGGCCTGTCCTTCGAGTCGCTCGAAGGCCTGGAGGCGCTTCCGCACGCCAGCCTGGCGCTGGCCTGAGCTCCGGCCCGGGCCGCGAAGGCGCGCCTGCTACCCAAGACAAGCAGGCCGCTGCCCAGCCGGAATGCCCTCGGATCCTTCCACCGCGATTCGCCGCGCGGCCCTGCCCCAACCCGCAACACATCAACCCCCAAAAAACAAGACAAGCCCATGACCAAGAAGGAGCAATTCGAGAAACTGGAGCGCATGAACGCCGAGGCGCTCGCGGGCGGAGGCCCCAAACGGATCGAGGCGCAGCACCAGAAAGGCAAACTGACGGCCCGCGAAAGGATACAGCTTCTGCTGGACGATGGCTCGTTCCAGGAGCTGGACCGCTTCGTAACGCACCGCAGCAAGAACTTCGGCCTCGACCAGCAGATCTTCCTGGGCGACGGCGTCGTAACGGGCTACGGGCGCGTGGCCGGGCGGCTGGTCTATGTTTTCGCGCAGGATTTCACGGTGTTCGGCGGCTCGCTCTCCGAGACCTACGCGGCCAAGATCGTCAAGGTCATGGAGCTGGCCCTCAAGAACGGGGCGCCGGTCATCGGCCTGAACGACTCGGGCGGCGCGCGCATCCAGGAGGGCGTGGGCAGCCTGGCCGGCTATGCCGACATCTTCTACCGCAACGTGCGCGCCTCGGGCGTGGTGCCGCAGATTTCGGCCATCTTGGGGCCTTGCGCCGGTGGAGCCGTCTATTCGCCCGCCATGACCGACTTCACCATCATGGTCGAAAAGAGCTCGTACATGTTCGTAACCGGGCCCAACGTGCTCAAGACCGTAACGCACGAGGACGTAACGGCCGAGGAGCTCGGCGGCGCGATGGCCCATGCCAGCAAGTCCGGCGTCTCGCACTTCACGGCCCGCAACGAGCTCGACTGCATCCACCAGGTCAAGCGCATGCTCTCGTACATGCCCCAGAACTGCGAGGAACTGCCCCCGGCCCTGCCCTACGCGCCAGCCGACGAGGTCCGGCCGCTGCTCAACGACATCGTGCCCGAGAACCGCAACCAGCCCTACGACATGAAGGAGGTCATCGCCCAGGTGGCCGACCCCGACAGCTTCATGGAGGTGCAGCGCGACTACGCCGAGAACATCGTCGTCGGCTTCGCCCGCGTGGCCGGGCGCAGCGTGGGCATCGTGGCCAACCAGCCCGCCTTCCTGGCCGGCGTGCTCGACATCAACGCCTCCAAGAAGGGCGGCCGCTTCGTCCGATTCTGCGACGCCTTCAACATCCCCCTGCTGGTCTTCGAGGACGTTCCCGGCTTCATGCCCGGCACCGACCAGGAGTGGAACGGCATCATCACCAACGGAGCCAAGCTGCTCTACGCCTTCTGCGAGGCCACCGTGCCCCGCATCACCGTCATCACCCGCAAGGCCTACGGCGGGGCCTACACCGTGATGAACTCCAAGCACACCGGCGCCGACCTGAGCTTCGCCTGGCCCAGCGCCGAGATCGCCGTCATGGGCTCCAAGGGCGCCGCCGAGGTCATTTTCCGCAAGGACATCGACCTGGCCGACGACCACGAGGCCAAGCTGCTCGAAAAGGAAAGGGAATACGACGAGATGTTCGCCAACCCCTACGGCGCGGCCGCCCGGGGCTTCGTGGACGAGGTCATCGAGCCGGCCCTGACCCGCCAGCGCGTCATCCGCGGTTTCGAAATGTTGGAAAACAAGGTGGATTCCATGCCGCGCAAACGCCACGGCAACATTCCGCTTTGATAGGGGAGGCCCGCGCGTGGCTCTGGAACCTGTCCGCGCGGGCCACCATTCCCCAACCGACGCCCCCCATCCCCCAACCCCTACGCCATGATCGACCTGCTCAAAGACACCCGCCCCAGGGCCATCCTCTTCATCGTGATGCTGGGCGCGGCCCTCTGGTTTCCGCACCACGGGCAGCACTGGCCCGGCGTGGCGGGCGACTTCCCCTTCGACCGGCAGCCCATGCCCCTGTACCGGCTCTTCCGGCTCATCGCGCCCACCGTCTGGCTCAACATCGCCCTGGGCTTCATCCTGGTCATGGCGCAGGCCTTCCTGGTCACTTACCTCAACCTCAGCTACCGGCTCTCGCAGGCGCAGACCTTCATGCCTGCCTACTTCTTCCTGATGTTCAGCACCTTGTACGTGCCCTTGCAGCGCGTGCATCCCGTCTTGTTCGCCAACTTCTTCCTGATCCTGGCCCTCAACGAGCTGTTCGACACCGTGAAAAAGGAGAAGGCCATCGAGAACGCCTTCAATGCCGGAGTTTACGTGTCCGTGGCCAGCCTTTTCCACTTCCCCAGCCTCTTCCTGGCGGGCTTCACCTTCCTGGGCCTGCTGGTCATGCGGCCCTTCGTCTGGCGCGAGTGGGGCGTGATGCTCCTGGGCGTGGCCATGCCCTACGCCGTTACCGCCGGCATCCTCTTCCTGCTCGACCTGCCCCTGGCCGAGCAGTTCGCCTTCGGGCCCATGGGCGTGGGCAAGCTGCAAGACAACTGGCCCCTGCTCGGCTTCATGGCCTTCTGGGTGCTGCTGGGCTGGCTCTCGGGCGTGCTGATCCTCAACCGCATCTCCATGAAGCTCGAGACCCGCAAGTTCTTCGTCATGGTCCTGGCCCTGCTCCTCTTCTCGGTGGGCATCTTCGTGCTCTGGCCGCCCGCCTTCCTCGAACTGCTGCCCTACACGGCCTTCTCGCTGTCCATCCTCTTCGCCCGCGTGGCCCACTTCTGGGAACAGACGCCCCTGCTCAAGGCCCTGCTCGGCATCCTCATCCTCGGCGTGGCCTACCTCCAGTTCGTCGGCTGAAACGAGCGGACGACGCGTGCGAAAAACACACTGCACATGGAAACCGCGCCTCCCCTGCTGAGCATCATCACGGCCACCTACAACAGCGCCGCGACCCTGGCCGACACCCTGCGCTCGGTGCGCGGGCAGAGCCTGGCCAGCGTCGAGCACATCGTCGTGGACGGCTGCTCCACCGACGGCTCGGCCGAGCTGGCCCGCGGCTTCGGCGTGGACCGCCTGCTGGTCGAGCCCGACCGCGGCCTCTACGACGCCTTCAACAAGGGAATCGCCCTGGCCCGCGGGCGCTACGTGGGCATCCTCAACTCCGACGACTTCTACGCGCATCCGCGGGTGCTCGAGCGCGTGGTCGAGGCCCTGGAGGCCAGCGGCGCCGACTGCCTCTACGGCGACCTGCTCTACGTGGACGCCCAGGACACCGCCAAGGTCTTGCGCTACTGGAAGTCAGGCCCTTACGACAGCCGCCGGTTTCGCCGCGGCTGGATGCCCCCGCACCCGACCTTCTTCTGCCGCCGCGAGCTCTACGAGCGCTGGGGCGGGTTCCGCCTCGACCTGCGCACGGCCAACGACTACGAGCTGATGCTGCGCTTCCTGCACAAGCACATGGCCACGGCCACCTACCTGCCCCAGGTGCTCGTGCGCATGCGCGTGGGCGGCCAGAGCAACGCCAACTGGCGCGCCCGCCTGAACGCCAACCGCGAAGACCGCGCCGCCTGGCGCCTCAACGGCCTGCCCGTGCCCCACCTGGCCCTCTTCTGGAAACCCCTGCGCAAGCTCGGCCAGTTCCGCATCCCCAAGCTGCTCGACCAGATGCTGGAGCAGGAACGCGGGCCGGGAGGATGAGCCCGCCGCAACACGCTTCCGCAAGGCAACGGCCACGCCCAAAGCACGAGCCGCGCGCCGCCTGGGCAGCCAACCGACGAGCAAACGAAATCGCAAGAAATAGTCTTCCAATCGGTTGCGATGCCCGCCAAAACAAAGGCCGAAAATGTTTGGTGGTCTGCACGACAGGAAATAGATTTGATGCGCCATTCTCAACACCAAAGCGCAGGGGCAGAACCACGCCATGCCGCCAAGCCCGAAGAAGCTCACCTTCCGCCCGGCACTTGGCTCCTCCGCCGAAAGGCCTTCGGTGCTGCCCATTGGGTTTCCGCAGCTTGATGCTGGAATGAAAGCAAGACTTATCAGAATCGCTTTCCATAAAAAACAGCAAAAAATCGTCTCACATGAAACCGAAAAAACAAATCGTCGTCGTAGGCGGCGGCTTCGCGGGAATATCAATTGTAAAAAAAATTGACACCTCCCTTTTTGATGTCCTGCTGATCGATCGGTTGAACCACCACCAGTTCCAGCCTCTTTTCTACCAAGTCGCTACCTCGCAAATCGAACCTTCCAGCATTTCGTTCCCCTTGCGGTACGTCTTTCGCCGAAACAAATCGATTTGGATACGCTTGGCCAAAGTCGAAAAGGTGGACATTGAGAACAACACGATAAATACAAGCATTGGTGATTTCAAATACGACTACTTGGTGCTCGCGATGGGCTGCAAGACCAACTTTTTCGGGAACGAAGAAATCAGCAAGCACGCTTTGACCCTGAAAACGACCTACGACGCGATCACGATAAGGAACCACATCCTGCAAACTTTTGAAGACATCATCAACTCGGGCGACCGCGACAAGCAAGTTCTTCAAAACATTGTGATTGTTGGCGCGGGCCCCACCGGAGTAGAGCTGGCAGGCTCCTTCGCGGAAATCAAAAGCTCCATCTTGCCCAAAGACTACCACCGGATTGATTTTTCAAAACTCAAGATCATCCTGATCGAAGGCAGCAAGAACATCCTCAACAACATGAGCGCGAAAACCCATGCCGATTCGAGGAGGTACCTGGAAAAACTTGGCGTTGACATCATGACTGAGACCAACGTTAAAACATACAACGGCGAAATCCTGACCACGAACACCGGGCTGGAAATCAAGACAAAAACCGTGATTTGGGCCGCAGGGGTCATCGCGAACACCGTCAACGGAATTCCCCAGGAGAGCCTGAAGAGAGGCAACCGCCTCAAAGTCAACCGAATCAACAAGTTGGAAGGGGTCGAGAACATTTTTGTAATCGGAGACATGGCCTACATGGAAACCCCGAAATACCCGATGGGCCACCCCCAGGTCGCGAACGTGGCCATCAACCAAGGAAAACTGCTGGCCGAAAACCTCAAAAACATCGAAAAAGGAAAACCCACCGCCGAATACGAATATACCGACCTTGGCGCCTTGGCCACCATCGGGAGGAACAAGGCCGTCGTGGACTTTCGATTTCTCCACCTCAGGGGTTATTTCGCCTGGCTCATATGGATGTTCCTGCACCTGATGCTCATCCTGAACGTTCGGAACAAGCTGATCATCTTCATCAACTGGTCGTGGGCCTACATCACAAAAAACACGGCACTTCGGATCATTTTGAAGGACAACAAATAGCTGAAAACAACAGCATCGCGTCCGGGTTCATCAAAAATGCCGCTGGGTCATTCGGACATCCGGCAAAATGGTCCATGTCGTCGCGCAAGGTGCGAAGCCAGGGGCAATGACACCATGACACGGCTCATGCCAAGTTGCTTTCAAAGGTGAAGTGTCCAAAGCACCAGCATTCGACAAAGTCCGGCTGTTCCGCAATCCCGAAGGGATTGAATGGGGGTAGCAACCCCGACGGGGGGCAATGCGAAAACCAAGACTCTTCCAGGCCAAGACTCGATGTTTGGCAACAATCACATAGATTGCTAAGACTCAAAACGCGGCATTGTCTTTGCGGGAATGGGAAATCCAAGCCAAAATCACCGTTGCCTTTTTTACGAAACTATCCTCGAAAAGACAAGAAACACTTCATCAGCAAGGTAAATGAACAGCGAAATCATCCTCTACCAAAACCAGGAAGGCAACATCAAAATCGATGTCCGCCTGGAAGAAGAAACCGTCTGGCTCACACAGGCACAAATGGGACTGCTATTTGGCAAAGACAAGCGGACCATTTCGGAACATATCGGCAACATCTTCAGAGAAGGCGAGCTGGACGAGGGCTCAGTTGTCCGGAATTTCCGGACAACTGCCGCCGACGGTAAGAATTATGACACCAACCACTACAACCTGGACGTTATCATCTCCGTGGGCTACCGGGTAAAATCGCCGCAGGGCACGCAATTCCGGATCTGGGCCACCCAAAGGCTGAAAGAATACCTCATCAAGGGCTTCACGCTGAACGACGACCGGTTCAAAAGTGGCAACACGATGAACTATTTCGACGAGCTGCAGGATCGCATCCGGGAAATCCGCCTTTCGGAGCGCTTCTTTTACCAGAAAATCAAGGACATCTACACCACCAGCATCGACTACGACCCGAAAGATGAAAAGACGACAGCCTTTTTCAAAGTGGTGCAAAACAAGCTGTTGTGGGCCATCAGCCAGCAGACGGCAGCCGAGCTGGTCTATCGCAGGGCGGACGCGTCGCTTCCCTTGATGGGAATGCGATCGTATGACAAGAAAGGAACGGCATCCATCAAAAAAGCGGAGGTCAGCGTGGCCAAAAACTACTTGAATGAAGATGAGATGAAACTTCTTGGCCTGTTGGTGGAGCAATACCTCGCCTTTGCGGAGACAATGGCACAACAACGCACCCCCATGTTCATGAAAGACTGGATCGATCGGCTGGATGCCCTACTGCAACTTAACGGCAGGGAACTGCTGACCCATGCCGGAAAGATCAGCCACGAGCTGGCCTTGCAGAAATCGGGCGAGGAGCTTGAGAAATACAGGGCCAAACAACGCGAAATCCAAAAAGTCCAAAGCCTGGAGGAACTGGAAAACGATTTGAAAACACTCATCCAGCCAAAGAAGCCACCCTTCAGGCCATAAGGCACCTGCCCTATCGAAATTCAGCAAAAACTATGGCTAACTTTCAATGGCCTCCAGGATGGTCGCCTTGTACTGGATGTCCAGAAGAGGAATCACCGAATCTTGGTGCACGGCCATGATCTTGGCGATGCCGGCCTCCACCGCCAGGTTAAAAGCCAACTGGCCCTTGGGCAGGATTTTTCGATGCGTCGCCAGGCCTTTTTCGTATATTTCCTTCTTCCAATGGACGTAGTACCATTCCATAGAAGGCTGGTGGAAAACCCGCAGGTTCTGCTTGTCGAAGATGAACTTCTTGACCTTTTCCCTTTCGATAATGGGTATGGTTTCACTGAAAATAGACCGAAAATCGTCCATCGGAACGTATTCTCGGGTCAGCTCCATGATAAGAGTGCCCTTTTGGGGCAACAAAAAGACCTTGCCAAAATCTTTTTCGATGGGCATCGTGTATTCATAAGAAAGCGTCGGCAAGACCACTTGGGCTGTCGCTTCAATGTTCATGGCGCTGAATTTTAGGTGGTTCACAAACGAATGCCGAGCAGCAACACATCATCAATCTGGCCATTCTGCCCTTTCCATTGGTCGTAGGTGAAGTTGATGTGTTCATCTTGCTGGTCGATGCTTGAATTTGATACTTCCAGCAACAAAGATAGCAATCTTTTCGTGGAGAATTTGGCGTTCTTTTGACCGCCAAACTGGTCGGCGAAACCATCGGAAAACATGTAAATCATATCCCCATTTTGTATGTGAACTTCGGTGTCGTTGACGATTTCGTCCCGGCGGTCGTTGTTGCCAAGGACATATTTGGCGCCCTTGTGTTGGGTCATCTGGTGGTCGCGGATGTGGATCAAGGGCCGCTTGGCTCCCGAAAAAAGCATCCTTCCATTTGTCTTGTTGTAGCGAATCATCGCGATTTCGGCGCTATCGCGCACCACTTCGCTGTACTGCGAAAGATACTTGTGGATCAGCGCGTCCAGTTCTTCCAAAATGCCAGAAGGCGTTTGCTTGTTTTGCGAGCTGGCTATCTGGTTGAGCATGCTGATGACGAATATCGACAGCATGGCCCCCGGGACGCCGTGCCCCGTGCAATCGCCCACGGCGAGGTAGGTTTCCAGGCCATTCTCGAAGGCCCAAACAAAGTCGCCGCTGACAGTGTCCTTGGGCCGCTGAACCAGGAACGAATGCTCGAACAGCTTTCGCAAAAAGCTGACTTTCACCACAAAAGCATCTTGGATGTACTTGGCGTAGTCAATGCTGTCCGTCAGAGACTTGTTGATGCTCCGGAACTTTTGCTCCGAAAGCCGCAGCTCATCTTGGAGTTGCTTCATATAGACCGCGGTCATTTCGTACATGCTCCGTTGCGAAGCGCTTTGTTCCTGCAAATCGCGCAACTGCTTTTCCAGTTTTTTGATTTGTTGATCTTTGTCGTCTTCCATCGTACCGGATTGAAGATGATAGTGCGAAATCGGGTTCAGTTTTGACATGTTGAAGCGTTGTGATGGTTGGGAAAAACTTCGGAGGTTTCGCGCTGTGGTTCACGTTCGGCTCGTCGCCTGGTGCGGAAGCAAAGCATAAGGCAAAAAATCCCCATTTTTGACAAAAATGACGATTCAAATAGCAATGAAATGCCTAGCAGGAAGGCTGTTTGGTCTGTTCTGGGGTCAAGTTTATCCATCAAATCGCGCTTTTGGCAAAGGTCGCAAAGTACGAATAGAACGCGAAAAAAGCAAACGAAAGTTAAAAAATCACAGCGAGCTCCTTGGGGCAATTGCGTTTCTGAGGTGTTGCAGCAACCCAAGAAAAGGACTTGCCCACCCTCAAAGCCCGTCGAAAGGCGGCTCGCGAAGCACGGTCTCGAGCACGAGGGTGCGCGGGGTCAACTCGCTGGGATGGTGCAGCCTGCGGAGCAGCAGCAAGGCCGCCTCCTGCCCGACAAGCTGGCCCGAGTGGTGGATGTAGCTGACCGGACGGCCAAAAAGAGCGGGCAGCTCGCCGTCGCTGAAGCAGAGCAGGCCGATGGACTGGCTCTGTTCGGGGGGCAACTGGGCCAGCGCCAAGACCACCCCCGACATGGCCTCGTCGCTGATGGCGAAAAAGGCATCCGGCTTGTCCTGGCCCAGCATGGCACGGCCGCAGAGCAGGGCGGCCTCGGAGCGGGAGCTGGCGTGCAGCACCTGGCTCGGCCCAAGGCCAAGGCCCGATTCGTGCAAGGCAGCCCGGAAACCTTCGACCCGGCTGCGCGAGATGGACAGGCTTGGATGGCCCGCCACCATGACCAGACGCCGAAATCCCTTGGAAATCAGGTGCAAAGTGCCTTGATAAGCCGCTTTTTCGCCGTCGATGACCACGCGGTTCAGCCCTGGCTGGCTGGGCACCCGGTCGAAATACACCACGGGCACTCCCGCTTCCTCAAGCTCGGCGAAATGATGGATTTCCAAGGTGTTTTCCGCGATGGAGGCCAGCACGCCGTCCACGCGGTTGTTCAGCAGCAGGCGGGCGTTGGCGGCCTCGCGCTCGGTGGACTCTCCGCTTTGCGTTATCATGACATTGTACCCGTTGGCATGGGCTACGGCCTCGATGCTGCGGAGCACCGAGGGGAAAAAGTAGAACGAGATAAAAGGCATGATGACGCCCAGCGTCTTGCTGCGCTGCTCGCGGAAGTGCGCGGCCATGGCATTGGGAGTGTAGTGCAGCGCCGCGGCGGCCTGCTTGACGCGCTCGCGGGTGGCCTCGCTGATGTCGGGGTGGTTGTTGAGCGCGCGAGAGACCGTGGTGTGCGAGACCCCAAGCAACTGGGCGAGATCTTTCAGGCGCAAGGCTTTCTTTTTCATTTCTTGGGAAGATTGGGATAGGGACATTCATCCCAAAAATAGCATTTTATTTGGACTCCGAAAATGGGTTCCGCACAAGTTTCGGAGAGCCCTGAACGAAATCGGAGGTCGAAAAAGGGGCTTTAGAAAACGTTTGCAATGCAAGTTATCAACAATTTGATACAACTTATCAACCGTTCACGTGTGCGTTCACGTGTGCGGAAAACCAGGGGCCGCAAGGCTATTGCAGAGCACTCGCGCTTGTTTTAGCTTTGACAAAAACCTAAGCGTTCAACCTAAAAAAACTAGCAACATGAGAAAGTTTCACTTGGCAATCTGGCTGTTCTTCCTGACGCCGTTGCACCTTCTGGCCCAGCAGGGCAGCATCACCGGGTTCGTAACCGACGCCATGAGCGGCGAGGCCCTGCCCTGGGCGACCGTCGCTATCGAGGGCACGGGCAAAGGCTCGGTTACCGACCTTGAAGGGCAGTTCGAGATAACCGGACTGCAAGCCGGCGAGTACAAACTGGTGGTGGCCTTTGTCGGATTCGCCAGCCAGAGCAGCACCGTAACCCTGGCGGCCGGCGAGAACGCCCGCCTCGACTTCCAATTGGCAGGCGATGGCCTGAGCCTTGAGGATGTGATAGTTACGGGTGTCGTCAACGCGCGCTCGGCCCTCGAGTCGAGTGTGGCCATGAGCACGATCAAACCGGGATTCATCGAGGAATTTGGCGCTGTTACGACCGCCGAGCTGTTCAAGGCGATTCCGGGTATCCGCTCGGAGGCTTCGGGCGGCGAAGGCAACGCGAACATCGCCGTGCGGGGCGTGCCCGTGGCCTCGGGCGGAGCAAAATTCTTGCAAATTCATGAAGACGGCTTGCCCGTGTTACAGTTTGGTGATATTTCTTTCGGCAACGCGGACATCTTCATGCGTGCCGACCGTACCCTGGCGCGCATCGAGGCCATCAAGGGGGGCAGCGCCTCGACTTTCGCCAGCAACTCGCCCGCGGGCATCATCAACCTGATCAGCAAGACGGGGGCCGTGCAAGGCGGCAGCGTGGCCACGAGCCTGGGCCTCGACTACAACACCTTCCGCACCGACTTCGAGTATGGATCGCCCATCGGCGAAGGCACGAGCTTCCACATCGGCGGCTTCTTCCGGCAAGGCGAAGGCCCCCGCGAAATCGGCTACATGGGCAACTATGGCGGCCAAATCAAGGCCAACCTGACCAAGAACTTCGACAACGGCTACGCCCGCGTTTACTTCAAGTACCTGAACGACAGGGCCGTGAGCTACCTGCCGATGCCTGTCCGAGTCTCGGGCACGGGCGCCGACCCCACCTTCGAGTCCGTCGAGGGCTTCGACCTGACCCGGCACTCGCTGCAAAGCACTGACTTCCTGAACGTTTTCACCCTCGATGGCGATGGGAACCGCCGCTCGGCCAACATCGCCGACGGCATGAACCCGCGCTCGACGGCCATTGGCAGCGAGCTTTCGTTCGACCTTGGCGACGGTTGGCAAATGAAAAACCGCTCGCGCATGGCCTTCACCAGCGGCAGCTTCAACGCGCCGTTCCCCGCGCAGGTGGCCGCCGCCGATGGCATCGCCGAGAGCATCGCCGGAGCCGGCTACAGCCTGAGCTATGCCAACGGAACCGATGCCGGAGTACCCCTCACAACACAGCAAATCCAAAATCTGAATGGCAACGGCCTGCTGATGCGAATCCATACCTTCGATGTTGAAATGTCAAATTTGAACAACTTCACCAACGACTTTTACCTGACCAAAAACTTTGGCAAAATCGACCTCACGGCCGGCTACTACAAGGCATACCAGCGCATCGCCATGACCTGGATGTGGCAGAGCTACCTGACGGACGTGGGCGGCGAAGGCGGGCCTCGCCTGATGGACGTGGCCACCGCCGACGGAACGTCCCTGTCCGACAACGGATTGCTTGCCTACGGTGTCCCATTTTGGGGAAACTGCTGCACCCGCGACTACGACGTGGCATACAGCATCGACGCCGCCTACGCCAACCTGGGCGCCCAAATCACCGAGCAAATCAACCTCGACGCCAGTTGGCGCTGGGATTTTGGCAGCGCTTCGGGCTTCTACCTGGGCAACTTCCAGGCCCCGATGGATGTCAACGGCGACGGCGCGCTCGATACGCTCGAACAGCAGGTAACTGTCCTGGACAACGGCAACCCAAACATCGTGAACTATGAGTTCGACTACCACTCTTTCTCGGTTGGCATGAACTACAAACTGTCTGACAACCAGGCTGTTTATGCCCGATACAGCCAAGGTGGACGCGCCAATGCCGACCGCCTGCTCTACTCGCCCTTCCTGACGGCCGAGGGCCGCACCATCGACGGGCTTGACGCCGACCGCATCAGCCAGGCAGAACTGGGTTACAAGCACCGCGCCGGACGCTGGAGCCTCATTACCACGGCCTTCTTCACGCAAATCAGCGAGCAGAACGAGGAGTTTGGCCGCATCCTGAACAAGGATTTCGTAACCTACGGCCTCGAAGCAGAACTCTCGGCCAACTTTGGCAATTTTGACTTGTTGGCCGGAGCGACATTCACCCAAGCTACCATCCAAAAGAGCATCAATCCGGCCGAGGAAGGAAACGTTCCACGCCGTGTGCCCGCCTTGCTGTACAACATATCGCCTTCGTATCGCTTTTTGGGCAACAAGGCCGCAGTTGGTTTCAGCCTGATCGGTACCTCCAAGGTCTATGCACAGGATGACAACGTGGTGGCCATTCCGGGCTACCTCTACGCCAACGCATTCGCTTCATACGACCTCACCCGCGGACTGACCCTCCGCCTGAACTCGAACAACTTGACCAACACCCTGGGATTCACCGAAATGGAAGGTGATGCCTTCGTGGAAGGCCAAGACAACTTCATGCGCGCCCGTCCGATCACCGGCAGGGCAACCCTTCTCTCTGTCGTTTACGCTTTCTGATTTGCTTTGTTCGGACGCTCCGCCCTGACCCGTGAGGGTGGGGCGTCCATTTTTTTTTAATTTTTACCCCAATCGAATGAAGATGAAAAACCAGATTCAAATCATCACATATGCCGACCGTCTGGGCCAAGGCGACTTGGCGACCCTGGGCGAGCTTTTGGACGGCCCACTGCAAGGAATCGCTGGCGGCCTCCACTTATTGCCTTTTTTCTATCCGATAGATGGATCGGATGCCGGATTCGACCCCATCGACCACCGGCAGGTCGATCCGCGGTTGGGCGGTTGGGAGCAGGTTCGCACCTTGGGCGAGCGCTTCGACCTGATGGCCGACCTGATCGTCAACCACGTTTCCGGACAGTCCGAGGCCTTCCAATCATTCTTGCAAAAGGGCAGTCAATCGCCTGATGCTGAACTGTTTTTGACCTTCGACAAGGTCTTTCCGCAAGGCGCGACCGAGGCGGACCTGCTCCGCATCTACCGCCCGCGGCCAGGCTTTCCGTTCACGCGCTTCAAGCTGGCCGATGGCAGCGAGCGGCTGCTCTGGACGACCTTCACCTCCAACCAGATCGACATTGACGTGCTCGGAGAGCAGGGGCAGCGCTACCTCGACTCCATCCTGGAGCGCTTCCACAAGGCCAATGTGAAGCTGATCCGACTCGATGCCGCTGGCTACGCCATCAAGCGGGTAGGCAGTTCGTGCTTCATGATCAAGGAAACCTTTGACTTTATCCAAAACATCACAAAAAAGGCAAATGCGCTGGGCATGAAGGTGCTGGTTGAAATCCACGCCCACCACCTGCCCCAGGTGGCCATTGCCAAGCGAGTGGATTATGTTTACGATTTCGCGCTACCCGTTCTCGTTTTAGATGTTTTGTTCAACCGTGATGCGTCGAATCTCAAAAAATGGCTGCGAATCGCCCCACGGAACTGCGTTACAGTGCTCGACACCCACGACGGAATCGGCATCGTGGACGTGGCCGCCGAAGGCGCGCGCCCAGGGCTGATCGAAGGCGAGCGGCTGAGCCAGATCGTCGAGCAGATACACCTGAACAGCGAAGGACAAAGCCGCAAGGCCACGGGCGCCGCCGCATCCAACCTCGACCTCTACCAGGTGAATTGCACCTACTTCGATGCGCTAGGCGGCAACCAAAAATCTTATTTGCTGGCCCGTGCCATTCAGTTTTTTTGTCCGGGTATCCCCCAGGTGTATTACGTCGGCCTACTGGCCGGGCGCAACGACATGGAGCTGCTGGCCCGCACCAACGTGGGCCGCGACATCAACCGCGCCTACTTTTCGGTCGAAGAAGTCCAACAAAGCGCACAGGAAAATCTCGTCAGCAAGCTGTTCGACCTGATGCGCATGCGCAACCAGTGCCCAGCCTTCGACGGCGATTTTGAAATGTTGGATACCGAAGACTCCAAGCTGTCCGTCCGCTGGACAAAACAAGAGCACTTCGCCCTTCTGGAAGCCCATCTGGAAACGGGCGACTTCCGAGTAGCCTGGGGCAAAAGCGGAAATAGCCAAGTCTTTATACCTTGAAGACCCAAAAAAAAACATCTCTCACCGATGAACGAACTTACTTATTCCGAACGCGATAAGCGGCTCATTCGCTGGCTTACCTTCGTCATGTTTTTGACCTTCGCCATGACCACCGACGCCGTGGGGGTCATCATCCCCGAGGTGATGAAACAGTTCGACTTGGGCATGGCTGCGGCGGGCATGTTGCACTACGGGCCGATGGTGGCCATTGCCTTGGCGGGCATCTTCTTGGGCTTCCTTGCGGATCGGTTCGGGCGGAAAACCACGGTTTTGCTGGGCTTGGGCTTGTACGCGCTGAGCTCGTTCTTGTTCATCGTGGGGGAAAACTTCGGCTTTTTCTTGTCTTTGCTGCTGGTTTCGGGTCTGGCCATTGGTGTGTTCAAAACCGGGGCGCTTTCGCTCATCGGCGACATTTCAAAATCGAACCAAGAGCATACCGCCAACATGAACTATGTGGAAGGATTTTTTGGTGTCGGGGCCATCATCGGGCCACTTGTCGTAACCCTCTTGCTCGAAAATGGTGTCGCTTGGAAATGGTTGTATGTCATGGCTTCCATCTTGTGTGTTTTGTTGATTGTCATGGCATTGTTTGCCAAGTATCCGCCTCGCTTGGCGGAATCAGGGAAAGAGAAAGTATCGCTTCGGGCAACTTTCGCGATGTTGAAAGACCCTTACGCGCTGGGCTTCTCGCTGGGCGCCTTTCTGTACGTGGCCACCGAAGCGGCGATATACGTCTGGATGCCCAGCTTGGTGCAAGGACACCAGGGCGCCCTGGCCGGAGTCGCAGCCTACTCGCTGTCCATTTTTTTCATGTTTAGGGCAGGCGGGCGATTTCTGGGCGCATGGGTGATGGCGCGGTTCAACTGGGCGGCGGTGCTGGCGCTGTTCAGCTTGGTCATTTTGCTTTGCTTCGTGGCCAGCATGTTTTGGGGCGGGTCGGTTACGGTGCTGCTGCTGCCGCTCACCGGCATCTTCATGTCGGTGATCTATCCTACGCTCAACTCAAAGGGAATCAGTTGTTTCCCCAAGCACCAACACGGCTCGGTGGCAGGCGTCATTCTGTTTTTCACGGCCGCCGGTGCTGCGCTGGGGCCTTTGGCGATGGGGGCTTTGAGCGATGCCTTTGGCTCGGATGCGCGCTATGGCTTCCTGCTGGCGACGGTTTTTTCCGCGCTACTTTTTGTTGGCCTGCTGTTCAACTGGATCCACCGACCCACCGAACAACGCTTGAGCGAGGTGGAAAGCAGCCAGTACCAACAGGGTGAATAAACTTGAAAATTGCATGAATGAAAGATTTCTATCTTGGAAGAAATCCAGAAAGCGAAAAGCTAAAAACAACATACAAAAATCAGAAGGCTGATGGATCAAACTTCTCGGATGGAAAAACTTCTCGTATCTTCAACAAAAAATGACAAAGCGATGGACAAGCACAACTTTCTGGTGATAGGCATGGGCGAAGTCTTGTGGGACCTTCTGCCGCAAGGGAAGAAGTTGGGAGGGGCGCCGGCCAATCAAGTCTTCCACGCTGCCCAGTTGGGCGCCAAATCCCTTTTGATCAGCGCGATAGGCCAGGACGAACTGGCCGAGGAGCTTGTCGCCGAACTGGACGAAAAAGGCGTCGCCCACGCGTTGGCGCGGGTGGACAAGCCCACGGGCACGGTGGCCGTCCGCTTGCGCGAGGGCATTCCGGATTACGAGATACGGGAAGATGTGGCCTGGGACCACTTGCGCCTGACAGTCGAAGCCCGCATGGCCCTCGCCAGTGCGTCGGCATTCTGTTTTGGTAGCCTTGCCCAGCGCTCGGAGACCTCTCGAAAGGCCATTGCCGAAGCGCTGGGCCTGTTGCCCGCCGAAGCACTGCGTTTTTGCGACTTGAACCTGCGCCAAAACTTCCACGACCGAGAAGCCCTGCTGTTCTGTCTGACGCAGGCGAACATTCTGAAAATCAACGAGGAAGAGCTGAGCCATCTTGCGCAAGAACTGGGCTTGGAAGGCACGCTCGAACAGAAGCTGCTCACGCTTTCAGAGCGTTTCGAGCTGAAAGGATTGGCCCTTACGCGGGGCGGGGCCGGCAGCCTGCTCCTGCGGGGTGGGCAAATCTCGGAAATGCCTGCTCGGTCGGTGCGTGTGGCCGATACCATCGGGGCAGGCGATTCGTTCTCGGCCGCTCTGGTGGTGGGCTGGCTGTCCGGCCTTCCGCTGGACGAGTTGCACGAACGGGCTTCTGCGCTGTCGGCCTTTGTCTGCACGCAACAAGGGGCCATGCCGGAACATCCACGACCCTGATCAACAAGTCCGCAACGAAAGCAGCGGACTTGGGTTTTCAGCCCTAATACCAAGTTGCTTTCAGACATCCTGGATTCGAACGATTAACGGTTTTGTCCGCATTGAACCTCTACGGGGGTTCTGGTTTGTTGCACCCCGGATTTCATCCGGGTCAATCCTATTCAATCCCTAAAGGATTGGCTGAATAGCCCAATTTTGGCGGATACAGAGGACGCAAGTCTTTTACCACTGAATGCAACTTGGTGCCAGAAGTTCAAGGCGGAAGCACAAGCGGCTTGAGCTGTTCGACGAAACCTTGGGCGCGCAGGTGGTTTTCGCGCTGGGCCAGGAAGGTGGCCCGGCGGATGCCGCCCATGTAGAACTTCTGGAGCAGGCCCGCGCCGACAAGGTAGCCCGTGGCGGGAAAGCCCGTCAGGCCCTGCCAGAGGCCGAAGCCCAGCGCCGCGAAGTTGAGGCCCAGGTTGAGCATCCCCTCGCCCCACTCGCCCGCATAGGCGTGCCCGAAGCCGGGCAGGAAGGTGGCCAGCTTGCGGGCCTTCTCGGGGTCGAGGGCCTTGGGGGCCCGGGCGAAGAGCGAATCGAGCGCCGGGGCGTTCTCGGGGTGGGCCGCGCGGGCGTGGGCGTGGGCCTCGTCCCAGCGCTGGAGCTGGGCCAGGGCCAGGCTCGCCAGTTCGAGGTCGGGCACCTGCAAGACGCTGTCGCCCAGGTGCATGGACATTCGCTCCTGCAAGGCCAGGCAGAGCGCGAACTCGCCCGAGAGGTAGGAGAGCGCGGCCTGCCGGCGCAGGAGGTCGCGGGCCAGCGGTTCGGGGCAGAAGGGCCAGGGCGCGGCTTCGAGCAGCTCCTGGGCGTGCGCCCACTGCCCCAGCCCGGCGGCGGCCTCCGAGGCGGCGAGCAAGGCCCTGGCCTGGTCCTCGGGGGCGTCGGCCTGGTGCCAATGGCGCAGGTGGTCGAGCTTCGCGGCGAGCAGCGAGTCGGCTGGCTGTGCCGTGGCCTCAAGGGAAGAACAGGCGAAGAGCATGGTGCAGCTCGCCCAAAGTAGCGTCGTCTTGTTCATGCCAGAAATCTTCGTGTCGGGCGTCGGGCAGGTGGAAGCTGCCCAGCACGTTGCCCAGGTGGAAAACGGCGAAGGCGCCGCCGAAGCCCAGGGTCTTCCAGTTCCAGGGGCCGGCTTTGCGGTGGTTTTCGAGCGCCATCAGGCCCAGGGCCGAGACGGTCAGCGCGGCGGAAAGGCCCTCGCCGAGGCGGCCCGCGTAGATCTTGCCCAGGCCAGGGACCAGCGCGGACAGCCCGGCGGCCAGCATGGGCGAGCGCGGCCGGAAGTCGGCGGCGGCCTGGGCGAGCAGGAGCAGCTCGCGCTCGGGGCGGGCCAGGGCATGGTGCCGCAGCCCGAAGCGCTCGGCCTGCCGGGCGAAGCCGTCCGGGTCGCGGGCGAGCAGGGCGTGGCCGGCGCGCAAGACGGCCAGCAGCTCCGCCGCGAGGCTGTCTGGGGTAGGGCAGGCGCTCAGCGCGCTGTCGGCCAGGTCGATGCGGCCGTCCATGAGCAGGGCGAAGGCGCCGTAGGCCCGCGCTTCGAAGGCGAAGGGGGCCGTGGGGCCGACGCGGCTCCAGTCGTCCCAGGCGGCGGCGAAATCGGCCTCGCGGAAGTGGATTTGGGCGCGCAAGTGCCGAAGGCTGTCGGCCAGCCGGGGCTCCAGCGCGTCGGCTGGCAGGGCGGCCAGCGCTTGCAGGGCCTCTTCGCGCCAGTCGTTGGCGGCCAGGCGCAGGGCGAAGTCCATCTCGGCGCGGGCCTGCTGGTCGAGGGCCGATTGCGCCCGGAGCGCGGTGGGCCAGAGGCAGGCCAGCAGCAGGGGCAGGAGCCAGCGCTTGACCATGTTCACCAGCGGATTTTGTCGCCGGGGGCGATGCCGTGCTGGTCGGCGAATCCGGCGACGGTTTCGAGCACGAATTGGGCCTTTCCCTCCGAGCGGTAGTGCAGCTCGGTGTTCTCGGGTACGGCGGCCTTGTGGATGTTCAGGATGCTGCTGTCGGCGGCGATGAAGTAGAGGTCGAGCGAGACCAGGGTGTTCTTCATCCAGAACGAGCGCGGTTCTTCTTGTGGGAAGACGAAGAGCATGGCCTGGTCGGGGCGGACGTCGCGGCGCCACATCATACCCTGGGCCTGCTCCTGCTCCTCGAGGGCGAACTCGAGCCGGACGGCGGCCAGGGTGTCGGGCCTGCCTCCGCGGAGGAAAACCAGCCGCCCCTGCTCCTCAAATTCGGTGTTGAACTTGGGCCGCACCTGGTCGGCGGCGATGTTGGCGATTCCGGGCACGGGCCGCTCGCGGTTGGCGAAGCGGTAGAAGAAAATGGCCATGTAAACCAGCGCGCCGACCAGGACGGCGAAGGCGACATTCTGCCAGCGGAAATTCTTTTTTTCGGGTTGGGCGATCATGTTCGTTGGGGTTTAAAGTCCTGGCGTTCAGTCGGCTACCATGAGGTTGCAGCCGCGCAGCTCGCTGTGGTCGAACCGCCCATCGACGGTGAAGCGGCCATCGGGCAGCACCGTGCCGAGGTCCTGGGTCTCGATGAAGGAGCAGGAGTGGAGGTTGGCCAGGTCAATGACGTTGAGGCCGCCGGAGCCGTGGGCGCGCAGGGCGAAGGGGTCGTAGGGGTCGCGGGCCATGACGCGCATCCAGGGCGGGCAGGCGAAGATGCCCTGCCCGTCGGAATAGGCCTGCGAGAGGAGCTCGGTCATGCCGTACTCCGAATGGATGGCCTCGAGCCCGAAGGCCTGGCGGAGGATGCCGTGGAAGGCCTCGCGCACCAGCTCGGGTCGGCGCCCCTTCATGCCGCCGGTCTCCATGACCAGCGTGTGGCGCAGCGGCCGCGGGTACCGCTCGGCGAACTCCCAGAGGGCGAAGGTAACGCCCAGCAGCAGGACGCGCTCGCCGCGGCCTTCGAGCTGGTCGATCTGCCAGGCCAGGCGGTCGAAGTCGTAGAGGTGGAAGCCGTTTTCGGGGTGGCCGGAAAGCTCGGCCAGCGCGCGGGCCATGAAGACCAGCGAGGAGTCGTCGCGCTCGAGGTAAGACGGCAGCAGGGCCAGCACGCGGTAGGAGCGCGGGTCGCCGTAGAAGTGCCGGAACGTCCGGACGAAGCTCTCGCGGAAGAGGCGCAAGTCCTTGATCCTGTGCTGGCTGGTGATCTGCCCGGTGGTCCCGCTGCTGCGGAACGTGGCCTCGGCCTGCCATTGCCCGCAGACCACCTCGCGGCTCTTGAAGAACTCGATGGGCAGGAAAGGCACGCGGTCCAGGCGGTCGATGCGGGCTGGATTGACGCCGAGTGCGGCCAGGTATTCGCCATAAACGGGATTGTTGGCGGCTTGCCAACGGAAGACGCGCAGGGCCAGCGATTCGAATCGCGCGGGCTCGTGTTCCTCGAAGATCGAGGCCTCGAAAAGGGTGGGGCTATCCATGCGGGCAAAGATACACAAGGAAATGGGCGGGGCCAAAATTTTGGGCATGGCCCTATTTTTTGCATTTTTGCCCACCACAAGCATTTATCCCCCAGGCATGAGCATCCACCAAAAGCTGAAACGGTCGTTCGACCAAGGCCACAAGCGCATCGCGCTGCTGGTGGATCCCGACAAGATGCCGGCCGACCTGCCCGGCCTTCTGGCGCGCGCCGAGGCCGCGGGCATGGGGCTGGTGCTCGTGGGCGGCAGCCTGGTGTTCCATTCGGTGGAGGCGGCCATCGAGCAGGTCAAGCGGCACACGCGCCTGCCCGTGGTCATCTTCCCGGGCAGTCTGCTGCAAATCAGCGACAAGGCCGACGGCATCATGCTGCTCTCGCTGATTTCGGGCCGCAACGCCGACTTCCTGATCGGCAACCACGTGGTGGCGGCGCCGTTCTTGCGGGCCAGCCAGCTCGAGATCCTGCCCACGGGCTACATGCTCATCGAGGGCGGGCGCACCACTTCGGTGGAGTACATGAGCAACACCCGGCCGATCCCTCGCGACAAGCCCGAGATCGCCATGTCCACGGCCATGGCTGGCGAGATGCTGGGGCTGCGGCTGATCTACATGGACGCCGGCAGCGGCGCGGCCCACCCCGTGCCCGAGGCCACCATCCGGGCCGTCAAGGGCTGCATCGGCGTGCCGCTGGTGGTGGGCGGCGGGCTGCGCAGTGCCGAGGCCGTGGCCAAGGCCTTCGCCGCCGGGGCCGACATGGTGGTCGTGGGCACGGCCATCGAACAGGACCCCAGCTTCCTCGACCAACTGCGCCCGCTGGCCGGGCCGTCGCTCTGAGGCCGGCTTGGCCCCGCATCGCCCCACGCGCCCTCGCGCCCCTGAACACGCGACAAGCCCCCGGGCCATGCTTCCCCCGGCCCGCGCGATTGCGTCCAGCTTCCTCGAATTGCAGGCTTTCTACCTGAATGCCAATGGCTTGCGGCATGCCATGGCATCGCCCAGCCACACCGTGCCAAGAGCCCGGCAAAAACGCCCAGGCCCTTGCTTTTCCCAAATATAACTTGTAGATTTGCTTTTGACCGATTCACCATCACCCGATGGACAGCGCATTTCATTCTGGCTTGCGCTATTGTGCTTTTGCGAAGGGATTGAAGATGGGGGAAGCAATGACTTCATGTGCAATGTCAAAATCAAAACAAGCAAATTCCACATAATTTTGTCAAAAGCGAAAATAGTACTGCTTTTTAATTATCGAAAATAAATTAAAATAAAATAAAAATAGAATGTCGGAACTTGAAAATATACTGTCAAATGCCAAAGTTACACCAACCGGAATAAAACAGCGGTTGGTGCATCCGGTGTTAAGGACAGACATGAAACCAAGAATTGAATTTAATGTATTAAAAAAATGTGCGATTGATTTTTTTGCACAAGGCACCGAGCCTCGTATGATCGGTTTGTCGGGTTTGCGCGGAACAGGAAAGACTACACTTCTGTGGCAAACAGCAGAATATATTTATGAGAATATCACAACCAATATTTATTTTTTCAATGTTAACACGCTTGACAATTATGATACAAATATTCGCGATATTTTAGAATTGTTACAATCCAAAACCTTAAAAACAAGATTTACCGAATACAGCGAACCTATTGTTTTGTTGTTCGATGAAGTTCACGAAGACCCAAAATGGACAAATTCCTTAAAGATTGTTTACGATGAATTGAAAACGGCATTTGTCATTGCGACGGGAAGTTCAGCATTATTGCTGCAATCAACCTCAGATCTGGCAACTAGAATGCTAATTCGGCATATTTTCCCTTTGACCTTTACAGAATACCTGTCTATCAGAAATGTAAAAAAAGATACAAATGGCAATGATTTTCAAAATGACTTAAAGCAGATCTTATTTTATTCAAAAGATTTTACTGAATTAGAAAATGGATTAGAAAAGTATATCAATCCAGTAAACGACTTTTACAATTCAATTGACAATTTGCACGAACACATTGTTAAGTACATTGAATTTTACAACATTACGCGTTTTTGTGTCTATGAAGAGACTGATTTTATAACCGACTTGATTACAGATTTGTTCAAACGTGTGATTCTTGAAGATATTCCCCAAATGATGGGTGATAGCAACAAATATTTACATTCTGAAAAATTATTGCGCAGACTTGCCGCATCAGATGAAATAAACATTCAAACACTAAGTCAATCGATCGGAATTTCTCAAAATGAAATCATTGAGAATTTGGACATCTTAGCAAAAGCCGAATTGCTCAATGTTTTGTTTCCTTACGGTGGTATTGACAGCAAAATCAATAAAGCTCAAAAATACTACTTTATGTCGCCTTCCATACGAAAGGTAATCCTTTCTCCACTCTTCGGAAACACAACAACGGAAGATTTATTGGCGAAATTGCTCGAAGATACAGTTGTCATGTATCTAAAGCGCTTGTTTAAATTGGAAAGTATAATTTCATTTTCGAGCAGTATAAAACAAAAAAATCCAGACTTAATTATCGAAACACTCAAAAATCCAATTCTGTTAGAAATAGGAATAAACAAAACGACGGTTAAACAAATAAACAAAAGCAGGATTGATTACAGATATGGAATAATTGTTAATTCAAAAATTGACAACTATGAAATTCGCGACAATACGATAATTTTACCCTTGAAATGGTTCTTATTGCTTTGACAATGAAAGGAATAGAGAGGATAGCTTTCAATATTGAGGGGATGTCTTTTTGAAGATGTGCAAACTTGAAACTTTGCGCAAGGAAGAAACCTTTGTGGGCAATTGATGCGTTTGGTGCCTTGGAATCCAGGTTTTTTTATCCCAATGGTGTGAATTGTTCCGAAAACCTAGCCGAAAAAACAGAACCATTGAAACTGTAACCATTTCAATTTATTGAAAAGAATTTGATGAAAGCAGATGATAGCAAGCGATTGGTAATCATTTTTCCACGAAATGCACGAAAAACACGAAAAATATTCTTGTCCTCGAAAGGGATGGAGGGTGCGAAAGCGGTTTTGAAGGAAAGGGTTTTCGAGCCTAGGGGACGAATTTTATGGTGGTGGCTTTTGGGGGGGGCCGAAGTTTGCCAGGTGGCCTGGTCTCATTGGGATGGCTCTCAATTGGTTTGGCTCCTTGCGTGACTCTTCTTCAAATTTCGATCCCCAAAAAAAATTCGTGTTCTTCGTGTTTTTCGTGGAAAAAAATCGAACATTGATTTCAGATTTAATACAATCTAATTTCAAAGTCTTACTTATAGCGATTGCAGGTGGCAGTTTTTCAAGAGGTTGCAAGCAGGGCAATTTTGGCGTTTAGAGCGTGCTGTTGTTGTTCAAACGACCAGAATCCATTGCTGTTTCCTCCCCCTGAGCCCATCCGCGATCTGGCAATCCGCCTTTTCGAAAAGAGACAGGTCTCGCTCCCTAGCGAAGGGTTGAAATCCTGCGAACCAGTGTAGGGCTTTGAGGAGGAAGGCAGTCTTGCCTGCGGCAAACGGTTGGAGCCAATGGGTTAGCAGAGCTGCTTCTCGGAAAAGGGGAGGAGCGATGCCAGCCGCGACAGGGGCTCGCCCGAGGCCCTTGTCGCGGCTGGCAAATTCCGGTTGCCCAAATTGCGCAGGGCAAGCGCGGCTCGGATAGGGCCAACCGAAAGCCATCTGGCATGAGACCGCGGCAGACCAGCGGAGGCATGTCGCGACAGCGTGGACTGGTCCGGCGGGTATTAGGACTAAGGCATCTTTTTTATGTTTGCCTTTGGCGCGGGAGAAATCGTTATTATTTCCTAATTTTGTGGGCAAGAATACCCATAATCCCCTAAAAATGCCAAACTCGGAAATGATTTTGATCGCTGCGGCCAGAACTTCGCGCCAGGGCGCCGAAGCTGGGTGGCCCCAGGCGGGCCGGAGGCCAAGGCCGCTCGCATGGATGGGCGCCTTGCTGTTGGTGGCATCGCAAACGCTTGTCGCGCAAACCCAAGACCTGCCGGCCGTGTCCGGATTCAACCAGCCAGAACGCCAGAACATGGACCCCTGCCTGAGCTTCGACGGGCGGCAGATGGCCTACGTCTGGGTGCAGGAGACCAGCCACCAGTTGCTGTTGAGCCGCCTGGGCGCCAGCGGCCAGTGGGAACAGCCTGCCGCGGTCCCCGCCTTTTCGGCTTTTGAGGCCAAGGAAAAGGCACTGGGCGGGCCGTGCTTCTCGGGCGATGGCAAAACGCTCTATTTCCACGCCACTGTCAACGGCAACAGCGATTTGTTCTTCAGCGTGAACCAGGCGGGGACCTGGAGCGCGCCGCAGGCCCTGCCGGCCCCGATCAACACCGCCGGCGACGAGCGCTGGCCCTCGGTGAGCGCCGATGGCCGCTCGATTTTCTTCGTGCGGGGCCTGCCCGAGGACGCCTGCGAGAACAAGGACTACCCCTGCGGCAACATCTACCAGTGTGCCAAGGGCGCCGACGGCCAGTGGAAGGAGCCGATGCCTTTGCCCGAGCCGGTCAACCTGATGGTCGAGTCCTCGCCCAAGATCAGCGCCGACGGCAGCACGCTCTACTACTCGTCGGTGCGCGAGGGCGGCCTGGGCGGCTACGACCTCTACATGGTCAAGATGCTGGCCCCGCAGGTCTGGTCGCTGCCTTCGCCACTGCCTTTCAACACCGAGGACGACGACTTCTCGGCCAGCGCCGCCGTCAACCGCGGGCAGATGCTCTGGACCACGGGCGAGCTCGACAAGCGCAAGTCCACGATTTCCTTGCAGCTCAGCCCCGTGCCTCCGGGCGCCGCGCCCGAGGCCGTGATGCGGGTCAGCGGGCGCATGAGCCGCTCGGGCGGGCAGGCCCTGGCCGGTGGCACGGTCGCCGTCAAGGACCCCTTCAGCCTCGAGATCCTTTCCGAGTGGCCCGCGCTGCCCGATGGCAGCTACGCGCTCATGGCCCCCAAGGGACGCGAGTACGTGCTCGACTTCACGGCCCCCGGCCACTCGCACCACTTCGAGAGCCTGGACCTCAGCCAGCTCCAGAAAGACGCCGAGAAGACCCTGGACCCCAAGCTGTTCGACAAGGTGAGCCTGGTGCTGAACGTCTTCGACAAGCAGGTCTTCCAGCCCCTCGAGTCGAGGGTGCAGGCCCGCACCGCCGGGCAGGCCGCGGGCATCGCCGCGCGCTCGCTCGGGCAGGGGCGCTACGCCTTGGAGCTGCCCATCGGCAAGCGGTGGGAGATCGTCGTCGAGAAGGACTTCTTCCAGGCGTCGGGCCTGGCGCTCGACCTCGACAAGGTGGTCATCTTCGAGCAGTTCGAGAAGGACATCGAGCTGGAGCAGAAGCTGGCCCCGATGGTCTTCCAACTGCTGGACCAACAGAGCCGCGCGGCTGTGCGCACCAACATCTCGCTCAACAACCTCAGCCGCCGCGAGAGCCTGGTGGTAACGCCGGCCCAGTTGGTCGGCCAGGAATACCGGGTCATGCTCCGCGAGGGCGACCAGTACGAGTTCTCGCTCACGCCCGAGGGCTACGAGTTCAAGGACGGCGCCTTCGACATGCCCGTGGGCGGAAACAACCTGCTGATCGAGCTGATGCCGCTTTCCAAGGGCGCCAAGCTGGTGCTCGACAACATCAACTTCGAGACCAACTCGGCCGACCTGACCTTGAGCTCCTACGCCAGCCTCAACCGCGCCACCGAGCTGATCCTGCGCAACCCCAAGCTCAAGATCGAAATCGCGGCGCACACCGACGACGTGGGCAGCGACGCCTACAACCTCAAGCTCTCCGAGCGCCGCGCCGCCTCGGTCATGGCCTACTTCCGCTCGCAGGGTGTCCCCGACGGCCAGCTCGTGGCCAAGGGCTATGGCGAGACCGAGCCGACCGTGCCCAACACCGACGACCTCAGCCGTGCCACCAACCGCCGTGTCGAGCTGAAGGTTACCGAAAGCGGATTCTGACTCGCCCGACCATTTCACCCATCGACCTCCATCCCTTTTCCAACATGAACCATAAAAGCAACATACTCCGAGCCCTGGTCCTGGCCCTGGCCCTGCTCTGGCTTCCGCAAGGCGCCTCCGGCCAGCAAGTCCTCAAGTTCAAGGACGTTTACGACCAGACCAAGATCCTCGACAGGGCCAAGGCCTACGCCCTGCTCCAGCAGTACCAGCGCCAAGACCCCGAGCTGGCCGCCGCCTACTACCAGCTCGGCACCATCTCCAGCCAGTGGATGCGCGAGTACGACCCCCTCGCGCAGAGCGACCTGGTCAAGCTCTTCGCCTACAACACCGCCCTCTACTACGGCCTGGCCAAGCTCAAGCTCGACGAAGGCGCCGCCCGCCGCGACAACGAGTTCTTCGACCGCGTGCAGGTGGCCGAGGGAGCCCGCAAGCGCGAATGGGCCGAGATCGTCGCCGAAATCGACGGATACGTGGCCGATGCGAAGACCTTCGGCCAGAACCACGCCAACATCCTGGGCCACCACCGCGCCAGCGTCGAGTTCTACAACCAGTGCGTGGCCACCTTCCGCGGCATCAACGCCCGCTTCGACAACGGCAAGGAGCTCTACCTCATGGCCGACGAGCTCTTCCTTTCCGAGCTCTCCAAGCTAGAGCAGGCCTACGACTCGTTCGAGCACCACTTCGGCGCCTACCAGGCCGCCATCCGCGCCTACCCCATGGGCGGGTACGACCAGCGCCTCAAGGTCATGCCCATCGAGACCTACCGCCTCGACGGCCTGACCTCCTTCAACTTCCTCCTGCCCGAAATCCAAGTCTGGGACTACAAGGCCTGGTGCGCCGAGACCCGGCGGATGCTCAACACCGAAATCGCCGACCTGCGCGGCGCCATCTCCAACGCCTATTGGCAGACCTCCCAAAGCCTCGACATCATGACGCCCAACCTTGGCATCGATAGGCCCGCCGACTTCAGGCCCTATGCCATATCCGACACGCTGCTGTTCAAAATCGGCAAGTACGACTTCCAGTCGTGGGTCGTCGAGTACTTCCAGCTCATGCGCTTTAACCTTGCCATGTTCGAGAAAGGCCATTTCTCGCTTCAGGACTTCATCTCGAAAGAATGGGCCACCGGATTCGACCAGCTCACCCGCGAAATCAGCCAGGCCCAGGCCATGCTCAAGCAGGTGGAGGACCAGGCCAAGGTGCTCTCCGGATTCCTCACCCCCGAGAACCACAGCAAGCATCCTGGCTTGGCCGACAAGGAAACCTTCGCCAGCTTCGACGAGAGCCTGGTCGATTTTTCCGTTATGCGCTGGAGCGCCTTCACCAACGATTACGCCTACCTCGCCGCCCACCTGCGCTTCGGCGAGCACCAGGAGCACACCATGATGAACGGGGAGCAGATGATCAAGCTGGGCTTGCCAGCCGCGCCGGGCGCGCTGCCCACCACTCCAGGCTACTACCTGACCGACTACGAGCGCGACGACAAAGGCCTGGTAATCTGCGGATTCCAGGTGCCCGCCGACGGCGGGGCCAGCGTCGCCTTCGTCGGGGCCAGCGCCGACGGGCAGAACCTGGGCTGGTTCAAGACCCTGGCCAGCCCCGACCGGAGCGCCAACATGGCCACCAGCCTGTCGGTCAGCCAAGACGTCGTGGCCCTGGCCGTGGCCAACCCCGGCGGCGCCCACAACCAGGCCCTGCGCTTCGACCGCGAGGGCAAGAGCCTGGCCCAGCACAAGGCCACCTCCAACCTCGGCCTGCGCGAACTGGCCTGGGACGACATCAACGAGCGCGGCCTGCTCGTCTCGTGCGGCATCGACCCGCTGGGCAACGCCGCCGCCATCCCCGGCTTCTCCATCGAGCTGCTCGACGCCACCGGGAAATCGCTCTGGAAAGTCGAGGGCGGCACCACGGGCAGTTACGCCGGGCAGGCCCGCATGGGCGACCTGCTCTGGGTGTTCTTCAACTCCAACGGCATCATCGGCGCAAACGGCGCCGCCCTGGTTCCCACCAACCCCCGCAACCGCGCCTGCGCCCTGGCCCTCAACGCCGACGGTGCCATCGTCGGCACCCGGGCCTTCGCCGACGACGAGCCCTTCTTCATCCACAAGGTCGTCAAGATCGACAGCGAGACCATCGGCCTGGCCACGACCTATTCCCTGACCGAGCCCCACAGCGGCCGCCTGCGCGTGCTCGACAAGCAGGCCCAGCCCAAGCCCTGACGCCGGCCCGCCTTCCATGCCGAAAGCCTCCGCCCACGCCCGGGCGGAGGCTTTCGCGCTACCAAGGCACGGCAGGCCCTTATACCAAGGCGCGTTCAAACATGAAATGTCCGAACCACCCCACAAAACATCAAGAAACCCTTGCCAACCCTAGGGTTCCTGGATCGATAAGGTAATAAGCTTGTGCCCGTCATGGGTTAGGATTTCTACTAAGGTTTTCATTTCACCCAACTTGTAAATCGCAACTTATAAATCATTGAATATCAAGTATTAGTCTTTATAGAATTGCAATTGGGTAACTACGTTCTTTTGTTTTTAAATGGGCGAATTTTATACCCGAGGTTTTCAAAAATTTCGATACAGGGTAACAGGACCTTATTTTTGGTCAAAACCTTAGTAGAAAATCAAATAGAGGTGTCAAATTAACCTTATTACCTTATTTTGACCCATGAATTTGTAACGCAAAAGGGATGGAAATTAAGTTATGACGAAGAACGGAAGATTGAGCAAAAGGCCTTGGAAGGCGGAGCTTGTCGCGCAGAACAGCATCCGCGCTGGCCTTCGTGCCAGCGCATCACCCAAAAAAGAACGACGGCTTGGCCCGGCAGCCCCCATCGGCCCAAGGCCTGGGGAGGCAAAAACGCTAGGGGCGAAAAAAAATCCATTTTTTCCTTCGAGAGGATTTGGAGAATCAAAAAAGTTTCTATATTTGCCGTCCCAAACGAAGGGCAATTAGCTCAGTTGGTTTAGAGCATTACCTTGACAGGGTAGGGGTCACTGGTTCGAATCCAGTATTGCCCACTTCGTGAAAAAGCCTGCGATTGCCTCGCAGGCTTTTTTTGTGCCAATGCCAGGCCTGGCGCGGGGGAGACGAGCGGCTGGGTGTTGGGATTGCGCCGTGAGCTCCAAAATCCTTACTTTTGGAGGAATCCCTAAGACCTCAGCCCAAAACCCCTCCCCCCGAAGATGCGTAAAATACTGCTCACTTTCAGTTGCTTGGCCCTGCTGGGCTCGGCCTCAATGGCCCAAAAAAGCGTCGGGATCAACACCCTGGCGCCCAACCCGAACGCCGTGCTGGAGCTGGTGGCCCCCGATGGCAACCAGGGCCTGCTCGTGCCCCGGCTGTCCACCGCCCAGCGCGAGGCGGCCGCCTTCACCCAGGCCCTGGGCGCCGCCGAGGAAGGCCTGATGGTCTTCGACACCGACCAGCAGCAATTCTTCTTCTGGTCCAGGGGCCAGTGGGCCAGGAACGCGGCCCAAAGCTCCAACTGGTTCGCCGGGCCACTGCCCGACGATGCGCTGGGCCAGGATGGCGACTTCTTCCTGAGCTCCGACGGCCAGATCTTCCGCAAGCAGGCGGGGACCTTCGTCCTGCTCAACGACCTGGCGCCCGTGCTCTACACCGCCGGGCAGGGCATCTCCATCGACGCCGGGCAGCAGATCAGCAACACGGGCGACGCCGACGCCGACCCGGCCAACGAGCTGCTCATCGACTTCAGCCTCAGCGGCACCGAGCTGCGCCTGGAGGACGCCGCCGGCCCGCGAACCATCGACCTGGCGCCCTTCCTGGACGACACCGACGCCCAGCAGCTTAGCCTCGCAGGCAGCGAGCTGGCCATTTCGGGCGGCAACGCCATCGACCTGGCGCCTTTCCTGGACGACACGGACGCCCAGCAGCTCAGCCTCGCGGGCAGCGAGCTGGCCATTTCGGGCGGCAACGCCATCGACCTGGCG
>JAIFMG010000233.1 GCA_020048645.1 Bacteroidota bacterium | reverse complement strand
CGGGCCTTGCTGAGGATGTTCTCGAAGTTCTTGTCGATGGCCTCGGTCAGGTACCAGTCCTCGACCTTGAGGTAGTCCTGGAGGTCGAGCTCCGGCTTGCCGGGGTTGTTCTCGACGAGCACCTTGGCGAAGCCGTTGGCCAGGCCGGGCTGGCAGGCGGTTATCTCGGCGATCTTCGCCTTCACACTGTCATGGAAACGCTGCCCTGTCTTCGGTGAAGTAGGGGACGTTGAGGTTGTCGGTGATGTTGAAGGGGCTGGCGTTGTCGCTGACCACGCCGACGATGTTGGAGACGCCCACCAAGATGACGCTCTTGAGGCAGTGCTTCTGGCGGATGTGGTACAGGTTTCGAATCGTGTGCAGGAACTGGCCGAAGATGTCGGGGTTGAGGCTTTCGATCTCGTCGATGATGATGACCAGCTTCCGATCTTTGCAGGCTGTTACGCGCTGTTCGAAGTCCTTGAAGGTTTCGATAGCCCAATCCATCGGGGTTTGATCCCTGAGCTCCCTGCAGAATGAGTCAAAGGTTTGGGCGGCTGTGAAGTCCGTGAATCCCTCGACTGAAAAATACACAGGGTCGTGCCCCTGCTGCCCCAGCTCCTCGGCCAACTGTCGGAAGTAGGTGCTCTTTCCGGTCTGCCGCGGGGCCCAGATGGTGAAGTAGCGCTCCTGCTCGACCAGGCGCAGGCCCTTTCCGATCAGGTCCGTCCTTCGGATCGTGTAGTGCTGCGAGGGAATGTTGGGTCCGGAGGTGTTGAAGGATCTCATTGGCGAAAGCGATTTGCCCAAAGCTAAGCAAAAAGGGCGAAATGTTCGGGATGTTATTAGCCGGCCCAATCGCCCAATGTCCTGTGGACTTCCAAGTCCATGAATGTTAGATTCATCCACCAAACGGTGTTTTCCATTTCAAAAACCAATTTCGCATTGTATCCTTCACCATTTTTCTCGCATTGGGCTTGTAAAATTCCATCGGTTGTGAAATTCCGATCGGTTGGAATGTCGGTGCTGAATCGGATCAGATTTTTGAACACATAGGTAACCGGATGGATGGTTTCATCATTGGGCTTTTGTTCGCCAAAGTCGATTGTCAAATGGTTGGGTTCGAACTCCAACTTCATGCTTAGCACGTCCAAATCGTGCAAATAAACAGAATTGAATTTGTCGATGATTTCATCTTTCATTTCAATCGCATTTTGGTGTTATGTGGCTTTCTGGTGAATTTCTTCCAACTTCATTTCCTTTTTCATCCAAATATTGATTTCGTTTATTTATCTTGTTTGGATTGTCTCTGTGCCAATGGTCTTTTGATCTTTCGCCTGTCTGGTTTGCATCTCCTTGGTCAAAGTTTATTATCGCCCCCGTGCGTTTGTTTCTGAATTTCCTTCTATTGCTGTTTTCTCGCATCCTGGAATCGGTTATTTCTTCCCATTCCTCACTCAAATCGTCCGGGGAGCAAGGTGGCGAATTAGCCCAATCAATATCGTCGATGCTATCTGGAGTAGGAATTGGTCGCGCTGCTTGACCATTGTCTTCGTCCAAACTCATCAAAATAACAGTACCCGCGACTGTAATGAAAACAATCATTAGCATCCATAACAGCATTCTTTTGGGGGGAATGTTTTCATTTTTGGATGCGCTGTCGGGGCTATTGTGTGCAGCAGTGGATTCGCTTGATGCGGGCTGAGGCTTTCCAGTGCTCATGATTTCAAGGTATTGATTGAAAAGTTTTGCTAGAATGTTCCCGGTCAACACTTGGCGTTCTCTCGCTCGACCATCCGCAGGCCCTTCTTTATCAGGCCCGTCCGTTGGATCGTGTAGTGCTGCGAGGGGATGTTGGGCCCGGAGGTGTTGAAGGATCTCATCATTCGGCTTTTTTCAAAGGTAGTGAAAATGGGCGACAAGGTCGCCGCCGGAGGTCGCTCCTGTCCTTTGTTGGCGAGGGCTTAGAAGTCGTAGTAGAAGTTGTCGATGGTCGTCTTGATGCCAAAATGGAAGAAGTTGGTGTGTTGCGTGGCCAGGTCTGTTACGAGGCTGCGGCGGTCGTAGGCGATGAAGCCGTGCAGGAAGATCCGCGGGTTGACGAGGTAGGAGGCCTTGAGGTGCAGGAAATGGATGTCGGCCGGGGTTCCCAGCCCGAGCTCGAGGGCCTGGTCGGGGGCGGCGGAGGCCAGGGCCAGGCCGAGCCAGGGGTCTGTGCCCCAGTTCTGGCCTTCGGCGAAGGCGCTGGTGGTGGCCCACGAGTACCGGGCCTCGGCCATCAGGTCGCGCCACTGGTAGTTCAGGAAGAAGAGCAGCTCTTGGAATCCGGCGCCCAGCGGATGCGCCAGCGGCTGGTGCTTGTGGGTGAAGCCCAGGCGGTTGTCGTCGGCGGCGTAGGCGTAGGGGCTGGCGCGGTTGTACTCGAGCTGGGCGTGCAGGAACTGGCCCTCGAGCTTGCCGAAGAACAGGTCGTGGAAGCGGATGCCGGCCTGGGCGCCCCAGCGGTTGTCGAGGCTGCTTTCGAGCTGGCGCATGCGCGCGGGGTCCAGCTCGTCGAGCATGGCCTGGGCGTAGGCCGTGACGCGGGGCGCCACCTTGAACTTGAGGTTGGCCCCGAGCAGGAAGTTGTCGGTGCCGTCGAGGCCCATGATCGCGGGCCGAGCGCCCATGACGGGCACGAAGAACCAGGGGCTCAGCCGCTGGTCGAGGGTGTCGTCCTTGGCGCGCCAGATGCCGCCTTCGAAGAGGCTGATCTCGACGCGGGGGTCGGGCGTCCAGCTCAGGACGTTGTAGCTGGCCGGCTTGCGGTAGTGCGGCTCCAGCACACCCGAGCCGAAGTTCCAGCGGTCGGTGCGGAAGCCCGAGTGCTCGGCCAGGGCGGCCATGTAGAGGAAGCCGCGCCAGCGCAGGCTCAGGCGGGCCATGGGGTAGGGCATGGCGTTGTCGGAGAGCAGCAGCGAGCGGTATCCCTCGCCGAAGAACATCTTGCCGTTGCCCAGTTGCAGCGTAATGGCCCGGACGGGCTCCCAGAGCAGGTAGCCCGTGGCCCAGGAGTAGTCGAAGCCGAGGCCCTGGTAGTTGCGCGCCACGGCTTGCCCCGGCACGACAACGCGCCGCCGGATGTCGGCATGGACATAGTCGGGGAAATAGGCCTGGTTCTCGAAGAAGTTGGCGTAGAAGCCCAGCTTCTGGCCCACCTGCCCCTTGATCTCCACGCCCCGGGTGTTGACCGTGAAATAGTCATCCGTGAGAAAGAGGGTCGAGTGCGTGTAGTTGAACAAGGGGTTGACGGCCAGGCTGAAATCGTTGTCGCGGAAGTAAACGACATCCTCCTTGAGCAGCCTTTTCCAGATCCACTGTTGCGAGCGCGGGCGGCGGCGCAGGAAGATCCGGTGGCGGCTGTCCTGGTAGTAGGCGCGGTTGAAGTCGATGTAGTCGCCATGGCGGTTGGTGGCCAGGGGCTTGAGCACGGTGTGCTCGAGGCTGCAGTAGGGGATGCTGTCCATCTGGGCATCGTAGGCCACCTGCCACTCGCGGGCCAGGGGCAGGAGCAGCAGCGTCCGGCTGGCGGCGTAGGGGTGCCCGTCGTCGATCAGGGTGTCGGGCGGGAAGGGCCTTTGGGCCGAAGCCTGGAAAGCGGCCAGGCACAGGAG
This sequence comes from Bacteroidota bacterium, assembly GCA_020048645.1. Taxonomy (GTDB): domain Bacteria; phylum Bacteroidota; class Bacteroidia; order Bacteroidales; family UBA6013; genus UBA6013. The sequence continues at coordinate 3,821 of JAIFMG010000233.1, read as the reverse complement.
CAGGAAGAGGCTTTGTCTCATAGCGTCATAGCGTTGGGTGGCTTGGCTTCGTTATGCCAACAAATGTATATCTTTTCGCCCAATACGCCGGGCCGCCGCCGCCCTCCGCGGGCCTTGGCGTTCCGGCGGTCCGCGGCCCAAGCCATGCCTTCCATGCCCGAACCTTCCCGCTTCCGGCGTCCGCCCGGCGCCTTCGCCGCCTTTCTTTTTGGGGCGATGCTCCTGCTGCTCGCGGCAGGGGCCGCCCAGGCGCAGGGGCTGGACAACCGCCGCCACCGCGTCCTGGCCTGGACCACCGACAGCCTGCTCTTCGACAGCCTGAGCGTCCACGGCCGCAGCTTCCGGCTGCTCGGCGCGCCGCCCCAGCGCTACCGCCTCGAGGCCAACCGCGCCCTGCTGGTCTGGACCGACAGCGCCACCCGCCCGCCGCCCACCGTCGAGCTTTGGTACGAGCTCCTGCCCTTCGCCCTGGGCACGCCTTCCCAGCTTTTCCCCGACAGCCTCCGCCTTCCGCCCCTGGCCCGCGGGGCCAGGCCCTGGGTCCCACCCGCCGACCCGCCCGGCAGCGGCGGGCCCCTGGGCAGCCAGATGAGCCGCGACGGAGGCATCTCCCGCGGCATCAGCCTGGGCAACCGCCAGGATGTCGTGGTCAACTCCCGGCTCGACCTCCAGATGTCCGGCCCCATCGCCCCCAACCTCCGCCTCGACGCCGCCCTGTCCGACGCCAACATCCCCATCCAGGCCGACGGCACCACCCAGCAGCTCCAGGAGTTCGACCGCGTCTTCGTCCGCCTTTCCAGCCCCCGCCTCCAGGCCACCTTCGGCGACTTCGTCCTCGAGCAGCCCACGGGGCGCTTCAACCGCTTCAGCAAGAAGGCCCAGGGCAGCCAGGTCGTCCTGCGCCACGAGCGGCTCGAAGTGCTCGGGGCCGTCGCCCTGGCCCGCGGCAAGTTCAACCGCATGGCCATCAACGGGCAAGAGGGCAACCAGGGCCCCTACCGCCTCCGCGGCGCCAACGACGAGCCCAACGCCGTGGTCCTCTCGGGCACCGAGCGCGTCTATCTCGACGGCAAGCTCCTGCGCCGGGGCGCCGAGAACGACTACACCCTCAACTACAACACCGGCGAGCTCAGCTTCACGCCCGCCGTGCCCATCACCAAGGACAGCCGCCTGATCGTCGAGTTCGAGTACGCCGACCAGAACTACGCCCGCGCCCTCAGCCAGGCCCGCGCCCAGTGGGACCTTCCCCGCGGAAGCCTCTGGTTCGCCTTCTCCAGCGAGCAGGACCTCCGCCGCCAGCCCATCCGCCAGCCCCTCGACTCGCTGGCCTCCGCCCGACTGGCCCTGGCCGGCGACAGCCTGGCCCTGGCCACCGTGCCCTACGTGGCAGCGGCCACCGACACGGCAGGCCTCTGGCAGGCCGCGGTCCTCTACCGCCGCGCGCCCCGCCCCGGAGGCCTCCCCGGCGATTCCGTTTTCGTCCACGAGCCCGACCCTGCCGCCCCGGGGCCGCTCTACCGCGTCGGCTTCACCCTGCTCGGCGCCGGGCGCGGCAACTACCGCAAGGCCGAGGCCTTCGCCAACGGCCGCGTCTTCGAGTGGGTCGAGCCCATCGAGGGCAAGCCCCAGGGCACGCACGAGCCCATCCTCCAGCTCGTCCCGCCCCAGCTCCGCCAGAGCGTCGGCCTGGGCGCCAGCCGCGCGCTCGGCCGGGCGTGGCTGGCCCAGGCCGAGCTTTCGCTCTCGCGCCGCGACCTCAACACCTTCTCGCCCCTGCACGCCGACGACGACTGGGGATGGGCCGGCTTCGTCGAGGCACGCCGCGACAGCGCCGCCTCGCAGGGCCGCCCCCGCTGGACGGCCAGCTACTCCTGGGAGTTCCAGCACCGCGACCACCGCGCGCCGGAGGTGTTCCGCCCCGCCGAGTTCGCCCGCGACTGGAACCTGCCCGCCCAGGCCGCGCCCGCCCACGAGCACTGGCTCGCGGCCCGCAACCAGTGGACCTCCGCCCAAGGGTGGCGCCTGGGCCAGCAGAGCGAGCTGTTCGTCCGGCAGCGCGAGAGCCTGGCCCTGCGCAACGCCCTCGACGCCCGATGGCAGCGCGACGGCTGGGACCTCATGGCCAAGGCCAGCCAGACCCGCCGCGCCGACAGCCTCGGCCGATCGGCCTTCTTCCGGCACGAGTGGGAGGCCAGCCGCATGGTCAGGGGCTACCGCCTGGCCCTGCTCGGCCAAGGCGAGGACAACCCCTGGCGCGCCGCCGAGCAGGACGCGCTCCTGCCCGCCAGCTTCCGCTTCGCCCAGTGGGGCATGGCCCTCGAATGGCCCCGCGAGCAGGACGCCCAGCGCGCGGCCAGCCTTTCGCGCCGCGACGACTGGCGGCCCGACTCGCTGGGCCGGTGGAGCCCCTCCGCCCGCGCCTGGAACGCCGGCCTGCGCTGGAGCAGGCCCTGGACCGCCAACCACCAGACCCAGCTCCTGGCCAACTTCCGAAGCCTGCAGCCCCGCCTGCCCAACGACAGCGCCGCCGCCCCCGAGCAGAGCCTCCTGGCCCGATGGGACCAGACCGCCCGCGCCCAAAGCGGCCTCTGGCGCGCCAGCGCCGGCCTCGAGCTCGGCTCGGGCCTCGAGATGAGCCGCGAGTACATCTTCATCGAGGTCAGCACCGGGCAGGGCACACACGTCTGGGTGGACTACGACCAGGACGGCGCCCAGACCCAGGACGAGTTCGAGGTGGCCGCGTTCCCCGACCAGGCCAACTTCATCAAGAGCCTCCTGCCCACCGACACCTACCTCCGCACCTTGCAGTCGGCCCTCAGCCTGGGCCTCTGGCTCGAGCCCGCCCGACTTTGGCAGAACCCCGATGGCGCCCGCAAGTGGCTCTCGGCCCTATCGGCCCAGGGCAGCTACTTCGCGCAGCAGAAGAGCCTGCGCGGCGACTGGGGCGCCCTGCTCGCCCGAGTCCACGCCCCGCTGGCTTCCGACACGGCCCTGGCCAGCTTCGCCCAGAACCTCCGCGCCCAGGTGGCCCTGGCCAAGTTCAACCCCCGCTGGGGCGCCGACTGGTCCTGGGACGACAAGGCCCAGCAGAGCCTGGCCGCCAACGGCCGCGAGCTGCGGCAGGCCGCGGGCCAGAGCCTCGCCCTGCGCGCCAACCCCTGGCGCGCCCTGCACCTGCTCGGTACGGCCACGCTCGGCTCCGAGGCCAGCCAGTCCGAGAACTTCGCCCGCCGCAACTACGACATCGCGCGCCGCTCGGCCCAGTTGGATGTCGAGTGGAGGGCCGAGGCCGCCCGAAGGCTCGCCCTCTCGGCCCAGTGGCAGCGCCAGCGCGACGCGCTTTCGCCCACCCGCAAAGACCAGCGCCAGCTCGCCCTGTCGGGCCAGTGGCGGCAAGGCGCGCGCGGCCTGGCCAGCCTCACGTCCCGCTGGGCCTGGCTGCGCTTCGAAGGCGACGCCCAGAGCCCGGCGGCCTTCGTCATGCTCGAAGGGCTGCGGCCGGGCGCCAACCTGGTGCTCGAAGTCCGCGCCCAGTGGCAGATCAGCGAGCTGCTCAGCCTCGACCTGAACTACCAGGGGCGATACGCCCGCCAAAGCCCCGGCATGGTCCACACCGGCGGCCTCGACCTGCGGGCCTTGTTCTGATGCCGAGTTGCTTTCATGGGGATAAGCTGTGCCATCAGCGTTCATTCCTAACCAAAAATGGGCGCGGTCCAAAAAGGTAATTCCTGAAATTCGCTTTCAAAAATTATCATTGATTATCAATGGGTTAGAAATAGAAAAATGCAATCTAATTTTGATTTCAAAAAATTTTCGTGCCC
>JAIFMG010000066.1 GCA_020048645.1 Bacteroidota bacterium | reverse complement strand
TACATCGTCCGCCAGCTCAAGGCCGAGGAGGAGTACTACGACGCCATCGGCGACCTCGAGGCCAGCCTCGAGCACGAGCGCCAGCAGCGGGAGGAGGCCCAACAGCGGGAGGCGGAGGCGCAGCGGCGGGAGGCGGAGGCGCAGCGCCGCGAGGCCGAGGAGCGCCAGCAGCGTGAGGAGGCGCAGCGTCGCGAGGCGGAGGCCCAGCGGCGCGAGGCCGAGAAGAGCGCCAAGCTGGCCAGGATGATGCTCGCGGCCGGCGCGCCGGTCGAGGAGGTCGAGCGGGAGACGGGCCTGACTGCGGAGCAGATCTGGGCCCTATGATACCAAGTTGCTTTCAAACGTGATGGAACATCCCAAGTGCCAGCGTCCGACAAAATCGGGCAGTTCCGCCCATCCCGAAGGGATTGAATGTGGATTGCCCCGGATGAAATCCGGGGAGCAGAGAACCGCCGCGAACCAGAACCCGTAGGGGGTCAATGCGAAAACCAGGACGTTCCAAGTTAATCCATCGCGTTGGATAGCGACTTGGCATCAGAACTGCACCCGGTAGAGGAACATGGGGAAGAAGCCTTGCTGGTACTCGGTCAGGATCTCGCCAGAGTCGAGGTCGTAGTATTGGCGGAAGACGTTGTCGTGGTCGGTGAGGTTCTGGAGGTCCAGGGCCCACTCCTGGTTGAGGCGCCTGCCGTTGGCCTTGAAGCTCAGGCGGAGGTCGGCGCGGAGGTAGTCGGGCAGCCGCTGTTCGTAGGCGTCTTCCCAGACGAGCACCTCCTTGCCCTGGGCGCGGGAGGCCTCGAGGTCGATGGGCACGGGGCGCTTTCCTCCGGCCCAGACGCCGCGGAGGTTGGCCGCGACGCGGTACTTCTGGCCCAGGGGCAGCTCGTATCCGCCCAGGAGGTTGAGGGCGAAGTTGCCGTTGAAGGCTGTGTTGCGCTCCTGGCCCGGGTAGTCGGTGTATTTCGAGTCGAAGAGCGAGGCCGTGGCCAGCCAGTAGTAGCGCCCGGTGAAGAAGCGCTCCAGCGTGAGCTCCAGGCCGCGGTTGGCGCCGGTGCCGAGGTTTTGCAGGCTGTCCACGTTGGGCAGGGCGAAGAAGTCTCCGGCGTTGAGCATCGAGAACTGCGGCTCGAGGGCGCTGACGGGAATGTCGCGCAGGGCCTGCGCGTAGGCCTCGATCTTGACGCGGAAGGCCGTGCCCAGCAAGGCGTCGTAGCCGGCCACCAGGTGGCGGCTGCGCATGAAGTCCAGGCCGCGGTTGCCGCCGTCGGTGGTGTTGCCCAGGGCGTCGGTATGCTTCTGGAAGTAGGTCATGCGGGGCTGGGTCTGGCTGTGGTGGCCGTAGCCGATGTTGAGCGAATGCCCCGGGGCGAAGGCCCAGCGCAGGCCGAGCCGCGGCTCGACGGCCCAGCTCCCGTTGAGAGGCATCCACTGGTGGTGCAGCCCGGCGTAGAGCACCAGGGCTTCGCTGAACTTGTGCTTCCACTCGCCGAAGGCCCGCAGCAGGCCCAGGGGCTCGCGGGTCGCCTGGATGGGCACGAAGCGGGCGAACTGCCAGAGCCACACGCTGTCGTGGTAGTTGACCAGGAACTGGTCGAAGTTGAGGCCCAGGCTGAAGTTGTTGGCCGCGTCGCGCTTGTGGTTGAGCTTGAGGGCCAGGCCGAGCTTCTGGTCCACGAGGTTGGAGCGGAAGTAGGGGTAGGGGTTCGCGAGGTTCTCGTCGAGCGAGTCGAGCACGGTGTAGCTGCGGGCCGCCTGGCCGGACAGCCGGGCCTCGAGGCGCGTGTCGGCCGAAAGGAAGCGCACCCAGCTCAGCCCGGCCACGGCCATGCGCGCGCCGAAGTCGGTGTTGGTGCGCGCCACGCCGAAGGAGAAGTCGTCGGGCTCCTTCTCGTCGGCGTGCAGGCGGATGTCGCTAATGCCGCCGATGCCGAAGAGCGAGACGCGCCCCTTGGGCCGGGGGAAGTTGAGCTTGAACGAGAGGTCCTGGTACTCGGGCACCGAGGCGCCCGTGCCGGGGTTGATGCCCAGCGCGTCGAACACGGCCAGGGTCGAGTAGCGGTAGCTGACCAGGTAGGAGGCCCTGGAGCTGTCGGAGAAGGGCCCTTCGGCGCCCAGCTCGAATCCGTTGAAGCCGATCTGCCCGACGAACTCGCGGGCCTGGTTGTTGCCGGCGCGCATCCGCAGGTCGAAGGCCCCCGCCAGGCCGTTGCCGTACTCGGCCGGGAAGGCCCCGGTGAAGAAGTCGGAGTTGGCCAGCAGGTTGTTGTTGAGCATGCTCACAGGCCCTCCGGTGGTGCCCAGGGCCCCGAAGTGGTTGGGGTTCGGGATGTCGAAGCCGTCCAGCCGCCACAGCAGGCCCAGGGGCGAGTTGCCCCGGATGATGATGTCGTTGCGCTGGTCGCTCACCGACATGACCCCGGCGTAGTTGGCCACCATCCGCGAGGGGTCGCCCAGGCTGCCCGCGAAGCGCTCCGTCTCCTCGACGCTGAACGACCGGGCCGAGACCACGGCCATCTCGTTCACGGTCTCGTGCTTGCCGGCGTTGGCCCGCACCACCACTTCCTCCGTCTGCACGACCCGCTCTTCGAGGGCCACCGTGAGCACCAGCTCCTTGCCCGAGGCCAGGCTGAGGTTCTGAAGCAGCCTGGGGTGGTAGCCTACGAAGCTCACCTGCACGTCCACCCGGCCCAGCGCGACGCCCTCGAGGGCGAACTCGCCCTGGGCGTCGGTGATGGCGCCCTGCTCGCGCCGGCTGTCGCGCACCACGACCGTCGCCCCGACCAGCGGGGCCTCCGAGTACTGGTCGAGCACGGTGCCGCGCACGCGCTGGGTCAGGGCTTCCGGCTGGGCCCAGGCGGGTTGGCCAAGCAGCGCCAGCAGGGAAATCAGCAGCAGCGCCAGGCCCAGGGGCTTCCCGCTGGGGATGTGGTGTCTTGTCTTCATGATCAGGTGGGTTTTTGGGGTGGGACTATGCCGCGATGATAGCCCCAAATCGCCGGGGAGAAATTGACATGGGTTAAGAAAGCGGGCGGGCCAGCCTGCGCCGGATTCGGCTCAGGCTCTCGGGGGCTATGCCCAGGTAGGAGGCCACCAGCTTGAGCGGCGCCCGGCGTGCCACCTGGTCGCCCCGGGCCAGCAGCCCGGCGTAGCGCTGTTCGGCGGTCTTGCCCAGCAGGTCCACCTGCTGGCCCAGCTTGTTGAAGTACAGGTGCTCGGCGATCTTCTGGCAGAAGACCCGGCCCGGCTCGGAGTCCGTCAGCCGCAGGAAGGCCTCGCGCTCCATGGCGAACAGCTCGCAGGCCTCGACGCAGCGCAGCTCGAAGGGGCTGGCCTGGCCCTTGAGGAAGGCCTGGTAATCGACCAGGAACTCGCCCTCGAAGGCGAAGTCGGTGCAGACGGTGGCCTCCGCCCCAGGCAGGAGCATGGCCACCCCGCCCCGCAGCACGAAGAAGATCTCCCTCGCCCGGCCGCCCACGGGGTGGAGCTCCTGGTTCTTGCGGGTGGCCACGATGCGCCCTGCCTGGGCGAACTCCTGCCAGACGGAGAGCTCCGCCGGGTGCAGCTTGTCGAAGAAGGCCTTGATGGCCAGCGCGGCCTTGTCGATCGGTCTTGGGTCCATTCCTTGGGGTGGTTTCCAGGCAGTGGCGCAAGAACGTTGCCATTCTGGCGGGGCCTGCCGCCGGCAAGCTGCGGAGCTCCAGGCGCCACGGTCGGTGGAGCGAGGCCCGGAGACGCTCCCCGCGCTCAGGCGATGCGCAGGCCCATGACCACTACGTCGTCCACCTGGGCGTGCTGCTGGCCTTTCCAGTCGAGGAACTCGCGCTGGAGGGCGTCGTGCTGCTCGGCCATGGGCAGGCCGTGGATGCGCAGCAGGAGCTCGCGGAATCGCTTGCTCTTGTACTTGTCGCCTTCCTGCCCGCCGAACTGGTCGGCGAAGCCGTCGGAGAACAGGTAGAGCGTGTCCTTGGGTCGCAGTTGGAAGCGGTGGTTCTCGAAGGGCTTTTCGCGGAGGTAGATGCCCACGGGCGCGCGGGTGGCCTTCTTCTCGATGAGCTCGCCGTCGCGGACCAGGTAGAGCGGGTTGAAGGCCCCGGCGAACTGGAGCTCGAGCGTCTGCTCGTCGAGCAGGGCCAGGGCGATGTCCATGCCGTCCTGGGCTTCCTCGATGCCGCGCCCGGTCTGGCGCAGGGCGGCCTTGATCTTGGCGCGCAGCGCCTCGAGGATGGTGCCGGCCGTCTCGAAGCCTTGCCGCCCGACGATCTCGCCGAGGTAGGCCATGCCGAGCATGGACATGAAGGCGCCCGGCACGCCATGCCCGGTGCAGTCGGCCACGGCCACGACGGTCTTGCCTTGGCTCTTGGAGACCCAGTAGTAGTCGCCGCTGACGATGTCGCGGGGGATGTAGAGGACGAAGTGCTCGGGCAGGAGGCTGGCCATTTGCTCGGGCGGAGGCATGATGGCCTGCTGGATGCGCAGGGCGTACTGGATGCTGTCGGTTATCTCGCGCTGCTGCTTGTGGAGGTTCTCGTTCTGGGTCTGGACGATTTCCTGCTCGCGGAGCAGGTCGTTCAGGCGCAGCTCGTACATGCGGAGCACGAAGTCGCGCCAGGAGTCGTAGCGGGCCATCCACTCGCGCGAACGTTCGGCCGGCACCACCACCACGTGCGTCTGCTCGGGCACGACCACCGAGAGGTTCTCGTTGTCGTGGCGGCGGAGGACGGAGTTCAGGGTCAGGGTGCAGGTCTGCATGGGGTTGATGCTGTAAACCGGCACGATCCGCCCGTTGCGGTCTTCGCGGAAGGCGTCGATCCGGCCCTTTAGCACCAGGGGGATGCCTTGCTCGCCTAAGGTTTTCGCGCAGAGGGGCGCGCCCGAGGCGAGCTCCGTCACGGGATGCTGGAGGATCAGGTCGGCCAGCTCCTCCTCGAAGTGGAGGGCCAGGCTTTGGCGGTATTGTTCGTTGAGGGTCATGGGGTGTGATTTGGGGCGGGTCACTTGGTCTTGCGGTCCTGCTTTTTGGCAGCCGGGAAGAGCACGTTGTTGAGGATCAGGCGGTACGAGGGCGAGTTGGGGTGGTTCTCGAGGTTGGTGGGCGGATCGTGGACGAAGTGGCGGTAGTCGGCCGGGTCGTGGCCGCCGTAGAAGGTCCAGGTGCCGTTGCCGTACTCGCTGTGGATGTAGCGGGCCTCGTTGGCGGCCTTGTTCTCGCCCAGGATCAGCACGTTGGCCTTGATGAAGTCCTTGTTGAAGGAGGTCGTCTGGCCCATGAATCCGGGGATGAGGCTGGTGTGGTTCTGGCAGAGCATGGTGGGCACGGGGTCCCACTTGGCCGAGAACTCGAACAGGGTGAAGAAGTCGTCCTCCTCGCGGCGGATGGGCCGGGTGTTGGTGGCGTCGATGTTGGAGAACTCGTACTCGAAGGCGTTCTGGCTGAGGGTGAAGTTCTCGAAGGCCAGGCATTGCGAGTAGTCGAGCTTCTGCTGGGCGTTGGGCTCGATGGGGTCGCCGTCGAACATCACGTCGCAGATGTCAACGTTGGAGGCGGCCAGGGCGATGTCGAACGAGTCGGTGGCCGAGCACATGGCGAAGAGGAACCCGCCGTTGAAGACGTAGTCGCGGATGGCGTGGGCCACGAAGCGCTTGAGCTCGGAGACCTTGCGGAAGCCCAGGCGCTGGGCCAGGGCCTCCATGTCGCGCTGGGCCTGCTGGTACCACGGCACGTTGCGGTAGGCGCCGTAGAACTTGCCGTACTGCCCCGTGAAGTCCTCGTGGTGGAGGTGGAGCCAGTCGTAGTCGGTGAGCTTGCCTTGGACGATCTCGGTGTCGTAGATCAGGTCGTAGGGGATCTCGGCGAAGGTGAGCACCAGGGTAACGGCGTCGTCCCAGGGCTGAAGGCCCTCGGGCGAATAGACCGCGATCTTGGGCGCCTTTTCCAGGATGATGGCGTCCATGTTGGCCTCGGGCATGGCGATCTCGTTCAGGATGCCCTGCGCGCGCGCGTCGGCCACCACTTCGTAGCTGATGCCCCGGATCTTGCACTCGTCCTCGACCTCCGGCACGTGGGCCAGCATGAAGCTGCCGCCGCGGTAGTTGAGCAGCCATTGCACGTTCACGCCCACCCGCTGCAAGACCCAGTAGGCCAAGCCGTAGGCCTTCAGGTGGTTGCTCTGGGCGTTGTCCATCGGTATCAGCAGTTGGCTGGCCGTCCCGGTCAGGGCGGTCAGGGCCAGCGAAAGGGCAAGGACGAGCTTTTTCATGGCGCGGAGGGAGTGTTGGTGTCGGGCAAAGATAACCCAAAAGCCCCGCAATAATTGCGCGGAGACGCTCGGAAAGGCGGGCACGGTTGTTGACCCCGGCCCCCGGAGCATCCACCCCAACCCGCGAACGCCCATGGCCCCCGAATGGCAAAACCATCCCGTCGTCTTCTTCGACGGCGTCTGCAACCTCTGCAACGGCGCCGTCCGCGCCTTCCTGCGCCTGGACCGCCGCCAGCGGCTGCGCTTCGCCTCGCTGCAGTCGGAGGCGGGCCAGCAGGCCCTGCGCGCCGCCGGCCTCGGCACCCGCGCGTTCCACTCGATGCTCTTCCACCGCGGCGGGCGGCTGTTCCAGCACTCCGACGCCGTGCTCGAGGCCGCCGCGGCCATGGGCGGCCCCTGGCGGCTGGCGCGCGCGGCCCGGCTCGTGCCCCGCTTCCTGCGCGACCCGCTCTACCGCTGGGTGGCCCGCAACCGCTACAAGTGGTTCGGCAAGTCCGAGAGCTGCATGGTCCCCACCCCCGGGCTAAAGGCCCGCTTCTTCTGAGGCCAAGTTGCAAGCAAAGGCAAAATCACCGAACCATCAAACCTAAGATCAAGAAACACCTGCCAGCCTAGGATTCCTGGATCAATAAGGCAACAAGGTCGCACATCCATCACTGGTTGGAATTTCTACCCAACTGATCCTTGTAGAACGGGTGAAAAGACCTTATTCTTGGGTAAAACCTTAGTAGAAAATCAATTGGCTGAGTCAAAATAACCTTATTGCCTTATGGGCGCGGTCCAAAATGGTCATTTCTAAAATTCGCTTTCAAAAATCATCTTTGATTATCAATGGGTTACAAATAGAAAAATGCAAACAATGGTTTTTATGCTGGACCCAGTCTTGCTTATCGCCTATGGTTTTTCCTTGCCAATCGCCGTCCCACTCATCCCCTCTAATTTTGATTTCAAAAAAATTTCGTGCCCTTCGTGCCTTTCGTGGACAA
>JAIFMG010000121.1 GCA_020048645.1 Bacteroidota bacterium | reverse complement strand
GGATCAGGGCCAAAGAAGAGAACCCCGAAGGGGTGAAATGATTGTAGAAATCGGATCAAAGCCAAAGAAGAGAACCCCGAAGGGGTGAAATGATTGTAGAAATCGGATCAAAGCCAAAGAAGAGAACCCCGAAGGGGTGAAATGATCTCCATGGGTGATGAAGGGCCAGATTCCCGCTGCGCCACGACCTTTGCCCTTCGCCTGATTATTTCGCCCCTTCAAGGCTTTCGCGGCGATGCCGTGCGTTCGGAAGGGGCGTAGCCCTGACATCTTGTGCCAAGTCGAGTTTGGGTACTTTACGTTTGAACGCGATTGGATCGAAGGGCGTCCCAGACCTCGGGGTTGACCAGGTCGGCGGGGCGCCTGCCGTCGAAGTAGTCGAGCAGGTTGCGGGCGGCGCGCTGGCCCATGCTGACGCGGGTGGCGTGGGTGGCCGTGCCCACGTGCGGGAGCAGCAGCACCTCGTCGCGGTCGAGCAGGCCGGGGTGGACCTCGGGCTCGTTCTCGAAGACGTCGAGGGCGGCTCCGCCGATGAGGCCCAGGCGCAGGGCCTCGACCAGGGCGGCCTCGTCCACGATAGGCCCGCGGGCGGTGTTGATGAGGAAGGCCGTGGGCTTCATCATGCGGAACTCGTTGAGGCTGAGCAAGTGGTAGGAATCCTTGTTGAGGGGCAGGTGCAGGCTGAGCAGGTCCGACTGGCGGAGGAGCTCGTCGAAGGGGACGAAGCGGATGCCGAGCTGGCGCTCGCGCTCGGGGTCGAGGCGCTGGCGCTTGTGGTAGAGGATTTCCATGCCGAAGACCTTGGCCTTGCGGGCGACGGACTCGCCGATCTTGCCCAGGCCGACGATGCCGAGGGTCTTGCCGGCCAGCCCGGTGCCGAGGTTGACCATGAGCCCGGGCCTGGGCGGGTTGGGCCCGCGCATGGCCCTGTCGAGCTCGGCCACGCGGCGGGCCAGGGCGATCATCATGCCCAGGGCGAGCTCGGCGGTGGGCTCTGTCACGACGTCGGGCGTGTTGGTGACCAGGATCTGGCGCTGGTTGGCCATTTGCATGTAGATGTTGTTGAAACCCACGCCGTAGTTGGCGATGATGCGGAGTTTTCGGGCGTGGCCGATGAGGGCCTCGTCGATGGTCTGGCTGAAGACGGAGAGCAGGGCGTCGGCGTCGGCGGCCAGAGCGGCGAGCTCCAGGGGCTCGAACGAGCCATTTTCGGGATAGATGACCGTGTGCCGGGCCAACAGTTCGGCGAGGGATTCCTTGGGAATGGCTTGCGTGACAACTATTTTCATCGCGAGGCGTTGGGGTTGGGGGGGGATAAATTTCCGGGTCGGGTCATATTCTTGGAGCGTGGATCGCCAGAGGGCTTGATTTTTGCTCAAAATTAACTAATTTTGAAAGATGCGATGGGAAATAATTCCTAACACGGGGGAAAACGGAGAAGGAAACAAGCGCGTTCGCGTCGTAAATGAACCAAAAAACAATTTGAGATGAAAAGAAAAATCGCCATTGCCGCCACCAGCCTGGCCTTGGCCTTCGGGGCCAGCTCGTGCGAAGAATTGTTCAACAATCTGGAGGACGCCGGCCTGACGACCGAGGAAGTGGTGCAGGGCCTGAAAACGGCCTTGCGCGTGGGCGCTGACTCGTCCGTGACGACGCTTTCGGCCAGCGACGGCTATTTTGCCGACGAGGCCGTGAAGATCCTCTTGCCGCCAGAGGCAGACATCATCGTGGACAACGTGGGCAACATCCGCGACCGCATCGGGCTGAACCTCCAGCCGGCTGTCGATAGCATGGTCTTCCGCATCAACCGGGCGGCGGAGGACGCGGCCAGCGAGGCCGGGCCGATCTTCTCGACGGCCATCACGGACCTGAGCATCACGCAGGCCATGGACATCCTCCAGGGCACGAACCCCGCGGGCAGCACGTCCAAGACGCTCAAGAGCGAGTCGGAGTTCGACTCGACGGCGGCGACCAACTACTTGATCGCGACCACCTACCAGCCCTTGAGCGACGCCTTCGCGCCGAAGATTTCGAACTCGCTGGACAAGAAGATCGTGGGCAACGTCTCGACCAACCAGGCCTGGAGCGAGCTGACGGGCCGCTTCAACGGCCTTCTGGACCGGCAGATCCTGGGCATCAGCCTGGGCCAGTTGCTGGGCCTCAACAGGGTGGATACCGAGCTGGGCCCCTTCGTGACGGAGAAGGGCCTGGATGGCTTGTTCATGAAAGTGGGCAACGAAGAGAAGAAGATCCGGCGCAATCCCTACGAGTGGGCGCTCGACATCCTTCAGCGCGTCTTCGGCAGCGTGCAGCAATAGGCTCTCCTCCACTGGTGCGACCGGCCCTCCCTGCTCGCGCAGGGCGGGCTTTTTTTCTCGCTGCAGGGAAATCGGTGGCCTGTCGTGTTGGGATTTTGCGAGTCGGGATGTGGGGCCGTCCAAAAAAACTTATATTTGCTTGAACATTAACCAAAACGACACTTCTATGTCAAAATCGAAATTTTCATTCGTGGCCTTGGCTCTGGGAGCGGGCCTTTTCATGTCGTCTTGTGGGTCAAGCGAGCCTGAGACCCCTCCCGTTGACAGCACGGCCATGGCGGATCAGGGCGGTTTCGATCAGGTGCAGGACAATTTCAACATCCCCGCTCCTGTCGAGTATTATCTTTTCCTTCGGGAGGCCGAGGTTCCGTTCAGCAAGGAGGCCATGATGGATCCCGAGCAGACGGGCAAGTTCACGACCACCCGCGACAAGGCCATCGGCTTCGGGCTGTACGCCTCGGACATGGCCTACTGCACGGTCTATGAGAAGGCGCAGAACACGATCATCTACTTCGAGGCCGCGAAGAAGCTGGCCGATGGTCTGGGCCTGATGGAAGGCTTCGACGAGATCGCCGCGAACCGCCTGGAGGGCAACCTGGAGAGCACCGACTCGCTGTACGAGGTCTCGAACGACGCCTACGCCGACGCGCGCCAGTACCTGATGGCCGAGGGCAAGGAAGACCTGCTGGGGCTGATCCTGGTGGGAAGCTGGGTGGAGAGCGTCCACCTGTCGCTGGTGGCGATGGGCCCCTACAAGGCGGACCACCCTTTCCTGGAGCGCGTCGCCGACCAGCGCTTCCTGCTGGAGAACCTGATGGACTACATGGCCAACCTGGAACCTGAGAAGCAGGATGAAGAGATCGCCGCGAAACTTGACCATGTTTATGAAGTCTTCGACGTGCTTTACGACAACGAGGGAGTGTCAGTGACCAAGGAGCAGTTCGACGCGATCAACGCCCGCATCTCCGAGCTGCGGACCAGTTTCGCCAATTTGCAAATGTGATTCCTTGGCACGCTTTTAGCCTTAGCCCAAACAAGAAGCCAGAGAATCCAACCCAATTCAAAACGATAGACATGAAAAGCAAAATTTTCTTAGCGTTCGTATTCGCGCTGCTGGTAGCGCCAGTGACGCAAGCGCAGAACTGCGCCCGCAACGACTTTTGCAGCACGGCGGACAAAGGGGACTTCGACTTCCGGAGCCAATCGAGCTACGCCGTGCTCGTGCCCGGTGACACGGCCCGCACCTCCGTTGTGGTCTATGCCCGCCAGAGCACCCGGATCCTGGTGTGCCACGACCCCGTGCTGGGCGACGTCCACTACCGCATCTTCGAGACCGAGCGGGTGAACCGCCGCCGGGTGCAGGAGGTGATGAAGTACGAGGAGCAGATCCCCATCTACGCCAAGGACCAGTACGGCAACCCCGAGCAGGAGATGGACCCCTACTCGGGCCAGCCCATGTACGACGAGTTCTGGAACCCGGTTTACAAGATCGAGGGGTACGAGTCGCTGGTCAACTACGACACCGTCTGGATCACGGAGCGAGTGGTGGAAGAGACGGCCATCTTCGACAGCAAGCGCGACCAGGGCTTCTGGGAGGAGGACGTTGACCACACCCGCAAGCTGGTCATCGAAGTGGTCATCCCCAAGGGCGACCGCGCCAACCAGGGATGCGTGAGCGTGCTTGTGGGCAACAAGGCCATCACCGAGCGCGGATTCAGAACCTATTGAGCTGATTTCGCTTGTCCCACAAGAGCCCCTTCGCAGGGGCTTTTTCATTTTAATTATTCCCGCAAGGCTTCCGCGATCCGCGATCGAATCTCGTTATTTTTGCTTATTTTGTAAGACCAACGAGAGCTGGCCCAGCAGGCCTGAAACAGGGCCGGGCAGAGCGGAAAAACGAATAACCCCCAAGATCCATGAGCGAATCGATTCTCAAAGCCTTGATGCAGCTTTTTGCCATCATCGCCAACGTGGCCGCCGACGGACTCGAGAAGTCCCGCGCGGTGGTAGGCGACTACCTCAAGCTCCAGCTCAACAGGCAACTCACCCTCGAACACCTCGCGCTCTTCGACCAGCACGTCGAGTCGCTCAGCCAGGTCCGCAAGACCGACAAGACCGGGCGCAAGCGCATGTCGTCCAACTCGGTGAAGGTGCTGGCCATCTGCGAGCAGATCAACCAGGAGCTCCAGCAGAGCCAGAAGATGCTCGTGCTGCTGCAACTGCTCGAGTTCGTGGCCCACAACGACGAGATCGGCGAGAAGGAGCTCGACTTCGTCAAGACGGTCTCGGACATCTTCAACGTCTCGGAGGCCGAGTTCGCCAACCTCAAGGCCTTCGTGCTCGACAGCCTGGCCCAGGTGCCCGAGAAGGACAAGGCCCTTGTCGCGGCCGACGACACCGCGGACTGGGAGCGGATGGGCGTCAAGACCATCGCCGCCAAAGGCATGGACGGCACGCTGGGCATCCTCAACGTGGAGAGCACCCAGATGTACTTCTTCCGCTACAAGGGCAAGGACGAGCTGCTGCTCAACGGCCAACTGGTCCAGCCCGACCGCACCCACCTGCTCGACAAGGGCGCCTCCATCCGCAGCCCGAAGACCAAGCCCCTCTATTACAGCGACGTTGTGGGCAAGTTCCTGCACGGGCGCAGCCAGAGCAAGATCGTGTTCCAGGCCAAGGATGTCGAGTTCCGGTTCAAGAACAGCGACAACGGCATCCACACCTTCAACTTCCGCGAGGAATCGGGCACGCTGGTGGGCATCATGGGGGGCAGCGGCGTGGGCAAGTCCACCCTGCTCAACGTGCTCAACGGCAAGCTGCGCCCGCAGAAGGGCAGCATCACCATCAACGGCTACGACATCCACTCCGAGAAGGCCCACCTCGAAGGCGTCATCGGCTTCGTGCCGCAGGACGACCTGCTCATCGAGGAGCTCTCGGTTTACCAGAACCTCTACTACAACGCCAAGCTCTGCTTCCGCGACATGCCGGAGGACAAGCTGGTGGAATCGGTCAACAAGGTGCTGCAAGACCTCGGCCTCTTCGAGACCAAGCACCTGACTGTGGGCAACCCGCTCAACAAGTTCATCAGCGGCGGCCAGCGCAAACGCCTGAACATCGCCCTGGAGCTCATCCGCGAGCCTTCGGTCATGTTCGTGGACGAGCCGACCTCGGGCCTGTCGTCGATGGACTCGGAGATGGTCATGGACCTGCTCAAGGAGCAGACGCTCAAGGGGCGGCTGGTCATCGTCAACATCCACCAGCCGTCGTCGGACATCTACAAGCTGTTCGACGCGCTGCTGATCATGGACAAGGGCGGGCACCCGATCTTCAACGGCAACCCGCTGGACGCCGTGGTCTATTTCAAGCAGCGCAGCCACTACGTCAACGCCGACGAGAGCCAGTGCCCCTCGTGCGGCAACGTCAACCCCGAGCAGGTGCTGCAGATCGTCGAGGCCAAGGTGGTGGACGAGTACGGCCGCCTGACCGATGAGCGCAAGGTGGGCGTCAAGGAGTGGTTCAGCCTTTACCGCGAGCACGTCGAGCCCAAGCTGGACGCCACCCCGGCCAAGGAGACCCTGCCGGCCAACCAGTTCAAGGTGCCCAGCCGCTTCAAGCAGTTCCAGATCTTCTCGATCCGCAACATCCTCTCGAAGCTGGCCAACCGGCAGTACATGCTGATCAACTTCCTGGAGGCGCCGCTGCTGGCCCTGATCCTGGGCTACTTCACCAAGTACATCGCCGGCACGCCCGAAGACCCGACCCAGTACATCTTCAGCCAGAACGAGAACCTTCCGGCCTACCTGTTCATGAGCTGCGTGGTCTCGCTCTTCCTGGGCATGACCGTCAGCGCCGAGGAGATCATCAAGGACCGCATGATCCTCTCGCGCGAGTCGTTCCTGAACCTGAGCAAGTGGAGCTACATCAACTCCAAGGTGTTCATCCTGTTCATCATCTCGGCCATACAGACCTTGTCCTTCATCCTGGTGGGCAACACGATCCTGGACATCGAGGGCATGACCTTCAACTACTGGCTGCTGCTCTTCACCGCCTCGGCCTCGGCCAACCTGCTGGGGCTCAACATCTCGGCGGCGCTCGACTCGGTGGTCACGATCTACATCCTGATTCCCTTCATCCTGGTTCCGCAACTGCTGCTCAGCGGGGTGATCGTCAAGTACGACAAGCTGCACCCAACGACCATGAACGAGCAGAACCACGTGCCCCTGGTGGGCGACATGATGACCCTGCGCTGGGCCTACGAGGCCCTGGCCGTGACGCAGTTCCGCGACAACGCCTTCGAGCGCGAGTTCTACGCCTTCGAGAAGCGCAAGAGCGACGCCGCCTACGTCTATAACTACTGGGTTTCGGACCTGCGCACCCGCATCGACTTCATCCTCAAGGAGAAGGAGAATCCCGAAAGGGCTTTCGAGGTCAACCGCGACATCGCCATCCTGCGCAACGAGTTCGCCAAGATCATGGCCAAAGACCACGGCATCCGCTTCGACCACCAGGAGCAGCTCAGCCCCTCGGCCTTCGACGCCGAAATCGCCAACGCCGCCCGCAAGTTCCTGGACGACATCAAGAAGCACTACAACAAGCTCTACGCCGACGCCAACCGCGAGAACGACGAGCGCATCGAGCAGATGATCGAGGAGCTGGGCGGGCGCGACCAATTCTTCGAGTTCAAGCAGGCGAATTTCAACGAGAACCTCGAGGATTTGATGCTCAACAAGCAGGAGCTCAAAAAGATACAGGTAAAAGGCGAGCAGCTTGTGCAGATGAACGACTTCATCTACCAGCATACCGAATCGGCCATCGGGCGGGCGCACTTCTACGCGCCTTCCAAGCAGTTCCTGGGCATCCAGGTCGATACCTACTGGTTCAACATCCTGTTCATCTGGTTCACGAGCCTGGTGTTCTACGTGGCCCTGGTCTTCGACTGGCTGCGCAAGCTGGTCGAGCTGGGCTCGCGGTTCAACAAGAAGCGCCGCTAGGGGCTAGGCTTCCCGAGGGTCTTCTTTCATCTCCATCATCATCAAAAACTTTTTCCCCATGAAGTACATTTGCAGCATTTGCGGACACATCTACGATCCGGCCGAAGGCGACCCCGACGCGGGCATCGCCCCGGGAACGGCCTTCGAGGACATTCCCGCCGATTGGATCTGCCCGGTCTGCGGGGTCTCGAAGTCCGACTTCGAGCCCTACGAGGAATAGGTCCGCTGGCGGATCGTCCCCAATGAAAAGCGCCCCCAGCCTCGAAGGCTGGGGGCGCTTTTTTCGCTGGCTGCAAGGGAAATCAGTAGGCTCTGGCGATGAGGACCCTCCGGGGCGAGGGCTGGCCCGTGACCATGCACTGCCCGGGCTCGTCGGGCGCGTCGAAGGGGATGCAGCGGATGGTGGCCTTGGTCTCGTCCTTGATGCGCTTCTCGGTCTCGGCAGTGCCGTCCCAGTGGGCCAGGAAGAATCCGCCCTTGGAGTCGAGCAGTTCTTTGAACTCCTGGTAGCTGTCCACGCGGGTGGTGTTGGCCTGGGTGCGGGCCAGGGCCTTGTCGAAGAGGTTCTTCTGGATGGCCTCGAGCATTTCGGCCACGACAGCCTCGAGCTTCTCGATGGGGAGGCTCTGCTTTTCGCGGGTGTCGCGGCGGGCCAGCTCCACGGTCTGGGCCTCGATGTCGCGGGGTCCGGCGGCCAGGCGGATGGGCACGCCCTGGAGCTCGTACTGGGCGAACTTCCAGCCGGGCTTGTGGGTGTCGCGGTCGTCGAGCTTGACGCGGAAACCGGCCTTGGCCAGGCGGGCGCGCAGCTCGGAGGCGTAGGCCCTCGACTGCTCCATCTGTTCATCGTTCTTGTAGATGGGCACGATGACGACTTGGAAGGGCGCCAGGCGAGGCGGCAGCACCAGGCCGTCGTCGTCGGAGTGGGTCATGACCAGGGCGCCCATGAGGCGGGTCGAGACGCCCCAGGAGGAGGCCCAGACGTGCTCCATGACGCCCTGCTTGTTGGTGAAGCGGACGTCGAAGGCCTTGGCGAAGTTCTGGCCCAGGAAGTGTGAGGTTCCGGCCTGGAGGGCCTTACCGTCTTGCATGAGGGCCTCGATCGAGAAGGTGTCGAGCGCCCCGGCGAATCGCTCGGTGGGCGTCTTGGAGCCTTTGATGACGGGCATGGCCATCCACTCCTGGGCGAAGGTGGCATAGACCTCGAGCATCTGCCGGGCCTCGGCCATGGCCTCCTGGGCGGTGGCGTGGGCGGTGTGGCCTTCTTGCCAGAGGAACTCGGCCGTGCGCAGGAACAGGCGGGTGCGCATCTCCCAGCGGACGACGTTGGCCCACTGGTTGACCAGGATGGGCAGGTCGCGGTACGACTGTATCCAGTTGCGGTAGGTGTTCCAGATGATGGTCTCGGAGGTGGGGCGGACGATGAGCTCCTCTTCGAGCTTGGCGTCGGGATCCACCTCGATGCCGCCCTTCTCGGAGGTGCGCAGGCGGTAGTGCGTCACCACGGCGCACTCCTTGGCGAAGCCTTCGACGTGGTCGGCCTCCTTGCTGAAGAAGGACTTGGGGATGAACAAGGGGAAATAGGCGTTGACGTGGCCGGTATCCTTGAACATCTGGTCGAGGGCGGCCTGCATCTTTTCCCAGATGGAATAGCCGTAGGGCTTGATGACCATGCAGCCCCGCACGGCGGAGTTCTCGGCCATGTCGGCCTTGATGACCAGGTCGTTGTACCATTGGGAGTAGTTCTCGTCCCTGGCCGTGAGTACTTTTGCCATTTTGATTTTGGTTTTTTTAGTTTTTTGGAGGAAAAATGCCCGTTTTCGGCATTTTTTTTTGTGTAAATTGACAAAGGAAAGTTAAAGTTTAGCCGGGTGGAAATCCTTAGGCTTTCAATGCCAAAGCGTTAACAACCATTAACAGCAGAAAGTGTTACTTTTGTTTCACTTCGTTGTCATATAGATGAAACTCGGTTGTCAGACCGTTGAGCAAAAGTAAGCATTATCGAAAAACTTCAACCATAAATCAGGAGGATCAACACCATGAAAAGAAATCTGAACTTTTTGGCCGTCCTCGTAGGCCTACCCTTCGTCGCTTCGGGCTGCAATGTCTCGAAGGTGGCGACCACGGGAAACTACGACGACATTTACTACTCGCCCTCGGATCCCGTCGAGGAAGTAGTAGTGGTTTCCGCGGAAACCCAAAACGTGGCCTCTTACTCGTCCTCGGGCGAAGAGAGCACCTACGAGAGCGTGCCCGCCGATGACCTTGGCACCTCTGGCAACGTCGGCAGCATGGAGAGCACCGAGTTTGGCGGCGATGACAACGTGATCATCATCGACGACTACTCATCGCGCATCTATCGCTTCCACCGGCCCATGAACGGCGTCGGCTACTGGGACAACTGGGTCTATGACCCCTGGATCTACAGCGGCTGGAACGTCGGCTGGGGACCCGCTTGGGGCTTCAACTCGCTCTACGGCTGGGGCGGCGGATGGAACGCCGGCTGGGGCTGGGGCGGCGGATGGGGCGCTCCCGGCTGGGGTGGCGGATGGAACCGCTGGGGCGGTGGCTGGAACGCTGGCTGGGGCTGGGGCGGCAACTACTGGGCCGGCTACAACCACGGTTACAACAACGGCTACTGGAACGGCTTCTACGATGGCCTTTACACCAACAACCGCGCCGGGCACCTCTACGCCAACAACGCCTCCTACGGACACCGCGGCAGCGTGAGCAGCAACGGCACTTCCCGCGGAACCCGCAGCGGCAACAACAACGCTTCGGCGACCTCTTCTACCACCCGCGGCACCAGTTCGGGAGGCGGCAGCGCCACCACGACGACCACCCGCGGCGGAAGCTCTAACGGAACGACCACCACCACCACGACCACGACCCGCGGCACCAGCTCCGGCGGTGCCACGCCCACCGGCACCACGACCACGACCCGCGGCGGCAGCTCCACCAACGGCGGCAGCGGCACCACGACCACGACCCGCGGCGGCAGCTCGACCAACGGCGGCAGCGGCACCACGACCACGACCCGCGGCGGAGGCTCCACCAGCGGTGGCTCCACCAACGGCGGCAGCGGAACCACGACCACGACCCGCGGCGGAAGCTCCACCAACGGCGGCAGCGGAACCACAACCACGACCCGCGGCGGAGGCTCCACCAGCGGCGGCAGCTCGACCAACGGTGGCAGCGGCACCACGACCACGACCCGCGGCGGCAGCTCCACCAGCGGCGGCAGCGGCACCACGACCCGCGGCGGAGGATCTCCCCGCCAAGACGGCGTCCAAACTGGCGACAACGGCTACTCCTCAGGTGGAGCAGCCCCCAACAGCACCCGGACCGCGACCACGCCCAGCAGCAGCTCGTCTTCCCGGACCGCGACCACGCCCAGCAGCAGCTCGTCTTCCCGCGGCTCGAACTACAGCGGCAACACCAGCAACTCGTCTTCCCGCGGCTCGAACTACAGCGGCAACACCAGCAGCTCTTCTTCCCGCGGCTCTAGCTACAGCGGTGGCAGCCGTTCTTCTTCTTCCTCATCTTCTTCCTCATCCCGCGGTGGCTCCTACTCTGGCGGCGGCAGCAGCCGTTCTTCAGGCGGATCCTACTCCGGCGGCGGCGGCAGCCGTTCTTCCGGCGGCGGTTCATCCAGTGGTGGCGGCAGCCGCTCATCCGGAGGTGGACGGCGCTAAGGGCTTGATTGCCATGATTTGACCCTCCCATCCCCCCTTATCGCCTTCAAGCCTTTCGCGTTGATGCCGTAAGGGGGGATTTCATTTGCCCAAATGCAAAGGCACTTTTGCCATCAACTCATTCCT
Organism: Bacteroidota bacterium; assembly: GCA_020048645.1. GTDB lineage: Bacteria > Bacteroidota > Bacteroidia > Bacteroidales > UBA6013 > UBA6013. Next base: position 11,532 of record JAIFMG010000121.1, on the reverse strand, counting down.
TAACCTCAACCGAACGATGAAAAGACTGATCACTGTGGCCGCGCTGGCGGCCTTGACCACGGGCGCCACGCAAGGCCAGAACGAGGTGGACGCGTTGCGCTACTCGCAGTCGTACCACCGCGGAACGGCCCGCTTCATGGCCATGGGCGGCGCCTTCGGGGCCTTGGGCGGCGACCTTTCGACCCTGGCCACCAACCCCGCCGGACTGGCCGTTTACCGCCGTGGCGAGATCTCCATCAGCCCCGCCGTCCACTACTCGTCCGTGGACGCGACCTACTCCGAGGGCGGGATGCGCAACGACAGCCGCTACAACTTCAACCTCGGCAACGCCGGCTTCGCCATCCACTTCCCCACCAGCGGCGACCTGGGCTTCAAGAACTTCAACGTCGGGTTTGCCTACAACCGCCGCAACAACTTCAACCGCAACATCGCCATCTCGGGGCAGAACGCCAAAAGCTCAATGGCAGACCGCTTCGTCAGCGAGGCCAACGGCCTGGGAGCGCCCACTACCGTGAACGGCGAGCTGGTCCTGCCCAACGGCGCCAGCCCGCTCTTCGAGCAACTGGCCTGGGACACCTACCTGATCAACTGGGATCCCAACGCCAACGAGTACTGGAGCCGCATCACCGACGATGCCCAGTACGGCCAGAACCAGACGCAAACCATCGAGGAATCGGGCGCCAGCGGCGAGTACGACTTCAGCTTCGGCACCAACTACGCCGACCGGCTCTACATCGGCGGCACCATGGGCATCCACACCTTCCGCTTCATCCGCTCGAGCTTCCATACCGAGGACGGCATCACGCCCGACATCTACCTCAACAGCTTCTCGCTGCTCGAAAACCTCGACTCCTACGGCAGCGGCTTCAACTTCAAGTTCGGCATGATCGGCCGGGTCATCGACTCCGAGAGCTTCTTCCTGAACCTCGGCGGCGCCGTCCACACGCCCACCTTCTTCAACATCAGCGAGGAGTTCTTCACCGAGATGACCACGAGCTTCAGCCCCGGCGAGCCCGAATCCGACCCGCCCACCTCGGGCGAGACCAGCCGCTCCGAACGCAACCTGTTCGACTACCGCCTCCAGACGCCCTTGCGCGTTACCGGCAGCCTCGCGGCCGTGGTGGCCAAGGTGTTCATCGTCAGCGCCGAGTACGAGCTCGTCGATTACTCGACCGCCCGCCTGCGCTCCAACCTGTACGACTTCAACATGGAGAACCAGGCCGTCAACGAGCAGCTCGCGCAGGCCAGCAACATCCGCGCAGGCCTCGAGGCGCGGCTGGGCATGTTCGCCCTGCGCGGCGGCTTCGCCCACTATGGCAGCCCCTACGCCAGCAGCCAAGACCGCGCCGCCGCCGAGATGACCAGCCTTTCCGCTGGCCTGGGCATCAACACCGGCAATTTCTACTTCGACATGGCCTTCGTCCAGAACCGAATGACCGAGACGCACTACCTCTACGACCTGCCCACGAACGACGCCCGGACCCGCTCCAGCGCCGAGCTCGACAACCGCTCGGCCTTGGTCCTGGCCACCTTCGGCATCCGCTTCGGCGAATGAGCCTCTGCCCCAAAAGGGCATCGTCAACCTTTCCTTCCCAAGCCGCCCGCCGCCCGCGGGCGGCTTTTTTTGTGCGCGAGATTTTACAGCCAGATGATCACCCTTGAAAGCAATTTGGTATAAAATACATAACGGCCGAATAAATCATTTTCAATTGACAAAAGCCTATCAAAAATGGAATAATGAATTTTCGTTGTCATTGGGTCTCTTACTATTGCTTACAACATATTATCTTGTTTTCATGTATGAAATCCGTGCTAGTTCTTGTCATATTTCAAAAATTTCTCTATCCCTCAATCCGCATCTGAAGTTGGAAGTATGATCGCAGTTGGTGCCGCTCTTGGGCAAAAAGGGTGAGAGCGGTAGGGTTAATAATTTTTTATCATCTGTTTGTGTCTTTTTAAATCAAATTTAATTTTGTTGGCGAAATATTGTGTATTGCAACAGACCCTTCGTATTGAAACAAGCGCTATCTTTGTATTGTGAAAAGTCAATCGGAGCGATGTCTGGACTTCGAAGCAGATGTTTATTCGGGGCTTAAAAAAGTTCACTATTTGATATTGATGTCGAGAAAGTGAAGTAGACGCGTCAGTTCTCTTTCTGATATTTTAATTCAATTATGAACTGTAGGTTTCTAATTTTTTACAAAACACAATCAACTGATGAAAGCACAATTTTCTTTCAGATTTGCCATTTTTTTGGCAGTGGTCATTCTGGGTTTTTCTGCCTGCAAAAAGGACAAGGACGAGGAGACCGTCTTGGATCCCGTCGCGAACTTCACCTTTGGCGGGGCAAACAACTTCGCCCCATGCAAGGTCGTATTCTCAAACACGTCCTCGAATGCCACGTCCTACTCCTGGGACTTTGGAAACGGCCAAAGTTCCACCGTCTCAAACCCTGAGTACGTCTTCATGTCCGGTGGGACTTACAATGTGAGCCTGACGGCGACCAACTCGGCGGGGGCCCAAAATGTCATCAACAAGACGGTAACAATCCTTGATGCCCCGACAATCGTGAACATCAACTCCTTTGTGTTGACAGGCTACCCACTGACCACTCCTGATGGCGCGGGTTGGGACTTCAACGACGGCCCTGACTTGTACTTTGAATTGAGCCTTGAACACGGTGGAACGACCTACGAGGCGTTCACAAACACGAGGTCGGATGTCAACTCAAGCAGCTTGCCCATCACTTTCAATGGGGGGGACTTTCCCGCTTTAACCAGCCTTTTTGATGCCCAATCCATAATTGCGCTTTATGATGCGGACTCACCTGATGCGGACGATTGGATGGATGGGTACTATTTCACGGTTCGGAACGTGATGCCCACGAACGGCGATCCTTACCCCAGCCAAATCGTTTTTGAGACCAATCAGTCGGCCCTCAAGTTTACCTTGAACCTTTCGTGGGAGTAACAAGAACCTTGCTTTTGAGCAGAAGTAAGGACAACGATTGGACATCTCCGTCCTTTCCTTCCCAAGCCGCCCGCCGCCCGCGGGCGGCTTTTGTTTTCTGACAGGGCGATTCCGGGTCCGCGCCGCCTGGCTTTTTGCCGAAAGCGTTTTTTTCCCTACATTTGGTTGATAGAAAAAAACCACCCAGGCCATGCCAAGAATCTGCATCATCGACGACGACAAGAGCATCCGCAACGCGCTCAAGGACATACTGGAATACGAGTCCTACGAGGTGGACCTGGCCGTTGACGGCAAGACGGGCCTCGAACTGATCCAAAAGAACGACTACGACGTGGTCCTCTGCGACATCAAGATGCCCCGAATGGACGGCATCGAGGTGCTCGACGAGATCTTCAAGATCAAGCCGGATACCCCCGTGGTGATGATCTCCGGCCACGGCACCGTGGACACCGCCGTGGAGGCCATCAAGAAAGGCGCCTTCGACTTCATCCAGAAACCCCTGGACCTGAACCGATTGCTGATAACCATCCGCAACGCGATGGACAAGTCGGAGCTCATCACCGAGACCAAGGTGCTCAAGAAGAAGGTGAGCAAGACCTTCGACATGGTGGGCAACTCGCCCGCCATACAGCACATCAAGGACATGATCGACCGGGTGGCCGAAACGGATGCCCGCGTGCTGATCACCGGCCCCAACGGCACCGGCAAGGAGCTCGTGGCCCGCTGGCTGCACGCCAAGAGCAACCGCGCCAACATGTCCTTCGTGGAAGTGAACTGCGCCGCCATCCCCGCCGAGCTGATCGAGAGCGAGCTGTTCGGCCACGAGAAAGGCTCATTCACCTCGGCGCACAAGCAGCGAAAAGGCAAGTTCGAAATGGCCAACCAGGGAACCCTCTTCCTCGACGAGATCGGCGACATGAGCCTCTCGGCGCAGGCCAAGGTGCTCCGGGCCTTGCAGGAAAACAACATCACCCGCGTGGGCGGCGAGAAGCCCATCCGCGTGGACGTGCGCATCATCGCGGCCACCAACAAGAACCTCAAGGAGGAAATCGAGAAGGGCAACTTCCGCGAGGACCTCTACCACCGCCTGAGCGTCATCCTGATCCAGGTCCCCGCCCTCAACGAGCGCCTGGACGACATTCCGCTGCTGGCCGAGCACTTCATGGCCCAGCTCTCGGAAGAGCACAAGATGCCGCCCAAGCCCATCACCGAGGGGGCCATCGTCGCGCTCCAGAAAATCAACTGGACCGGCAACATCCGCGAGTTCCGCAACGTCTTGGAAAGGCTGGTCATCCTCTGTGGCGACATCATCACCGAGTCGGATGTCAACATCTTCGCCCAGCCCATCGGCAACTCCAAATCCTGAGGACCGCCCAGCCCATGCAAGTCACCTTCACCCAATCCGAGGACGACATCATCCGGTACAGCCTCTGGCAGCAGTGGGAATCGCCCGAGCGGCGAGGCCGGAGGCTGATGATCCGCTACCTGCCCAGCGCCTTCTTCGCCGCCGTCATCCTGGTCATGTTCCCCGATCCGGCCGAAGGGCTCGGATTCCTGCCCTGGTGGACCCTGCTCTTCCTGGTGGTGGCGGGCGCGTTGCCCATCTTCATCCTGCCCTACCTGGTCCGGGCTCTCATCGAGGACAAGAACAAGAGCTTCCTGGAGGCCGAGGAGAACAAGATGCTCCTGGCCGAGCAGACCATCAGCCTGCGCAAGGAAGGCGTGGTGCTCCAGACCCCTTCGGCCAGCGGCATCATCGAGTGGCAAAAGTTCAGCAGGGTGGAGGACGTCAAGGAGCTGCTGCTGCTCTCCCTGGCCGAAAGCTCCGCCATCATCATCCCCCACCGGGCCTTCGGCTCGGCCCAGGCTAGGCTCGATTTCAAGCGAGAAGCCGAAAGTCTGCTCGGGCAAAACAAAAAGGCCTGATCGACGTTACATTCCTCACAAACATAAACCTTCCGGCCATGAAAAAATTCTTCTTTTACATCGGGGTCGTCCTCGTCGTCTGGTTCGTCTGGTGGGGCTTGAAGAAGGTCGTCTTCGCGCTCATCCTGCTGGCCGTCCTCCTCTTCCTGGGCTATTCCATCAAAAAGAAGCTCGAGTAGCTTTTCCCAAATTGTTGACAATATGGGCCTTTTCGATTTTTTCAAGAAAAAAAAGGGGCCGGAGGAAAAACCCTACGACCCCAACAACGTAACCCTGCACGACCTGCGGCCGGGATTCGTCGTGGAATACGACCTGCGCGACTGGCTCGTGGTCGAGGAATACGAGTACGACTGGGGCGACAACTTCTTCACCAAGGAGTACAAGCTCCAGGCCTCCGACGAGCACCTCTTCCTCAGCGTCGAAGAGGACGACGAGCTGGAGCTGGCCATGACCCGCAAGCTCAAGCCCCGCGTGCTCGACGAGAACCTGCCCGAGTACATCGTCGAGAACCTGGCCCCGCCGAAGACCCTCGACTTCGAGGGCGTGCGCTACTACCGCGACAAGGAGAACGCCGGATACTTCCGCAACGTGGCCACCACCCCTCCCGAGCAATCCGCCGAGTTCATGTCCTGGGACTACTACGACGCCAGCGAGAAGCTCGTCCTGACCGTCGAGCAGTGGGGCGAACGCTCATTCGAGGCGGCGGTCGGCAAAAAGATCGCCCTGCGCGAAATCAACAACATCTACCCGGGCGAACGTCACCCGAAAACCTTTTGAACCATGAAAAATTTCAGATTCCTGGCCCTCCTGGGGCTAGTCGCCTCATTGGCAACGTCCTGCGGCGGTAGCGACTTCGAGAAAGAGCCCCTGGATGTGCTCATCCAAGACATGAACGCCGAGAAGGATTTCACGATCATCCTGTACGACATGGATGTAGAGGGCACCGTCAGCGAAACCTTCAAGCACCAGTACCAGATCATCCGCATCGGGGCCGACAGCGTGCCCACCGACACCGTGACCGAATGGGTGGAGGTCAGCGAGGAGTTTTTCCTGGCCAACCAGGAGAACATGGGCATGGAGATCGCCTCCAAGACCGATGGAACGCTCAGCAAGGAAGTGGCCCCGGCCGGATTCAGCCACTATGTTGGCAATCCGCAGTATGGCCAGTGGTCCAACCAGGGCGGCAGCAGCGTCTGGACCTTCTTCGCCAGCTACATGATGTTCAGCACCATGCTCAACATGGCCACCATGCCCATCCACGCCAACCACTACAACGACTACCACCGCAACTACCGAGGCACCGGCCGCGCCTACTACGGCAGCGGCCCCGACGGCAAGGCCGCGTTCGGCAGCTCGAGCGCCCGGGTGGCCGACACGCGCGGCAACTCGCGCTGGGTCAGCAACACCAACAACCAGAACTTCCGAGGACGCGTGCAGGAGCGGACCAGCCGTTCCACCTCGCGCCAGGGCACTTCCACGCGCTCGCGTGGGGGCGGCTACGGCAAATGAGCCCGCGCCCACCGATTCGCGACAATCGGCCCCGACAAATTTCGTTTTGTTGGGGCCTTTTGTCTTTTCCTTGGAAAAGCATTCCCTCCTCCCCGCTGGGCAGGGCGGCGCGAGGCCTTCGTCCAGATTTCCCTTCCAGATTTTCTGCCCCTGGCCAGCGCTTGCTGCGGAGCCTTTGGGGACCAGTGGGCAGCCCTATTTTCCAAAATAAACTTCAATTCCTGAAAAGATGAGCCACGAAGAGCGCATTCGAGAAGCATTTTCCAACAAAAGTTGGAGCGAGATCAAGAGCAACGACTCCTGGGAGATTTTCAAGGTCATGTCGGAGTTCGTGCAGGGATTCCAGACCCTGGCGCGCATCGGCCCGTGCGTGAGCATTTTCGGCTCGGCCCGCACCCAGCCGGGCACCCGCTACTACGAGCTGGCCCGCGCCATCGGCCAGAAGCTGACCCAGAGCGGCTACGGCGTCATAACCGGCGGCGGCCCCGGCATCATGGAAGCCGGAAACCTTGGCGCGCGCGAGGGCAAGGGCAAATCCGTCGGCCTGAACATCGAACTGCCTTTCGAGCAAGGTTCCAACCCCTACATCGACTCCGACAAGCTCATCTCGTTCGATTACTTCTTCGTCCGCAAGGTCATGTTTATCAAGTATTCGCAGGGATTCGTCGTGCTACCAGGCGGATTCGGCACTTTCGATGAGCTGTTCGAGGCCCTGACGCTGATCCAGACCCACAAAGTCGGCCGCTTCCCGGTCATTCTGGTGGGCAGCGACTTCTGGGGAGGGCTGGTCGATTGGATCCGCAAGGTGATGCTGGAGCAGGAAGCGAACATCAACCCCGAGGACATGGCCATGTTCAAGCTCGTGGACACGGCCGACGAAGTGGTCGAGGTCATCAACAAGTTCTACTCGAAGTACAACCTCACGCCCAACTTCTGAGCCGGTCGCTCTGTCCATGCCAAAACGCGAGCGCCGCGGACAACCCCAAGGGGAAGTCCGCGGCGCTCGCATCTTTTGCGCGTTCAGTCGAGGCTGAGCTGCGTGCTCTGCGCTTCGGCGTGCAGCCGGGCGTAGTCGTCCGGGGACAGGTCCTCGAAGAAGAAGTTGATCGGATTGAGCGGCTGCCCATCGCGCCGGACCTCGTAGTGCAGGTGCGGCTCAGCGGATTTGCCCGTCTGCCCCGTGACACCGATGAACTGGCCTTTGCTCACCGAATCGCCCTGGTTGACAAGGGATAGCTGAAGGTGGGCGTAGAAAGTCTGGTAGCCGTTGGTATGTTTCAGCAGGATGGCGTTTCCGTGTTGCATATGCTCATTGAGCGTGCTCTCCACCGTTCCGGAAGCCGTGGCGAAGACGGCGGTGCCCACCGGCGCGGGGAAGTCCAGGCCCGCATGGAAGACCTTCTGCTTCGAGACCTTGTCGATGGCATGGCCGTAGCCGTGGTTGTTGTGCGCGAAGTCAATGTCCTTGAGCGGCAGCACCGAAGGGGTCTGCGCCAGCGAGAAGTCCAGCGACTGGATCAGGATGTCGATCGAGTCCAGGCAAAGATGCTCGCAGCCCATGCGGTTGAGCAGTTGGTGCAGGCGCGTCCGGTTGGCGTCCGTCAGGTCTTCCACCACGAGCGTCTCACGGTCCAGCCAGGCCGCGATTTCTTCCAGCGTCCGGTTTTCCTGCGCCCGCGGCAACACTTCCTGCTCAAAGATGGACAGGTAGAGGTTGGTATCCCGCACGCGAATGTCGTTCAGCACCTGTATCGTCTGATCGAAACGCGCTTCCAGCAGGGCATACTGTTCCTCTAAAACTTTCTGCTCTTCCAACAGCCGCTGCTTGTTGTCCGTGGCCATGTGGTCGGCAAGCAAGAAATACAGAACCAAAGCGATGAAAAGGCCCGAGACCATCGGCACGACCCATCGGTTGACTAGCCGGGTCAACAGCGTATCGTCACGGCGCGCGCCATTCGTGAATTCGTCCTCGTAGTATCGATCGCCAGCGTCATTCATAGGCTTGAAAATAGGGTTGGGCTACCATTGGGTTCGAGCAAAACTATACAGTCTCGGCATGGAAAACAAATCCCAATGCGCTTTTGGGAATTTTTAACATTGATGATTGGGAAATGCGCCAAAGCGAGGGCTGGAAAGTAATTCGGCTCAAATCCCAAGACGCAAAAGCATTACAAAAGGATGCGTGACAATGAAAAAAAAAGCCAAGGCGCCCAGATCCTGCGATCTGGACGCCTTGGCCAAGCTTCGCCGAGCGCTGCGCTCAGATCTTGGTGATGCTGAACTCGACGCGGCGGTTTTTCGCACGCCCTTCCACGGTGGCGTTGTCGCCGATGGGCTTGGATTCGCCGTAACCCTTGGCCGTGAGGCGGGCCTGGCTCACGCCGTTGCGCACCAGGTAGTCGGTGACGGCCTTGGCCCTCCGGTTCGAGAGGTCCAGGTTGTACGCGTCGGCGCCCTGGCTGTCGGTATGCCCCGAAATCTCGATGGACATGTTCGGGAAATCGGCCAGCATCTTGATCAGCCGTGCCAATTCGCGCTCCGAGTCGGCCGTCAGCTCCGCCTTGGCCGTCTCGAAGAAGAGGTTGTTGAGCACCACGCGGGCGCCTACCTCGATGGGCGCCAGGCGGAGGTCGCGCTCAACCTCCTGGTACTCATCGACTCCGCGCAGGTCGATGTTCTGGCTTTCGGCCATGTAGCCCTCGCGCTGGGCCATGAAACCGTAGGACTTCCCAGGGTCGAGCACTATTTTGAACTCGCCGTTGGCCGGGTTCGAAATGGCCGAGCCCAGTTGCTCGCCCGTCTGGAGGTCCTCGTAGGTGATCGTGGCCGAAAGCGGCAGGCCGCTCTTGTTGTCGAACACCCGCCCGCGCACCAGCACAACAGGAGCGGGCCGCGCGGCCTCGGTCAGTTGGATGCGTAAGATGTCCGTGCCGCCCAGCGAGTTGTCGGACGACGCGAAATAGGCGTACTCGCCATTGGCGGGAATGCTGTAATAGAGGTCCATGCCGGGGCTGTTGATTTCGGACCCCAGGTTGAGCGGCTCGCTCCAGTTGGTCCAGCTATCGTCGAGCCGCCGGGTCATGAACACGTCGTAAGAGCCGTAGCCAGCATGGCCATCGCTCGAAAAGTAGAGCGTCCTGCCATCGGCGGCCAGGAAGGGCGAAACCTCCATGCCCGTGGTATTGAGCATTTTGCCCAGGTTCAGCGGCGCCGACCACGAGCCGGCCGAGTCGCGCACGCTCAGGTAGAGGTCCGAGGCGCCCTCGGTGTCGTCGTTGCGCCGAATGCCAAGGATGATGCGCGAGAGGTCGTTCGAAAAGGTGTAGCCCGCGTAGCCCTGGTCGTTGTAATAGTTGCGGATGTTGATCTTTTGCGGCATTTCCCATCCGTCTGCCGTGCGCTGCGTCACCGAAAGGCCGCCTCCGGCCAGCTTTCCATCCTCGCCGTAGAGGTTCAGCAGCAAAAGGCGGTTGCCATCGGGCGTGCAATAGAGAACAGCGTTGTTGCCCTCGGTGTTGATGGGCGCGCCCATGCACTGCGGAGCCGACCAGGAGGCACTGTCAGAACGCGTTGAAAACCAGACATCTTCACCAATGTCGCCGTTGAAGTTGTTCGGGTGGCCTTTGCGCGAGATGTAGAGCGTCTTGCCATCGGCCGAAATCACGGGAAGCATGTCGTTCACGGTGGAGTTCATGCTGGCGCCCAGGTTCTCGCGTTCAAAACCTTGGATGGGGTTCTCGATCAGGCGGATTTCGGATTGCGCGTGGGTTCGTGACAACGCCAGCGCGCAGCAGGATAGCAGCAAGGCAGAGCGGATTTTCATGTGCAGAAGGTGATTTTTGGGGGTGGAAATAAAGGAAAAGTTGTATCGTAAACTAAATGTAGGCCATTTTTCAAAATTAGGGCCAAATCTCACTTCCTCGGGCCGGACGGCTGCTGGCCTTCGCATCGAAATGGGGGACAATACCCAGCGCGGGCAGACGGTTTTCCCTCATCCGAAACGGGTGTTTTCCGCTATGATTTTGGGTGTTTTGACCCTCTTTTGGCGAAATGATCTTCGGTATTTTTGTGAAAGTGAACCTTCCATGACCCAGTCCAAGAACCCCATTCAAAGCCCCAAGACCATGCGATTCGTCAATAAACTCGACACCCATAGCCAGATGGAACTGGCCGAGCTGATGCGCACCAGCCCCTCTTTCAAAGTCAGGAAGAGGGCACACGCCATTTTGCTGAGCCACAAAGGCTACAAGATTGACGACCTGGCCCTCATCTTCGAGGCCGACAGGGACACCATCAGCAGTTGGCTCAAGCGCTGGGAAGAAGAGGGCCTGGGCGGTCTCTCGGACGCGCCCCGCTCTGGAAGACCCCGAAACACCGAGAAAAGGGAATCCTAAGCCCAAAAGAGACCATATTTTCACCCCAAAACAGAAAAAGCAGCCCTGGAAAGTGGCTGCTTTTTCGTTCGGCTGAATTTGGGCTTATTTGCTGCCCAGCATTTTGTTGCCGGTATCGCTTCCTGCCTCTTGGCCAGAATCGACAACCCGGAGGAACTGCACAAATGTAACTTTGTGCGGCCTGCCCTGGATCCGATCGTTGAAGCCTGCGTCCGCGAAAATCTCCATGCTTTTGCCGTCGCTGCGTTGGACGACCCATTTGCGCAGGATCTCGTAGCGGTCCACGAAAAACTGGTCGTGGTAACGCTTCAGCGCCGCACGGTTTTCCTCGGGCACAACCAGCGTGAACGAATTGCCTTCGAGCTGCTCGCGCGTGAAGCCGTAGAGGTCCAGGTAATTCTGGTTCATGGCCACAAACATCGCGTCTTCGTTCGTGATGCAAATCGCCAGCGGGGTATCCTCGATGATGCTGCGAAACTCCTGGGGACGCTCCGCAAGCGCGTTTTTCAGCCTCTTGGTCTCTTTGAGATTGATCATTTTCGTCGTTTTTAGGGTTAATGACTCGAAAATAGTAATACTGCTACCTGGCCCAAGGCTTCAATTGTCAAAAAAAATATCACTGAAGCGCAGATTTAGAACTGCGAAAGGTAACTATTTAGGTCATCTCGCATTTGACGGAAAGGAAGTTGTGGCCGTCAAAAGTGTTTTTGAGCTCCCTGAAAATGTTTCTTCC
>JAIFMG010000180.1 GCA_020048645.1 Bacteroidota bacterium | reverse complement strand
GGAAGGAATGACCATGCGCTGCCGTGGATGTGGATTCGGAACCTGTTTTTTTTATACTAACGCAAATATACCTAAATAATTACAAAAAATCACTTTTTAACCCTATCCAGTTTGAAGAAGGATTGAGACTCATCGCGCGAGCATTTGCTCGCGCAATCCGATTGTCAACTTTTTAACCCTATCCAGTTTGAAGAAGGATTGAGACTAATCAGACTTCCTTTTCAGGAAATCGATAAAAACCTTTTTAACCCTATCCAGTTTGAAGAAGGATTGAGACCGCACGGGCGTTTGCCCGTGCAATTTTGGTTTCAATCTTTTTAACCCTATCCAGTTTGAAGAAGGATTGAGACCCGTTGCAGGTCGGAACTATCACCTTTCGTATCCCTTTTTAACCCTATCCAGTTTGAAGAAGGATTGAGACACGATTCCCTCCTCGAAGGTGGGATCGTCAGTTACTTTTTAACCCTATCCAGTTTGAAGAAGGATTGAGACTCTCCAGTTTCGGCTCATTGAGCCTATAATTGCCTCCTCTTTTTAACCCTATCCAGTTTGAAGAAGGATTGAGACAGGACATGAAGCCAAATGCTTCAAGTTCTTCGGTGATCTCTTTTTAACCCTATCCAGTTTGAAGAAGGATTGAGACCTACCTATTTTCACCATCCGGGCAATAGAGATATTCTTTTTAACCCTATCCAGTTTGAAGAAGGATTGAGACGGATTACTGTCAATGACGTAAGAGATGCCCGCTTGGCTTTTTAACCCTATCCAGTTTGAAGAAGGATTGAGACCCTACGTGGTCGGTATTTAGAACTTTCAATTCTCGCTTTTTAACCCTATCCAGTTTGAAGAAGGATTGAGACAACTCGCTGTCTCAGCTCGTTGTACTCGACCTTGTACCTTTTTAACCCTATCCAGTTTGAAGAAGGATTGAGACCTAGGGGTTCCTTTGAAATTAGACTGTGATCGCACGGCTTTTTAACCCTATCCAGTTTGAAGAAGGATTGAGACGCGCGCTGGGTTGGGTGAATGGTTGCGTAATTAGAGACTTTTTAACCCTATCCAGTTTGAAGAAGGATTGAGACCCCCTTCTGTTGGCCTCGAAGAGGCCTTTTCCAGTTCTTTTTAACCCTATCCAGTTTGAAGAAGGATTGAGACGCTCTGATCGAGCGAGGCGATGAACTTTAAGTCCTCCTTTTTAACCCTATCCAGTTTGAAGAAGGATTGAGACTTCAGAATGAGCTTCTTCCGCTCAACGGGAATTACTTTTTAACCCTATCCAGTTTGAAGAAGGATTGAGACTTTTACGTCGGGAGCTATCCCGACGTCGAGAACCTCCTTTTTAACCCTATCCAGTTTGAAGAAGGATTGAGACCAAGGCCGAAAACGAGTGGATTGCCCCCGCACGGCTGTCTTTTTAACCCTATCCAGTTTGAAGAAGGATTGAGACAGCGATGACGTGGGACCTCGTAAGGCCCCAGACACGCCGCTTTTTAACCCTATCCAGTTTGAAGAAGGATTGAGACTCGTAACCGGGGAGATTCAAGAAAGAGGTTTTGACCTCTTTTTAACCCTATCCAGTTTGAAGAAGGATTGAGACGCAACCTAGGGGTCCCTTTATGATCAGACTGTCATGGCTTTTTAACCCTATCCAGTTTGAAGAAGGATTGAGACACCACCCGTGTGGTCAGTTCCGACAACTTTCAATTCCTTTTTAACCCTATCCAGTTTGAAGAAGGATTGAGACTGACGGGGATCTCCCCGTCAATGGAGTACTTAGATACGACTTTTTAACCCTATCCAGTTTGAAGAAGGATTGAGACAGGTAAAGTCGAGAGCTTTGAAACCCCACCTCACGACTTTTTAACCCTATCCAGTTTGAAGAAGGATTGAGACCTGTCATTCCGGGTGGGCTTCGTACCACCTCGCAACTTTTTAACCCTATCCAGTTTGAAGAAGGATTGAGACCGTGTCCATCAGGGAGCGATTCCTGCTTAATGACCCCCCTTTTTAACCCTATCCAGTTTGAAGAAGGATTGAGACTTTCGGCCGCAGCCGACCAATGCTTTTTTATAAATTCCTTTTTAACCCTATCCAGTTTGAAGAAGGATTGAGACATTATCTTCATGGGGCTCTGAGGTTGGTTGTACTGCTTTTTAACCCTATCCAGTTTGAAGAAGGATTGAGACGTTTTGTCATAAAGATTAACACCGTAAACGGTGAATGACTTTTTAACCCTATCCAGTTTGAAGAAGCCTTGAGACAGGGCCTTCCAGGTTCCGAAAACTTGGGAGCCTTTTTTTCCGCGGGCCGTTTCCGGTGGAAGGCGGGATCGGGGCCGGCTTGCTCCGGTTGGAAGAATTTTTTAATTTGGTGCCCGCGGACGCCCTCCCGCTCGCGGAAGGGTCGAGGCGGATTGTCGCGAAACTTTGGAAGGCTCAACCCAAAAAACTGGCAGGATGGAACCATTTGAAACCACTTTCGAGAAAGCGCTCAAAGGCCTGAGGGAACTCGGGATGGAAGTCGTCATCGTTGATGCCAAGGGGCAGGATTATTTCGGCGACCTGGACGGGGCCGCGGTTTACGTCGGCGATTCCCTGACTTGGGAAATGAAGCTGTTCAGCATGGTGCATTTGACCGCGCACAACTACCAATGGGCGGTTTCGGGGCGCTATGCCGAAATCGGCTCGCAGTTGTTCTACAAACCCGACCAGGACCTGATCCAGGAATTGATGGACTACGAGGTGGACGCGGCGGCCATTTCCTTGTCCCTGCTGCACGAGCTGGGGATCCACCACCTGGACCAGTGGTACACCCGGCTTTCGCGCGCCGACTTGGCGTATCTGGATGTCTATTACCACACGGGCGAATCAAGGCCCTTGGAAACCTTCCACGAAGCGGAGGTGGAGCCCTTCGCGGAAAAGCCTTTGCCGGCGGTCAGCGGTTTCCGCAGGCGGGTGAAAATCCAAAAAGGCGTCGTCATTTACTGAGCGGCAACCACCGGGGAAATGGCTTTGCCGCAAGGATTTTTCCCACCCCACGGGCAACAAAGCAGGAACGGGGCCTCAAGAAGGTGTTCGTCGAAGGCACCGACATTCTTGAGGCGACCTTCACGCTCCGGGATGGCGTCCGGCACGGCCCCGCGCAGGAGTTCTTTCTGGGCTTTTGGGTGGAGGATTGCCAATACCAGGACGGCAAGAAGCATGGCCCGTACAAGCGCTCCGATTTCCCCCGAATGGCTCTACGAGCAGTACCTGGCCGGCAAAGTGATCGACAACCAGGCGCTCTACGCGGCGAACCCTGACGAGGTCCACTTCGCGGTGGCCCTGGAACTGGGGGACGAGGCGGCACCCGGAGCCTTCCGTTAACCGCTGCGCGGAACGCTGGCGGGCAAGCATACTTTTTTAAAGAGCCTCCCTTCCAAATTCGTAATTCGCAATTCGTAATTCGTAATTCCCAATTCGTAATTCCCAATTCGTAATTCCCAATTCGTAATTCCCAATTCGTAATTCGTAATTCGCAATTCGTAATTTGTAATTGGTAATTCGTAATTCCCAATTCGTAATTCGTAATTAAAAAATTCGTAATTAAACATTCCCTAAGTGTGCCCGCAGGAAGATACCCAGGGGCAGTCGCTGTCCGGTCTGGCTGTTGAGGAAGAACTCGCCGAACTCGGTGCGGGCGGTGGGGAAGTGCGCCCGGGCCAGGGTGTCGGCCAGCAGGGCGGAAAGGCCCATGGAGTAGAGGTTGAGCACCAGGAAAGAGCGGCGGGGCGAGAGCAGCTTGGCGCAGATGCCCAGCAGCTCGTTGAGGCTGTCCTCGAGCACCCACTTTTCGCCGTTGGCGCCACGTCCGTAGGCGGGCGGGTCCAGGACGATGGCCTGGTAAACACTGCCCCGGCGCAGCTCGCGGTGGGCGAACTTGAGGGCGTCCTCGACGATCCAGCGGATGCCGTCGAGCTGGCTGAGGCGGGCGTTGTCGCTGGCCCAGTTGACCACGGCGCGCACCGAGTCGAGGTGCGTAACGTCGGCCCCGGCGGCGCGGGCGGCCAGGGTGGCTCCGCCCGTGTAGGCGAACAGGTTGAGCACCTTGGGCGCCGGCTCGGGCCAGCGCGAGAGGTGGTGGTGGAGGTGGTCCCAGTTGGGCGCCTGCTCGGGGAAGACGCCCACGTGGCCGAAGGAAGTCAGGGCCAGCCGGAACTTCAGGCGCAGCGGGCCGTTCTGGTAGGGCAGGGTCCAAGGCTCTTCGGCGGGGCGGAGCTGCTGCCAGCCGCCCTGCTCGCGGTCACGCTTTTCGCGGACAAAGCGGGCATGGGCGGCGCGGGTCCATTCGGCCTCGGGCAGAGCCTTGTCCCAGAGGGCCTGCGGCTCGGGGCGGATGAGCACGCGGGGGCCGAATCGTTCGAGTTTCTCCTGGTTGCCCGAATCGAGCAGCTCGTACTGGGTCCAGGCGTCGGGGCTGAGCAGTAGCATGGGGTCGGTGGTTTAGAGGGCTTGTCCCTTGCGTTGCCGGTAGGCGGCGTAGGCCTCGCGGATGCGGGCGAGCTCGTCGGGGTTGAGGTCGTCGGGCATTTCGAGCACCAGGCTGAGGTAGAGGTCGCCAAAGAGGCCGGGGAAATCGTAGTCGGGCATGCCCAATCCCTTGAGGCGCAGGGTCTTGTTGTGGGTGGTTCCGGGCTTGAGCTTGATGCTGACATCGCCCTTGAGGGTGGGGACGCTGATTTTCTCGCCCAGGAGCCCGGCCAGGGCGTCCACCTTGAGGCTGCACCGGAGGTCGTTGCCCTCGCGCTGGAAGAAATTATGTTCGCGGACCACGATGCGGACGTAGAGGTCGCCCGGTTCGCCGCCCGTGGGGCTGGGCTTTCCATGGCCCGCGATCTTGAGCAGGGTCTCGGAACGGATGCCCGGCCGTAGGGCGACGCCCAGGCGCTTCTGGTTGACGTTGAGCAGGCGCTTGCTTCCGGTGTAGGCCTCCTCAAGGTCGATGGTAACTTTCCCGCGCGAGTCCTCGCCCTTGTATGCCTTCCCGGGCCCGGTTTCGCGGGCGTTGAAGAAGTTGTTGAAGAAGTCCGAGAAGCCGGAGCTGAACTTGCCCTTGCGGCGTTGGTAGTCGCGCAGCAGCTCGTCGATTTCGTCGTCGGGCTCTTCGGCCTGCGGCTCGGGCTGTCGGCGCTGCTCGTTGCGCGGTCCGGCCGACTGGTATCCCCAGGAGGAGCGCATCTGGTCGTAGGTTGTCTTTTTCTGGGGGTCCTTGAGCACCTCGTAGGCCTCGGCTATCTCCTTGAATCGCTCCTCGGCCCTGGGGTCGTCGGGGTTCTTGTCGGGGTGGTGCTGCTTGGCCATGGCCCTGTAGGCCTTCTTGATCTGGTCGGGCGAGGCGTTGGTCTCGAGGCCGAGAATCTTGTAGTAGTCCTTGTACTGCATGGCTTTCGTTTTGAGGCCTTTGTGGTTCTTCGGGGGGGCTTTGCCCGGCTATGGGGCGAGGGTTCTAGCGGGCGGGCGGGCTTCCGGCCATGACCCCGCGGGGCTTCTCGGCGGCCCGCGTGAGCACCGAGTAGGCGTTGACCATGGTTTCGCGGCGTTCGGGCCCAGCCAGGGCGTAGCGGATGGCGCGGGCCTTGACCCAGAGCTTGGTCTTGAGGCGGTTGAGGGCGTTGTCCTGGCCCTTTCGGCCCAGGTCGAGCAGCAGGAGCTCCTCCTCGACGAAGCTCATCTTGTCGCGGAGGATCTCGAAGTTTTCGGTCAGCAGCAGGAAGCGCAGCCGGGTGGGGGTGTAAACGTCGATGTGGCCGTAGGACAGGAAGTGGTCCACGCGGGCATCGACGCCGTGCTTGTAGTCGCGGGGCACCTCGATGAACTGGAACTTGGCCACGCGCAGCAGCTCGCGCAGGGTCAGCCGCGGATGCTCGACATGCTCGAGCACGTGCGAGAGGATGACCAGGTCGAACGACTGGTCGGCGAAAGGCAGGCGCTGGCCGTCGAACTTGTGGACGCCGGCCATGCGGGGCAGCTTGCGCCTTTCGATGGCCTCGATGCCGCTTTGCGAGATCTCGGCGGCGTGCAGCTCGTGGCAGAAGTCTTCGCGGGCGGCCAGGTAATGCAGCACGCTTCCGTCGCCGGCGCCGACTTCGAGCACGCGGTTGAAGTGCAGCCCTCGGGTGAGCTCGAGGATGTGCTGGGCCTTCTGCCGTGCGCCGAGCAGCCGCCAGGCGTCGTCGCCTGGGGCGTAGTAGTCGTCGTAGGCTTGTCGCAGGTCTTCGCGCTGGTGGGGGCTGGGTTCCATCGGGGGGGTCGGGGCTGGGGTTCGGGCACAAAATACGCGAAAACATCCGCTTGGCCAAGCCCTTGGGCCGCGAAGCCGCGGCAAGGCTCAGCGGCTGGGCGGCTTGCGGTAGAAGACGTAGCCGTTCTTGGCCTCGATTTTCAGCAGGAAGGGATACTCCGCCTCGAGGGCCTCGGCCTGGGTGTTCTTGGCCACCACGTAAACCGGCTTGTCGAGCGGCGTCTGCATCAGCCACGGCAGCTCGTAGGCCTCGGGGCGGCCGTGGTCGGGCACGCGGGCGTAGAACAGGTGCGCGTAGCTCTTGTAGCGCGAGGCCACATAGGCGTCCTGCCCGGCGATGGACTGGTAGAACTCCACCACGGCGTTCTGCGTGTAGCGCTCGACCCGGGGCACCACCAGGGCCGTGGTGGCCAGCAGGAAAACGGCCCCGCCCAGCAGCATCAGGTCGTGGCCCCAGGCCCTGCCGCGGCCCGAAAGCCACAGCCCTCCGCCCAGCGAAAGCAGCAGCACCAGCCCGCCCAGCGGCTCCAGGCCCGACCAGTGGACGCTGGCCTCGAGGTTGCCCGCGGCGAAGCGGTCCTTGACCCAGCCCGCCGCCAGGATGGCCTCCTTGTTGCGCTCCACCAGCGGCAGCGCCGCGGGGAAGGCCGCCCAGAGCAGGCCCATCGCCAGCAGGCCGCCCTTGAGCCAAGGCCCCAGCCGCCAGCCCTCGCGCTCCACCTTGTGCAGCGTCCGCGCCGCCAGGTAGGTCAGCGGGAAATAGCACATCGACGAGTAGTGCGCGATCTTCGTGCTCACAATCGTGAACAGCACCAGCACCACCCAGAACAGCACCAGCATCCAGCGCCGGGCCGCCTGCTGCGCCACGCTGTCCGAGTCGTCCCAGCGGAAGCTCCTAAGCGCCAGCAGCGAGGCCGGGAACACGCCCAACAGCAGCACCACGAAATGGTACAGCAGGAAGCCGCCGTGGCCCGCGTCCTTGGTGCTGAAAAGCCGCACCTGATACACCACGAAATCCTGGATCGTCTGCCAGTTGCCCGTGGCCGCCTGCAAGAGGAACCAGAAGCCCCCCACCACGCCCAGCACCCCGCCGAAGGCCAGCACCTGCACCAGACGCAACCGGTGCCCGAAGCCGAACAACACCCGGTAGAAACCCGCCGCCAGCAGGAAGATCAGCAGCCCCGCCGGACCCTTGGTCAGCACGGCCAGGCCCACGAAGGCCGCCGAAAGCAGCAGGTCCCGCCCCTTGTGGAACATCCGCCGCGGGTCCGCGAAACGGGCCAAGTGCGTAACGCCCAGGAAGATGAACAGGTTGAACCAAGGGTCGATGATGCCACTCTTGAAGTAGAAGAACGGAAGCACCGAGCCCAGGTAGCTCAAGGCCCACAGCCAGCCGAAGCGGCTGTCGTACAGGCTCGTGCCCTGGCGGTAGAGCACCAGCAGCGTGAGCATCCCCGCCAGGGCGTTGGGCAGCCGCGCCGCGTACTCGCCCACGCCCAGCAGCTTCATGCTCAGGGCCTGCATCCAGATGAAAAGCGGCGGCTTCTCCCAGAACGGCTCGTAGTTGATGCGGACCGTCAGCCAGTCGCCCGTGGCCAGCATCTCGCGGGCGGCCTCGGCGAAGTTGATCTCGTCCCAGTCGAAAAGATGCACCTGCCCCAGGAAAGGCAGGAAAAAAGCCGCGCCCAGCAGCAGCAGCGCCGCTTGGGCCATCGGGTTGGTCTTGGGTTGGTTCATGGCGTAGGGCTTGGCAAAGTCGAATGCCCCGAAGGGCCCAGTTTGTCGAATCGCGGGAGCGCGGCCAGCCATGCGCCGCCCAGCGCGCCGCCCACCCCCAGCACCGAGCCGGCGAGCACGTCCTCCAGGAAGTGCTGGCTCAGGTAAACCCGCGTGAAGGCCACCAGCAGCGCCAGGGCGAACAGCGCCAACTGCCAGCCGACGCCCCGTGCCAGCGGCCAGGCCAGCGCGAAGCCCGCCAGCAGGAAGGCCGTGGCCGTGTGGCCCGAAGGCATGCTCAAGTGGTCGTGCAGGCGCAGGCCCTCTACCAGCGGCAGCTCTTGCAGCCGCCCCAGCTCCTCGAAGTAAAGCCGCGGCCGGGGCGTGTCGAGCAGCCGCTTGAGCGCCACCGTCGGCAGGATGCCCAGGCCGACGCCGAAGACCAGCCCCAGCAGCGCCCGGCGGTTCCACAACAGCAGGGCCAGGGCCGCCACCGCCAGGGCCAGGCCGTCGCCCAGGTGCGTCAGCAGCCGCATGGCCCCGTCGGCCGCGGGCGCGTGCCACTGGTTGAGCCAGAGGTGCAGCTCCGCCTTGTCGGTCAGGCCCACCACGCCCAGGCCAACGGCCCAAAACAGCAGGCAGGCCCACAAAAAGGACAATGGCAAAGGCGGACGAAACGCGGAGGAAACGGTCATGGGCCGAATAGTTTTTTGCCAAAGATAGTCGCCCGCCGCCGCCTATCCAAACCCTCGCGGAGATAGGCGAGCAGACCCGTTAGCCGCGATTCTGTTGGGAATTACGAATTGGGAATTACGAATTACGAATTTTTAATTACGAATTACGAATTATTAATTACGAATTTTTAATTACGAATTACGAATTTTTAATTACGAATTACGAATTTGAAATTACGAATTACGAATTTGAAATTACGAATTACGAGCTTTAAAGCCCCATCCAGTGAAGGATTGGGAGACCGAGGCCATTTTCCATTGCCCATTTTCCATTATCCATTCCCCATTGTCCATTGATAACCAGTCGCTTTCAAATGTGATGGGAATGCCTTGAAGACTCGCCTAACCCCGAAGGGGTGTAATGATTGTAGAAAGCGGAGCCAAGCCAAAGCAGAGAACCCCGAAGGGGTGAAATTATCCTCATCGGGAGGATGGGCCAGACAATGCCACCCCTTCGGGCTTCCCCTCCAACCCCAGCGGGCTTCAATGCGGGCTAAATCCCTTGGGGCAGGAGCGCAAAAAAGACGTCGTCCCCATGGGAGGACGACGTCTTGGATTTTTTCAGCAAGTCGAAAAAAAGAAAATTACATTTCTTTCGGGTTCATGCGCTGTTTGATGCGGGCTTTCTTGCCGGTGAGGTTCCGCAGGTAGTAGATGCGGGCGCGGCGGACCTTGCCGTACTTGTTGACCGTGATTTGCTCGATGAAGGGCGAGTTGATGGGGAAGATACGCTCCACGCCCACGTTGCCGGAAATCTTGCGAACGGTTACGGTCGCCGTGTTCGGGTGGCCTTTGCGTTGGATGACCACGCCGCGGAACGACTGGATACGGGTCTTGTCGCCTTCCTTGATCTGGTAGTCAACGGTGATGGTGTCGCCAGAACTGAATACGGGATGCTTCTTGTCCTCAGGACGTTCTTGCAGGAACTGCTGTTCCGCCATTTTTATCAATTGGTCCATTTTGCTGGGGCTTTATTTTCGGTTGCTTTAGAGAAAATCGGCTGCAATATTAAGACATTTTTTCCAAATCGGGATCCTGGCCTTGCTTTTTGTTCGTTTTTTTTTCAACAAAAAGAATCCCCGGCCTCGAAGAAGGAGGGCCGACAAAGGAAGATTCTTGCCAAATGCCTGTTTTTCAGTGCTTTAGAATGGCGAAAAATCGCCGTTCGCCAGTCCGGGCCGAGGCTTTCAGAAGCGGGCCAGGTTCATCAGGTAGTGGTCGAGCAGGGTCATGGCGGCCATGGCCTCCACGATGGGCACGGCCCGGGGCAGCACGCAAGGGTCGTGGCGGCCCTTGGGCAGGATGGTGGTCGGCAGGCCGTCGGGGCCGAGCGACTCCTGCTTGCGCATCAGGGTGGCGATGGGCTTGAAGGCCACGCGGAAGTAGATGTCCTGCCCGTTGGAGATGCCGCCCTGGATGCCGCCCGAGTGGTTGGTGGCCGTGCCCACGCGCCCGTCGGGGCCCATGACGAAGGCGTCGTTGTGCTCGGAGCCGAAGAGGCTTGACCCCGCGAAGCCGGAGCCGTACTCGAATCCTTTGACGGCGTTGATGCTGAGCATGGCCTTGCCCAGGTCGGCGTGCAGCTTGTCGAAGACCGGCTCGCCCAGGCCCGCGGGCACGCCCGTGGCCACGCCCGTGATGATGCCCCCGAGGGTGTCGCCCTTGGCGCGGGCCTGCTCGATCAGGCGGATCATGCGCTCGGCGGTCTCCGGCTCGGGGCAGCGCACGATGTTGCTTTCGACCAGCGCCGGGTCCAGCTCGGCGTAGGGCTTGTCGAGGGCCAGCGTTCCGACCTGCGAGACATAGGCCCAGACCTTGACGCCCAGCCGCGCCAGGGCCAGCTTGGCGATGGCCCCGGCGGCCACCCGCGCGGCCGTCTCGCGGGCCGAGGAGCGCCCGCCGCCTCGGTGGTCGCGCAGGCCGTACTTCTGGTCGTAGGTGAAATCGGCGTGCGAGGGCCGGTAAACGTCCTTTATGTGGTCGTAGTCCTTCGACTTCTGGTCCTGGTTGCGGATCAGGAAGCCGATGGGCGTGCCCAGGCTGCGGCCCTGGTGGATGCCCGAAAGGAACTCGATCGCGTCGTCCTCCTTGCGGGGCGTGGTGATGCGCGACTGCCCCGGCTTGCGGCGCGCCAGCTCGGCCTGCACGAAGTCCAGGTCAATCTCCAGCCCCGGCGGGCAGCCCTCGATCACGCCCCCGATGCCCGCTCCGTGCGACTCGCCGAAGCTCGTCAGCCGGAAAATCTTGCCCCATCCGTTTCCTTGCATAGGTCTTTTGTTTTGGGTTCTGGAAAATGAGCCGGAACCTTTGGCGCGTCCCGGCAACGCTTGGCCAAGGTAAATCTTTTTTCGCGATTCCCCCGCCCGGCGAGCTCCCTAGGGAAGAATCCATTTGGAAAAATGGTTCTTTAGAAAAGTGAGTGGCTGGAGCGAAAGGGATGGGCTCGAGCAAAATCTAGCTTTCCGGTGAGTATGTCTAGGACAGCCTTGAGGGGCACTTTGCCGGTATCCCGTTGCAAATACGGTTTTCCGCCCAGTTGACTACGCCGGCCCAATGCCGCTTGATGGTCCTGGACAACTCGACGATATGGTAAGATTCTGCTGTGGGTGGGTAAACTTGCGATAACGAAAAGCAACTATGCGGCGTTGCCTTTTTTGTGGGGTTCAACGGTAAAATGTTCGATTACCGATGAAACTCGTTTCTTGCACAAAGTTTCAAGTTTGCACATCTGCCCAAAAAAAAGGCAATGGTTTCCATGTTGCATGTTATAGGTATTTCATTCATTGCTATGAAAAAGTTCTATTAGCCAATTGATAAATTGAATACAATTTTTTTCATCAGTAGATAAATATTTTTTAGTAATTGCTAAGCCCATTGGTGTACCTGGATCTTCCTGCCAAGCCAACCATGTACTTATTAGTGCTTTTGTTCGATGAATTAATTGATACTGATTAATATTCAAATTTTCAAGTTTAGAAAGAATATCTTGTGCTAAAGGAAATAGTTTGTCATTATCAGGAACAAGAAATGTAATAAAATCTTCAAGCATTCCGCTGACCTCATTATTTGGCATTATCCAAATACCAAGTTTTGGCATATTATCTTGAGTAATAATTATTCCCTCAGAACGTAATTGTTTATCAAATAAATATTCATATTTTTCAACCACACTCATTAATTTTTGCCAACGTTTTTGAATGTCAAAATCGGCATCAACTATTATTCCAATTGTTTTAATTTCTGATTGTTTCATTCGAATTGGAAGTTGTGCAAAAATATTATCAATTCCATCACAATCTATCACGTCAAAATTTTCAGAAAGTGCAAATTTTTGACATAAACTCCAGATAACATGCTGGTCATCATTTCCTTCGACAAGTAATTTCTGATTGAATTTTTCCTTTTTCATGCTATCTTATTTCAATTTCCTGATTTGACGCAACTTTTAATTCATTGGCATCGTATTCCACTTGTTTAATTAAATTATTTATTATATCAAGACGAATAAGTTTACAATCATTAAAATCGTTCTGGCTATTTAGCACTTTTTCAAATGATTTTATACAATCCAGACTGTGTGTTGTAGCAAAAATTTGAACATTAAGTTCTTTTGCCAAATCAAAAATAATATTCCATAATTTTTCTTGAACTGTATAATGAAGTCCATTCTCAACCTCATCAATTAGTAGGTATCCATTATCTGAATTAATAAGAGCTAAAATAATAGTCAAAATTCTATTAATTCCGTCGCCCATACTTTTTAGTGGAATTATATTTGGCTCATTTTTTAGTTTTATAACAGGAATGCGTTCTTGACGTGCTGTCGTAGTATTGTTAATGAACGTCAACCGTTCTATGTTTGGTTCTATAATTTTTAAGGCGCGTATTAAAAATTCTTCCTTTGTGCTTAACGCAATATTATCCCAGAGCCTTCCATTTAATTCGCTTTCAATATTTCGTGTTCTAATATATTGTATGTTTTCAGAGATCTTATTTTGATGATAATTTAAAAGTCTATATGGTCTATCTGAATCTAAGGGCAGAATACTGTAAAAATCTTTTCCCTTTATTTCAATACCAATTTGAGAATCGGTATAAGATTTATCTTCTTTTTCATCAATTATTGTTTTTTTCCTTCGTGTAATAATTCTTTCTTCATTTTCTAAATTTGGTTGTTTTATAATTTCTTCGAAAAATTTAATTATCCTTATTGTCATAGATGTTGAAGATATTTCAGAACCGAATAAATTGTCTTCTAACTGTCCGATTTGAATTGCGCTATAGACATCAAAAAATGAAATCTTTCGACCACAAAATAAGGAAGAAAATGTTTTCAAATTCATTTCTACAGGGTCACTATTATTACTATTTCGGTAGTACTCTCCTCGTTCCTGTAACAACGAAACAATCCAACTTATATCAGCTTTTGTTGTATAAATAGATATAGCTTCTAATAATGCTGATTTTCCTGTATTGTTTTTTCCCGTAATCAAATTAATACGCCCCAATGATTTGAGTTGTAAATTATTAAGATTTCTATAATTTTTTATTCCAAATGTACTTATCATAGTAATTGCGCTTTATTTACACAAAAGTAATATTTTTTTGAATTGAATACCTACATTAATTTTCTTTTTTAGTAATTGGATCAATATGCCAATTATCATTGATAGTTTCCAGGATTTCAATTACCGCTAACGTCATTACTTCCACAATCCTCAATTCTTACCCAAAAACACAATTGCGCATTAAGAATTAAATGCACACCTCCACAATCCGCACCAATCCGTCAAACTTTCGGGGTTGGGCAGTTCTGCTGCTGCCCGTGGCGAGCACCAATCGGCTCTGGCCTTGTACGTCCGCAGTTTTCAAGGGTAGCTTGATCATCGTGGGTTTGAAATTGACGATGACCAAATATACAAACTGTACTGTGAAAAAACAAGCGCCAGGGCGATTTTTTTTTGAACACCTGGCCGGCTATGCCTCGCAGGAGCTGGTGAGCCCGTGGAAGGCGGCAAGATGGGGCGGGCGAAGGCCCCGGTGACGAGGTGCCTGTGGGGAAAAAAACGCATCGTCGCGGTTTGGTCCCTGCGTCAGAGCTCGATCTCGAGGCCGTCGTAGGCCATGCGGACGTTGGGGGGCAGGGCGGCCTCGGTCTGCGTGTGGCCTAGCTTGTGGCTGATGTGGGTGAGGTAGGCCACCTCGGGCTTGACCTGGTCGATGACTTCGAGGGCCTCGGCTACGGTGAAGTGCGAGATGTGCTTTTCGTGGCGCAGGGCGTTGATGACCAGCACCTTGCAACCGCGCAGGCGCTCCAGGTGCTCGGGCGGGATTGAGCTGGCGTCGGTGACGTAGGCGAAGTCGCCGAAGCGGAAGCCGAGCACGGGCAGGCGGTAGTGCAGGACGCGGATGGGCAGGATGGGCACTCCCTGCACCTCGAAGGGCTCCTCGCCGATGGTGTGCAGGGCCACATTGGGCACGCCGGGGTACTTGTGGTCGGCGAAGATGTAGGGGAACTCGTTGCGCAGGGCCTTCTGGACGTAAGGCTCGGCATAGACGGGCATGTCGTTCTGCTGCAAGTTGTTGAAGGCCCGTATGTCGTCGAGCCCGGCCACGTGGTCCTTGTGGTTGTGCGTGAGCAGCACGGCGTCGAGGCGGTCGGCGTCGAGGCGGAGCATCTGCTGGCGGAAGTCGGGGCCGGTGTCCACCACCAGGTTCTTGCCCTGGGTCTGGACGAAGATGGAGCTGCGCAGGCGCTTGTCGCGGGGGTCTGCGGAACGGCAGACTTCGCAGCGGCAGCCAATGACGGGAACGCCTTGCGAGGTTCCGGAGCCGAGGATGGTGATTTTCATGGCCTTGGGTATTGCCTTTCGAGGAAGAATTGGCGGCTTTTCATCTTGCGGGGTTTGATGGGTACAGCGTTCGATTTGCCAGAAGCTTTGCTTTTTTGTCCCTTCCCGGTTCAGAGTTTTTCAATCTGGTCTTGGGTCAGGCCGGTGAAGTCGGTGATTTCGTCCATCGGCTTTCCTTTTGCCTTCATTTTTCTCGCGATTTCCAAGTTGTTGTCCAGTACGGCTTCGTGGATGGCACTTTGGATTTTTCTTTCTTCTTGTTTTGCCAACGCGTCTTCATCCAAATACCTTCTTTGCTGGCTTTCGTAATGCTCTTGTTCTGTTTCGTTGAAATACATCACTTCAAGTTCTTCCATTGCCTTTTTGATTTCTTCCGTCGCGATTTCTTTTGGCAAATTGTCTTTTGAAAATTCGTGTGCTTTGTTCAGAAATGTTATCCAACGTTCGAGCGTCGAATGGATTTCGGGCAGCTCTTTTTTGAATTTTTTCAATTCGACGAAAATCAGCTCCAGCCCGTCCGTTTGTTCGTAAATTTCACCTGTATCCAGATCGGTCAATCCAATTCGGCGGTGATAACGCTCTTCTCCTTCTTTGTCAATGAAATAACCAAAGTTTATCAAGCTGATCACAATGGTTTTTCTCAAATCGTCATACGTCTGTTTGGTTTTCAGTTGCGAACTGTACATTTTCGCCCAGTAAAAAAGCAATCTGAATCCAAAAAAATCGTATGGTGCTACTTGGATTTCAATGTCGTACCATTTTCCTTTTTCATCTGTCGCCTTGATGTCAAGGTATGAGATCTTTCCGCTCAAATAGTCGGACGGATTGTATGGATTTTTTAGTTTTAAGGCTGTTACTTGTTCATTTTCAGGCAATACCGAATTGACCAATGATTTCAGCAGGCTGATGTTTTGTTCTGTTCCGAACAATTTCTTGAACACGAGGTCGATTTTTGGATTTGCCTTTGCCATGATTCGTTGGTTTGCGCGATGATAGTCATTTTTGGTTTTGAGTTGCCGACGCGTCGAAGATTTATCGCCCCGATGGCGGCCACTGCCTTGTCGGATAGGGCCCAACTTGTTAGCTTCGCGCCTGCCGTGGGGCAAGGAAGCCCCGCGAAGATAGCACAAAGCCATGAGGCCAAGAGGAAAACTTTGGATGCTGCCCACGAGCCTGGGCGCCGAGTCGCACGAGCACGTCCTGCCGCCGGCGGTGCGCGAGCAGACGCTGGCGCTGCGGCACTTCGTGTGCGAGAACCTGCGCACGAGCCGCCGCTACCTGTCGGGCCTGGGGATGCCGGTGCCGATCGAGGAGCTGCGCTTCTACGAGCTGACCAAGCATACGCCGCCCGAGCGGCAGGCGGATTTCCTGGAGGCGATCGAGCAGGGGCACGACGTGGGGATGCTCTCGGAAGCGGGCTGCCCCGGCGTGGCGGACCCGGGCGCGGAGCTGGCGAAGCTGGCGCACGAGCGGGGCGTGGAGGTGATGCCGATGGTGGGGCCGTCGTCGCTGCTGCTGGCCCTGATGGCCTCGGGCCTGAACGGGCAGCGCTTCGCCTTCGGGGGCTACCTGCCCATCGACAAGGGCGAGCGGGCGCGGGCCATACAGCAGCACGAGGCGCGCTCGCGGCAGTGGGGCGAGACCCAGATCTTCATCGAGACGCCCTTCCGCAACGACAAGCTGCTGGAGGAGCTGGCCCGGCTGTGCGCGCCCTCGACCCGGGTGTGCGTGGCCGTTGACCTGAGCCTGCCGAGCCAGTGGATACAGACGCGCCCGGCCCCGGCCTGGAAGCGCGACAAGCCGGAGCTGCACAAGCGCCCGGCGGTGTTCCTGCTGCTGGCCTGATCACTCGTCGAGGATGAACGACTGGTCGGAGCAGCAGTCCTTTTCCATTTGGATGGTGGCGTGCTCGATGCCGAACTCGTCGTGCAGGATGCGCCGCAGCTCGGCCCGCACCTCGGCGGCCTCCTTGAGCGAGTAGTTCTCGACGGTGTCCACGTGGCACTCGAAGTGCAGGGTGTCCTCGTTGAGGCTCCAGAGGTGGGTGTGGTGTACGTTGTTGACCTGCGGGAGGCTTTCCAGGCGCCGGCGCACCTGCTCCAGGTCCACCTCCGAGGGGGCGAACTGCATGAGGATCTTCAGGGTGGTCATGAGCAGGCCCCAGCTCACCATCACCAGATAGACGCCAATGGCGATGGTCAGCACCGGGTCTATCCAGACCATGGCGGGCCAGACGAGCATGGCCAGGCCGCCCATCACCACGGCCACCGAGGAGAGCATGTCGGTGAACAGGTGCAGGTAGGCCGAGCGCATGTTGACGTTGGCCTTGGAGTCGGAATGGATGAGCATGACGCTCAGTCCGTTGGCCACGATGCCGAGGCTTCCGACGCCGATCATCCACATCGAGGCCACGGGGTCGGGGTCGAGCAGGCGCTCGATGGCCTCCTTGACCAGCACCACGGCGATGACCAGCAGCGAGGCCGAGTTGAGGAATCCGGCCACCACTTCGGCCCGCTTGTAGCCGAAGGTCTGCGCCAGGGTCTGCTTGCGCCGGGACAGCAGGTTGGCCACGTAGCTGACCACCAGCGACACCACGTCGCTGAAGTTGTGCAGGGCGTCGGTCAGCAGGGCCAGGCTGCCCGAGATGACGGCCCCGAAGACCTGCGCCACCGTGATGGCGACATTCAGCAGAATGGCCAGCAGCAGGTTGCGGCCCTTGAGGTCGTGGTGTCCGTGTCCGTGGCCGTGATCGTGATCGTGGCCGTGATCGTGGTCGTGTTCCGTTTCGTGGGTATGCTTGTGTTCCATCGCGTCGCGCCTTGTCCGGCTTTTGGGCGAAGTTAGATGCTTTCTCGTTTATTATCGCGAAGTTTGGGCCGAAAAAAACATCCGCCCCCGGCGCCCGTCCCGCAACAATTCGGCGGCGGATGGGTTTTTGAGGGCATGAACCACAAGACCCCACGCACATGAACAGCAGCAAGCAAGCCCTTGGCGCCCCTTTCCGCGCCCTGGCATGGGCCGCGCTCGTCCTCGCGCTCGGCCTGGCCGCCGTCCCCGAGGCCCGCGCCCAAGAAGGATTTTTCACCGAGGAAGAAGAGCAGCCCAAGCCCGAGCGGCGCGTCGTGCTGAACAACAAGATGGTCATCGGCGGCAGTTTCGGCCTGCAGTTCGGCACCATCACCCAGGTGGACCTCTCGCCCCACGCCGGCTACCGCATCACCGACAAGTGGCTGGTGGCCCTGGGCGGCACCTACAACTTCTTCGCCTACACGCCCGCCCGCTACTCCAACTACCAGTACGGCTACCGGCTTTTCACCGAGCACACCATTTTCCGCAACATCTTCGCCCACGCCGAGTACGAGATGCTCAACCACCAGCCCTTCATGATCGACTGGGCCGGCAACATCTATGAGGGCGACCGCCTCTGGGTCAGCGGGGCCCTCGGCGGCGTCGGCTACCGGCAGATGTTCGGCGAGCGGTTCTCGTCGGACCTGCTCCTGCTCTACAACTTCACCCTCTCGCAGAGCACGCCCTACACCAACCCCGTCTTCCGCATCGCCTTCAACTTCTGGCCCCGCGGCAGGGCCGAGGCCCCAGTCGAGCCTTGAGGCCCCGCAGCCCCGCGCCCCAACGACCGTTTATTTTGCTTACTTTTGGGGGAAAATCCCCCCGCCCCCGCCATGTCTGAAAAATGCGTCCACTGCGGAAGCTCCTGCCCTCCCGGATCGCCGGTCTGGGACGGGAAGGCCTTCTGCTGCAACGGTTGCCTGACCGTTTACCAGTTGCTCAACGAGAACAAGCTGTTCAAGTACTACGAATACGCCGAGAACCCGGGCATCCGCGTCGATGAGCAGACCAGCCGCGACTTCGCCTTCCTCGACAACGCAGAAATCCGCGGCAAGCTGCTCGAGTTTTCCGACGGAGGCATCTCCAAGGTTACACTGCTGGTGCCCAGCATCCATTGCAGCTCCTGCATCTGGCTGCTCGAGCACCTCGAAAAGCTGCACAAGGGCGTGGTGGCCTCGTCGGTCAACTTCCCGAAGAAGCTCGTTACCATCACCTTCCGCGACGAGCAGGTCAGCCTGCGCCAACTGGCCGAGCTGCTGGCCTCGATCCACTACATCCCCAAGATCACGCTCGACCAGCTCGACCGCGACGACGACAAGGCCATCCAGTCCGACAGGGCCTTGGCCTACCGCCTGGGCGTGGCGGGGTTCTGCTTCGGCAACATCATGATGTTCAGCCTGCCCGAGTACCTGC
Organism: Bacteroidota bacterium; assembly: GCA_020048645.1. Taxonomy (GTDB): domain Bacteria; phylum Bacteroidota; class Bacteroidia; order Bacteroidales; family UBA6013; genus UBA6013. Next base: position 3,847 of record JAIFMG010000180.1, on the reverse strand, counting down.
CCGGAGGGCAGTGGGTGGCCGAGAACTTCCAGCAGCTTTTCCGCTGGGCCAACCTGGTGCTCGCCCTGCCCGTGTTCTTCTTCGCCGGAAACGACTACTTGCTCTCGGCCCTCAAGGGCATCCGCAGCCGGATGCTCAACATCGACCTGCCCGTGGCCGTGGGCATGGCGGCCATCTTCGTCCAGAGCACCTGGGAAATCGTCTCGGGCACCGGCCAGGGCTACATGGACTCGCTGGCCGGCTTCGTCTTCTTCCTGCTCATCGGCAAATGGTACCAGAACAAGACCTACCAGGCCCTGTCGTTCGAGCGCGACTACAAGTCCTACTTCCCCATCGCCGTCACGCGGCTCGAACAGGACCAGGAGGCCATCGTGCCGCTGGAGCAGGTGCGCGAGGGCGACCTGCTGCTGATCCGAAACAACGAGCTGATCCCGGCCGACTCGACCCTGGCCCGCGGCGTGGCCAACATCGACTACAGCTTCGTAACGGGCGAGTCGGTGCCCATCGCCAAGCAGATCGGCGAGCCGCTCTTCGCCGGGGGACGGCAGAAGGGCGCGGCCATCGAGGTGCTGGTGGACAAGCCCGTGCGCCAGAGCCGCCTGACCGAGCTCTGGAACCAGGACGCGGGCAAGGAGCCGCCCACGCGCCTGGCCGCCCTGATGGACCAGGTCAGCGCCCGCTTCACCGGGGCCGTGCTGGTGGTCTCGGTGCTCACGGCCGCCTTCTGGCTCTGGCACGACGCCTCGGTGGCCCTGCGCGCCTTCACCTCGGTGCTGATCGTGGCCTGCCCCTGCGCGCTGGCCCTCTCGGTACCCTTCACCTTCGGCAGTGTCATGCGCTTCTTCGGGCGGCACGGCCTCTACCTCAAATCGACGGACGTGGTCGAAAAGCTGGCCTCGGTGGACACGGTGGTCTTCGACAAGACCGGCACCATCACGCGCAACGACCGCTGGCAGGTGCGCTTCCAAGGCCCCGAGCTGGGCGAGGAGCGCGAGCGGCTGGTGCGCTCGGTGGCCAGGCAGTCGTCGCACCCGGTCAGCGTGGCCCTGGCCCGCCACTTCGAGCGGCTGGAGCCCCTGCCCGTGGAGCGCTTCGACGAACTGCCCGCCAAGGGCATCGAGGCGCTTGTCGGCGGCAGGCGGCTGCGGCTGGGCAGCGCCGCCTGGCTGGGCGCCAAGGTCGAGGCCGGGCTGGGCAGCCAGGCCTTCCTCGAGCTCGACGGCGAGCTGCTGGGCCATTTCGAGGTGCGCAACGTCTATCGCGACGGCTGGGAGGGCCTGGCCAGCAGCCTCTCGCGCGACAAGGAGCTGCACCTGCTCTCGGGCGACAACGAGGCCGAGCGCGAACGCCTGGCGGCCATCCTGCCCCAGCCCGAGAACCTGCGCTTCAACCAAAGCCCGCAGGACAAGCTCGAACGCGTGCGCGCCCTCGAGGCCGCGGGCAAGCGGGTGCTCATGGTCGGCGACGGCCTCAACGACGCGGGCGCCCTGCGCGAAAGCACCGCGGGCATCGCCGTGGCCGACGACATCCACCACTTCTCGCCCGCCTGCGACGCCATCCTCGAGGCCCGGCGCTTCGACCGGCTGCAAGACCTGCTGCTGTTCAGCAAGCTGGGCATCAAAGTGGTCAAGACCAGCTTCGGCATCTCGATCGTCTATAACCTGGTGGGCCTCTACTTCGCCGTAACGGGCCAGCTCTCGCCCATCATCGCCGCCATCCTCATGCCCGCCAGCTCCGTAACCGTCGTCGGATTCGTAACCGCCGCCGTGGCCCTGCTGGCCAGGCGGAGGCTGTGAGGGGCGGCGGGGCGTGTGGCTGCGTGCCGCCGCGTGCCGCCGCGTGCCGCCGCCGCCGCCGCCGCATGCCGCCGCCGCCGTAGAGACGCGATGAATCGCGTCTGTACGGCGGCGGCGGCGTCGATGCGTTGTACAGACGCGATTCATCGCGTCTGTACAACGCGGGTACGGCGTTTATTCGTCGATGATTCCTTCTTCGTATTTCGTGACGCGGATTTTCTCCTGGTCTTTGGAGTAGAGGATGCTGCGGCCGTCCCTTAGCCCGTCTTTGATTTTGCGCTCTTCGTAAGAGCCATCGGCGTAGGTGTAGATGAAGTCGCCTTCAAAAGGTTCGGAGGTGCTGATCCGGCTGTACTGTTCGATTTCCGGATTGAGCTGGTGTACGATGGTCACGCGGACGTCCTGGTCGTAGAAGTTGTAGATCCATTTTCCCGTTTTCTGGCCGTTGGCGTGCTGGCCTTGCTCGATGGTTTTGCCGTTGTGCTCCCACAGATACGGCCCGTCGAGCGTGCCAGTGGCTTGGACTTGCTGGGGGACGAACGTGTCGAAGAAATCCCTGAAAGAGGGAAGTTCCTCGGTTCCCTTGAGGATCTTGTATTGGGCAACGGTTCTTGAGTCCGGTGAAACCAATTCGAGGTTGGCCCAGAAGTGGCTGCCCACTGTCCTGACAATCTCGTATTTGTCGAAGTTGCCGCCGCCGAGGTCGCGTCTCGCCCACTTGAGCGCCCCATCGGCATACTCGGCCGTGATGCCCGAATTGAGGTTCTCGCAAAGCCCGTGGAGTTCGTCGGCCTTGTAGCGCAACTTCTCGAAGACATCGCCAGGTCCGACTCCGACCGTGTAAAGGCCGTCGAGCTTTCCGGCGCGCATCTGGGCAGTGATGTAGTAAGGGTCGCCCTGTTCTTCCCACGTTCCTTCTTGCAGGCCGTTGCTGTAACTGCCTTTGCGTATCATCTGGCCATCGGAAGTACCCCAATAGTAGGGGCCGTTGAGCACTCCATTCCGGTAGTTCGACTTTTCGTAGTACCCATCATCGACGATGTACCTCCCGTTGCCAAGGTCTTCGATCGAAATCATCAGCTCCCTTGGTCCGTTGAGCTGCCCGTTGGTGTATTGTGAAATAGACACCAAGTCGCCACGGCGTGCGCCGCACTCCTGCATCCAGCAGTACTCCTTGATAAGCCCCTGCAATTGGTCGTTGAGGTTGTTGCCTTCACGTTCTAGGATTCCATTCTCGAAATCCCTGAACGGTCCGGTCTTGGCACCGTTTACGAAAGTCCGCTCAAGGTACGGCACCAATCTGCTGCTGTCGGAGGAGGTGTAGGCATGGAACCAGTCAAAGAAATCATAAGCGTAGGCAATGCCCTCCAATTTGTCATTGAGGAAGTTTGTATGCAATAGCGTGTCATTTGTGGGAATTATATTCCGCCCATTCCTTTGGTCCATGCTGTACGATCCGTTTTCAATCCTGACGGAATCCACGCCGTCGCTGATGTGCAGAAATGTTGGACCGTTCAAAATGCCTGCTTCGTAGTTGATCTCCAGGTAAGCCCTGACTCCGTTAGGCTCTTCTTCAAAACGCTCGATAGCCTTGCCTTGGAGCTTGCCCATCGCGTAGTTGTAGTAGCCCGTCCTGTTGCCAGGGCCATCGAAAGTTTCCACCAAACCGTGTTTTTCGCCATCGCGGTAGGTGCCTTTCTCTTTGAGGACGCTGAACAGAAAGCGCCTGTAAGGCCCTTGCTTCACGCCATTCTGGTATTCGCACTCTTCCACCAGGGTGCCCAGTAGGTACTCCTGCGCCGGACCGTGCCGGACGCCGTCCTTCAGGGTGTAGGTTTCCAGCAGGATGTCCGTCCCTTCCAAGAAGTCTCTTTTGAGGCCGTTGTCCTTGTCAAATGCTCCGCCTTTCCTAATGAGCTCGCAATACAGAATCGGATTGGAGGGACCTGAGCCGTACAAGTTATACCAAATGAAGATATATTGCAATCCAATTTGGACAATTGGATTTTTTATTAATTTAGGGGCTTCAACATTAATGCACAACTATGGCA
>JAIFMG010000165.1 GCA_020048645.1 Bacteroidota bacterium | reverse complement strand
ACTGGTCGTCGGTGGGGTCGAGCAGGAAGCGCATCTTGCTGCCGAAGAAGCGGGCCTCGAGTTGCAGGAATCCGCGCTTGTGCCGGATGCGGACCTTCTCGAAGTAGGCGGCCTCGTCGGCCAGGTTGAGCAGCTCGTAGCGGCCTTGGCGGCCGAGCCAGAGCGGGTCGATGGGCTGGGGCTCGACGCGCAGGCCCAGGGGCTTGTCGGCGATCATCATCACGCGGTCGGGGCCGTGGTCGATGAAGCGGATGGCCTGGCCTTCGAGGACGATGCGCAGGCCGAGCAGGCGCAGTTGCAAGGCCATCGCGCTGTCTGCCTGGGGGATGAGCCGGAACTTGAGGCCTTGCAGCCGCATGAAGAGCCGCCCGCGGCGCTCCCAGACGGGCAGAAGTCCGAGGGGCGAGGCGTAGGCTCCCGCCAGGCTGTCGAGGGCCGGGCGGGGCGCCTTGTCGCGGCTGGGCATGTCGGGCGGGGGTGGCGCGGGGACGCCCTCCTGGGCCAGGGCCGCCAGCAGCAGCGCCTCGGCCACCTTCGAGGCCACGGCCCCGCCGGTGTTCGAGTTGGTCAGCACGATGGCGCCCAAGCGCTTGTCGGTGAGCATCTTGAGGTCGGCGTGGAAGAACTCGGTGTCGCCGCCGTGGCCGACGAAGGTGCCGCCGTGGGCCAGTTCGGGGTGGCTGAGGAAGCAGCCCAGGCCGACGCGGTCGCGGTAGCCGATGGGGTTGCCGGGGTAGTTGGGGCGGGTCATGTGGGCGTAGCTTTCGGCCGTGAGGAGGGCTTGGCCGTCCACCATGCCCTGGCCCCAGAAGAAGCGCATGAAGCGGGCCATGTCGAGCACGTCGGAGCTGAGCATTCCCGCCGATACGTCTCGAATGTGGGGATCCGGGCTCGCGGGCTTGCCCTTCTCGAAGACCTGCGAGAGCCGTTCTTCGCCCTCGGGGTCGCTGAAGGCGCTGCGCTCCATGCCCAGCGGGCGCAGGATCTGCTGCCGGGCGAAGCTGTCGAACGGCAGGCCCGACTGCTGCTCGACCAGGAGCCCGAGCAGCCCGAAGCCGAGGTTCGAGTAGGAGAAGGCGTGGCCGGGCGGGTAGGTCGTCCGCTCGTTGGGCACGCATTCGAGGAGCTGCGCCATCGGCACGCTCTCCCGGCGCGTGAAGAAGCCCTTGAACACGTCGCTCGGCAGGCCCGAGTAGTGGCAAAGCATGTCGCGGGGCGTGAATGGCTGGCTCACGCTGTACGGGTTCTCGATTTCGAATCCGCTCAACTGGCCCTCGAAAGGCTCATCGAGGCCGATTTTGCCTTGTTCGGCCAGGCGCAGCACGCCAATGGCCGTAACCATCTTCGAGATCGAGCCCAGGCGGTAGAGCGTCTGGGCATCGGCCGGCACCCCTTCGCCCGCCCAACCGAAGCCCTCGGCCCAGACGACGCTGTCGCCGCGCACCAGGGCGAGGCTGAGGCCCTGCACCTGGTTTTCGCGCATCCATTCGAGCACCTGCGGGCGCAACTGCTCGGCCAGCGCGGCATGGCTTTCGAGCAAGACTTTTTCTTGTGCGAGGGCCGTGGCCAGCCCGCCCAGGACCAGCCCAATGACGAAAATCGGCTTCAGAATTTTCATGTCGATCAAGTTTTGAGTCCGTGAAACCTGCCTCGGAGACCTCGGCATCTCGACAGCCCAAACGGATGGGGCTGGGAAAAGGTTACAGCCGGGCGGGCTGGGTTGGATGGGGAGGATTGGCGGAAGCTCGCATGTCGGGCGGTCAGAGGCATTGGGCCGTGATCGTCTTTATTTCATCTGTTTTGCTGGCAAATGATTTTGACTTCAAATAGCTTATCCATTCTGTCAAAATCCTGATGTTTTTCGGATTGAGCCTCTTCATTTCCTGAAAAAGACATTTGAATGCGGGATCGTTTTTGCTGGTCATCTTTTTTGTCCTTTTCGCAAGTTCCACCCAATCGTCCGGAAGGTTGAAATCTTTCAGGGAAATGCTGGCGCTATGGGCCGTGCTCACTATCCATTTTTCAACCGCAGGATTGATAAGTATCAAGTAATGATGCGTTTGCTTGTTCTTATGCCGGAGCAGGCTCAACGCCTCCAGGCCAGCCACTACTTCAAATTCGTTGGCGTATTTCAGCTCCTGCTTGTCTTTGTCAATGATGCCGAGAGCGAAATTGTCCTTCAGTTTTCCCTGCATCAGCCTGGCGACAGTGCCGCAACCTTTTTGGTGGTTGTAGCCCCTATCGGGAGGCACGAGGGTCTCGTTGAGGTTGGTGTCCACATAACATTCTGGTATGATCAAATGGTCCATCATCGCAAGAAACTCTCATGGTTGGCGAAAAGGTCCAGGCCATACTGGTAGATGTCATGAAGTTCGTCTTTGGAAAGCCTTTTCACCACGGTTTCTCCGTGCTGGAAATCGACGGTGAAAATGGACAGCTCGTCTCTGTTGTTTTCTAGGAAGTCGTTGATAATGTACGGACTATGGGTCGAGATGAAGAATTGGTTGGTCGAAGAATGGACAATCTGCTGCGTGATGTGGGCGATGTAGGGCGGGAACGAATGGGCCTCCGGCTCCTCGAAAAGCAGTATCGAGTTTTCGTTGGAAGCGACAGCCGATTTGAAGAAGATGATGCGTTGAAGCGTGTCGGAGATGGAATCGTAAGGAATTAGAAACAAGTCGCTTGAACGATTCTTCTTCGTGATCTTGATGGATTGGCTGGCTTTGTCGAAGACGAGCTCCAAACCATATTCGAGAAAAATTTCCAGCAGATCCTCTTTCAGATCCTTGTGCTGGCCAATGACATTCAACAAATTGGCTCCATGCGGAGGAATCAGGAAGGGCAAGCTACTTTGTTTTCCTTTGATTTTCGTGCTGAAGGAATATTTCTTTATCGGATAATTGCTTTCGAATGGCGAGCTGCTTTTCACGTTCATCCTCTCATCCAAGAAGAATCGAATATTGTTTTCTTGTTTTGGGAAATTAAAATCAAATGCCAGGCGTTTCAAATCAGACCATCGCGGGCCGCTTGTTGGCAAAACGGATACGTTGGGGTAATGCACCCGACAATCGCCGATGTTCGTGCCGATGAGGATGGGTTTTTCGATGTTGCCATCGAAGAACAGTTCTGCCTCGTTTTCGACGCGGACGAAGTCCGAGATTTTCTTGCTGGAATTGAGCTTGCTGAAAGGCAGGCTGAACAAGCCGAGCGCCTCAAGCAGGTTGGATTTGCCAACATTGGGCCTGCCGATGAACAGGTTGACGCGGTCGCAACCTTCGATGAGGGCGTGATTGAACGATTTGAAATTCTCAATCTCTATTCTTTGCACGAAATTTCGCATTGGCCCAACGGTTTGTCAACAAATATAGCGAATTTTGAACGTTTCGGCTGCGGTGCCCTCCGCGGAAGGAGGTCTTGGATTGTCCGAAGCCGCTTAACTTTTGGAAAAAGCAGATGGAAATGACAAAACGCTGGATCGTGTTGGCGGGCTTGGGCTTGCTGTTGCTGACGGGCGCGTGCGTGGAAAGGCAGCGCCGCGAGATCGAGGGCCTGGAGGCGCGAATCGAGTTCCTGAAGGAGAAGACCGTGCCCCTGCGCTTTCGCCTCGAAAGCCGTGTGGACTCGAACATCAGGGTGAGCATCAAGTACTTCGACGCCGAGGGGCGCGAGGTGGCGCAGGCCAGCGAGCTGCTGCGGGGCCAGGAGCTGCACTTCGATTTCTTCATGGTGAAGGTGGCCGACCGTTTCCTGCCGTTTCCGTACCGGCTCTACACCGACGCGCAGGCGCCCGACGATGGCGTGATGCTGGCGCGGCATTACGACCGCGAGGGCTTCCCGCTGATCTACGAGCAGGACGGCCTCGATGCTCCCACCCGCGAATACCTGGTCCGGCTGTTCGCCGAGATACGGTTGGATGGTGGGCAAAGTCTTGACGATGAGAGCTTTGGCAGTGTGGTTCACGACCTTGAGGGCATCAAGGAGTTCCAGGCGGGGCGGAACTACGCGATCCACTGCTCGACAAAGGGCGGCGTGGAAATCCTGGAGTTCTAGCCCTCGGCCTTGAGCGATTCGCGCAGCCAGCGCAGCCAGCGGCCCAGGAAGAGGAAGCCTGCCGGCGCGGTCCAGATGATGTGCAGCAGCCCGAAGTGGTTGGCCCAGGCCCAGACGAGCAGGCCCGTGAGCGTGTAGGCGGCCACGGCGATGCCCGCGTAGGTGCCCGTGGAGCTTTTGTGCAAGGCCACGAGCAGGTAGGAGAGGAGCAGCAGCGTCAGCATCATTCCGGCGCTCGAAAGAAGTAGGGTCAGGGTCATGGTGGCGGTGCTTTGTGGAGAAACGATGGTCGGGGCGGGCATCTTGCGCGGTCAGCGGCGTGCCGTTCCATCGTCCTGGCTTGCAATTGGCGCGCCCAAGTGGCTCTTTTGCAGGTGCTTTGCCGAAGGCTTTCCAGGGTCTTTCCGGGACTTACTTTTGCCCGTAGCCTAATTTTGTTGGTGTTGTGAAGAAGTCCTTCGGCAACAAAAAAGCCCTGTGGAAAAAGTTATTTTCGTCCCAGGGTGCGATTTGTTTCCCATTATCTGGACAAAAGCACCGCGAACTTTTCCAAGGCCGTTTGAACATATAGGCAGAAAGGGAAGACCGATAGGAACATCGGCAGCCAAGGAGGCAAAATCAATTGCGGCGGCCTTCGGGCTGCCGATAGGGATGAGGAAGGCAAAATCAATTGCGGTGGCCTTCAGGCCTCCGATAGGGATGAGGATGGCAAAATCAATTGCGGCGGCCTTCAGGCTGCCGATAGGGATGAGGAGGCAAAATCAATTGCGGCGGCCTTCAGGCCTCCGATAGGGATGAGAAGGCAAAATCAATTGCGGCGGCCTTCAGGCTGCCGACAGTGGTTTTGCTCGAAAAAAAAGGCGGCCCGGAAAAGCGTGATGCTTTTCCGGGCCGTTTCGCGGGGGTGGCTCTGCCTTGTGGGCGGCCAGCGGGGGATTACTCTTCGGTAGCAGGCGCCTCCTCGGTGGCGGGAGCTTCTTCGGTAGGCGCGGGCGCGGCCTGTTCGGGCGCGGGGCTTTCGCCGGGTGCGGGGGCCACTTGCTGCTCTGGGAGCAGGGGGGTGGTGCTGACGTTCATGGAAGGGTTGTTGATCATGTTCTCGAGCATCGAGCCGCCTTGCTCTTGGCCTTGGCGGGGGAGGGTCATGCTGGAGATGATGCTGAGCAGCAGAAGGGCCGCGGCCAGGGTCCAGGTTGACTTTTCGAGGAAGTGGGTGGTGCGGCGCACACCCATGATCTGGTTGCTGCCGGTGAAGTTGGCGCTGAGGCCGCCTTCTTTGGGGTCTTGGATCAGGACCACGCCAATCATGAGCAGGCAGACGATGAAGATCAGCACGGAAATCAGGATGAACATCTTGTTTCGATATTAAGGGGTGAATGTGTTGGTGGGCTCAGCCTTCCGCCTGGCGGTCCATCTGCTGGCGGATGGCGTCGATTTGGGCGGCAAAATAAGCGTTTTTTTCTGGAAATTTCAAACCGAGTTGCTCGTAGGCGCGAATGGCCTTTTCGTGGTGGCCTTGCTGGGCGAGCAGGGCGGCGTACCGCTCGGTGACGAGATTGTCTTTTTCTTCGATGGAAGGGGCCAATTCAGGTTCGGGCGCCTGTCCGGGTCGGATGGGCTGGATCTGGTCGGCAATCTGGATGAAGCTGTCGATCAGTTCGTTTTTGGAACGCTGCGACTTGGCTTCGGCCTCCGCCTCGGCTTTTCGCTTGGCTTTCATGGCATCGACCTTTCGGAGGATGGCGTCGGCCACCGACTCGCCTTCGCGGGGGGCGAAGGGGTCTTGCTCGGCCTCGTCTTCGATGAACTGCATGGGCTCGTCGGAGCGGTCGATGGGGGGCATCGGCGCTTCGGGGGTTGGTTCGGGCGCAGGTTCGAGGGCTGGGTCGTGTTCGGTGTCGAACTCGAGCAGCTCGCTTTCGGCGTCGATTTGTGCGGCTCGGGCGATGGAGCGCTCGCGGTTTTCGAGGTCCGGGGCCAGCACCATGTCGAAGGTCTCGCCCTGGGTCGAGAAGCTGAATCCGAGGTTGGCGTCCTGGTCGTCCACGACGGCCTCGGTGTCGATGCGCTTGAAGGTGTCGGGGTCGTAGAAGCGCTCGTCGAGGATCATGTCGAGGGTCTCGTCGGTGAGCGAGAAGACGAAGGGCGGCTCGGCGCTGTCGGGCTCTTCGTTTTCAACGGCCTCGTTTTCAATGGTTTGGAAATTCCCGACGGGCAGTGCCTCGCTGTTGACCAGCTCGAGGGTGCAGTCGGTGAGCGAGAAGGCGAAGCTGTCGTCCTCGTCCTCGAAGTTGGGAAGCTCGACGGCTTCGTCGGCCAGGTCGAAGTTGTCGAGGTCCTTCTCCTCCTCGGCCTCGAGCATCTCGAAGGTCTCGCGGGTGGACGAAAGGGCGAACTTGGCCTCTTCCTGCTCCACTTCGGCCTCGGAGTCGAGGTTGAGGAAGGGCTCCATGCCCGGGTCGGGCAGGCGCTCGTGCATGAGCATCAACGTGCTCTCGGACGTGTCCGAAACGGCGAAGACGCCTTCGTCGAACTCATCGTCTGTGGCCTCGCTGTCAATGCCTTGGAAAGGTACGTTCGCGAGCTGTTTCTCGAGGATCGCTCCGGTGGTGGTGGTGGTCGAAAAGCTGAAGTGCTCGGTGTCCTCTTCTTCCTGCTCTATTCCTTCGGCATCCAATCCGTCGAAGTCGCTGGGGGCAGCTTCTTGGTTTTCAGGTTCTTGCAGGTTTTCTTGGGGAATGTCTTGCTCCGGGCTTTGGCTTCCCTCGAAATGGAAGTTCTCTTCAACGATTTGGATTTCACGCTCTTGGGTCTCCTCGTGGGCGATTTCCGGTTCTATGACCTCGGCTTCCTGGCTGCCGTCGTCGGAAAGGTTTTCGTCAACGATTTGAATTTCAGGCTCTTGGATTTCCTCTTGTGCGATTTCCGGTTCCACGACTACGGCTTCCTGGCTTCCGTCGTCCGAAAGGTTTTCGTCAACGATTTGAATTTCAGGCTCTTGGATTTCCTCTTGTGCGATTTCCGGTTCCACGGCTACGGCTTCCTGGCTGCCGTCGTCCGAAAGGTTCTCGTCAACGATTTGGAACTCAGGCTCTTGGGTTTCCTCGTGGGCGATTTCCGGTTCCACGACTACGGCTTCCTGGCTGCCGTCGTCCGAAAGGTTTTCTTCAACGATTTGGATTTCAGGCTCTTGGATTTCCTCTTGGGCGATTTCCGGTTCCAC
>JAIFMG010000069.1 GCA_020048645.1 Bacteroidota bacterium | reverse complement strand
CTCCTTGCGAGACTCTTCTTCAAATTTCGATCCCCAAAAAAATTTCGTGTTCTTCGTGTTTTTCGTGGAAAAAAATCGAACATTGATTTCATATTTAACACAATCTAATTTCAAAGTCTTACTTACCTTAATACCGATTGCTCCAGGAATCTTATGGTTGGCAAGAGTTTCTTGATGTTATGTTTGGAGATTCGAGGATTTCACGTATGCAAGCAACTTGATAAAAAAATCTCAAACCGAGATTTGCGAAATTGGCAAACCCAATCCCCATTCTGCTTATCATTATAACATCAAGTTGCTTTCAAACGTATAGGGAAAAACTTTTTGGTTTTATGGTATAAAAAGTTGAGGCCAAAGGCAAAAAGATTGAGTAATGAATTGAATTTCAATGCTTTATCCCTTAAATAAATTTTAACATTTTGCATTTGTGTCCAAATCTTGTCGAACGCAGGGGTTCGTATTTTTTACCATCGAACGCAACTTGGCGTCAGAACTCGAAGCGGCTGGACGAGCGGGGCAGGCTGTCGGCCACGCCGCGCAGGGTGTCGATGGCGAAGACGAAGTCGTGGCTTCGGGCGGAGTTGTAGAAGATGAACGGCTCTTGCTGGAAATAGACCAGTCGGAGCTCGTGGAAGTGCCCCAGGTTGAGGGCCTCGCGGTTGAGGATGCCCAGCAGCCGAGCGTTGATGCTGTCGAGCAGGGCCGTGGAGTCGAGGGGGAAGTCGGCGGGCAGGTCGAAGCTGAGCTGGACCACGCGGCGGACGCTGTCGCGGCTGAAGTTGGCGCGGTAGCCGACTGCGGCCTCGAAGCCCAGCGAGCGGGCCAGGGCGTTGAGGCTGTCGCGGCCGGGCGGGCTGAGCTGGAGGCGATCCTCGGCCTGGCAGGCCTGGAGGCCCAGGGCCAGCAGCGAAAGCCACAGCCACAGCGGCAGGACGGCGAAACGGCGGATGTTTTTTGGCATTGGCTTTGAAGTTTTATGGCTTGGCCTCCGGCGGGTGGAATTTCTGCCCGGCGGATGCCAATTTGTCGCTAATTTCAGGAAAAACCAAATAGCAAACCCAAAAAAACAGCAAAAATGACCCCTAAGACCCTTCTTCTGTTCGCGATGCTGCTGGGCTGGTCCGCCTCCGCGTGGGCCCAGACCCAACTGGATGTCGAAAAGGCGGCCAACCCCTTGCTGGCCCAAAGTCCCGTGCAGTGGCTGACCCTGGCCGACGCGCTGGCGCAGACCGAGGAGCGGGCCAAGCCCTTTTTCATCTTCATGTACCGCCCCGGTTGCGCCGAGTGCGACGAGATGCTGCGCACGACCCTGGCCAACGAGGGCATCGCCTCCTACATCAGCCGCAACTTCTACCCGGTGCTGTTCAACCGCAAGGTGGAGGGGGAGGTGCCTTTCAGCAAGCAGCTCATCCTGGCCAACCAGCTCAACCAGCTCGAGCAGGCCTCGCCCCTGATCGCCTTCATTGACCGCGACGGGGCCGGCGAGCCTACCCAGGGCTTCAAGACCCTCAAGCAGTTGGAGCCCTACCTGGTCTATTACGCCGAGGAGGTCAACAAGACGCTGGCCTTCGACAAGTACCTCGAATACTACCACAAGGTCTATCCGCCCGACGATACCACGGGCGTTACCATGGTCCGCTCGGTGGTGCGCTGGATGGACCTCGACGAGGCCTTCGAGCTCCAGGCCACCGACCCCAACCCCAAGAAGATCTTCATCGACCTCTACGCCGACTGGCGCACCACTTCCACCATCATGTTCATGTCCACCTACAACAACCCCATCGTGGGGGCCTACCTCAACGAGCACTTCTACCCCGTGCGCATCGACGCCACCACGCACGACACCATCGTGGTCAAAGGCGTAACCTACACCAACAACAGCGAAGGGCAGGGCCACCCCTTCCACGACCTGGCCATCGCGATGCTCGAAGGTAGGATGTTCCTGCCGGCCAACCTTTTCCTGAACGAGCAGGGAAACGTCATCCAGAAGGTGCAGATCTACCAGACCCCGGAGACCTTCGAGCCGCTGGTCAAGTTCTTCGGCAGCGACGCCTACCTGGGCACCCAGTACGAGGATTACCTCGAATCCTTCCAAAGCGCCCTGCCGCCGAAGACCCCTTGAGCGGTATGTTTCCAGCGCAATCGTTTTCGGCAAATTTCTTGACTATCAGGGCCTTCGTTCGTTTTTCTTTTTCTTTTTTCATTCGAAAGGATTATTTTTGTCGCGGCCAAGGCCGATTTTACTCCTATCGCGAACCTTAATACCATTTCAACGAACGGAAAAGAAGACAACGAAGGCTACACCAGGGACGAGATCTTTTCCCAAGCCGTCAAAGCGGGCAAGCGCACCTACTACTTCGACGTGAAGGCCACCCGCGGCAACGATTTTTTCCTGACCATCACCGAGAGCAAGAAAACTACGGACGAAGAGGGAAACATGCGCCAGCTCAAGCACAAGATCTTCCTTTACAAGGAGGATTTCGACAAGTTCCAGGAGGCCTTCAGCATCGCCGTGGACTTCATCCGCCGCGAGCGCGGAAGCCAGTCGGCCTGGCAGGAAGAACAGCCGCGGCAGCACTACGACGACTACCCGCAGCCCAAGGGCTACTACCCGATGGGCGAGGGCTTCGACGACTTGGCCTGAGCGGCCGCGCCAGCAAAAGAAAGCCGCCTCGGATCGGATCCGGGGCGGCTTTCTTTTGCGGATGGCGACTTCTGGCGCGGTATCATGCCTTGGGCACCGTGCGGAGGATTTCGACGAGCCATTTCCAGAACTGGGCCGTGGCGCCAATGTCCAGCCTTTCATCGGGCGAGTGGGCGCCGAACATGGTCGGGCCGATGGAGATGATGTCCAGGTCGGGGTATTTCTTGACGAACATCCCGCACTCGAGGCCGGCGTGGATGGCCCGGACTTGCGGTACGTCGCCGAAGAGGCGCTGGTGGGCCTCCGAGGCCAGCCGCAGCATGGGCGACTCGGGACGGGGCGCCCAGCCGGGGTAGCCGTCGGTGTGCCAGGCCTCGGCCCCGGCCAGCTCGAGGCAGGCGCGGGCCATGCCGCAGGCCATGCGCAGGCCGCTGTCGAGCGAGCTGCGCTGGCTCGACACGACTTCGACGTGGTCGGCGTGGGTGCGCAGGGCCGCCAGGTTGCTGGAGGTCTCGACCAGCCCTTCGAGGCCCTGGCTCATGGCCAGGACGCCGTGGGGGAAGGCCAGCAGCAGGTTGAGCAGCCGCGCCTGGCTCTCGGGGGCGAAGACCTTTTCGGGCGCGGGGAAGGGATCGAAGCGGATCTCGAGCGCGGGCTCGGTCTTGCGGAACTCTTGCCGGAACTCGTCGGCCAGGGCGCGGACGCGCTGGGCGAAGGCCTCGGCCTGCGCGGGGTCGAGGGCCAGGGTGGCGTCGGCCTCGCGGGGAATGGCGTTGCGGAGGTTTCCGCCCGCGAGGCTGGCCAGGCGGAAGCCCAACTGCTGGGCGAGCTGGCCGAGCATCCTGGCCATGAGCTTGTTGGAATTGGCCAGGCCCTTGTCGATCTCGTCGCCCGAGTGGCCGCCTTTGAGGCCGCGGACGCGCAGGGCGAAACCGGCGTAGGTGCTGGGCGTGGGCTCGCTCTGGTAGGGCAGCTTGCCCAGGGTGTCCATGCCTCCGGCGCATCCGATGTAGATTTCGGACATGGCCTCGGTGTCGAGGTTGATGGCCAGCCGGGCCTTGAGCCAGCGTTCGCGGAGCTGGAGGGCGCCGGTCATGCCAGCCTCCTCGTTGACGGTGAACAGGGACTCGATGGGGCCGTGCTGGAGGTGCTTCTGGCTGAGCACGGCCATGGCGGCGGCCACGCCGATGCCGTCGTCGGCGCCCAGGGTCGTCCCCTTGGCGCGGAGCCATTGGCCGTCCACCCAGGTCTGTATGGGGTCGTTGTCGAAGTCGTGCTGCACGTCGGCGTTCTTTTCGCAGACCATGTCCACGTGGCTCTGGAGCAGGAGGGCGGGCCGGTCTTCGTATGCGGGGCTGGCGGGCTTGCGGACCAGCAGGTTGCCGACCTCGTCCTGCTCGGTCTCGAGGCCAAGGTCGTGGGCGAAGGCCAGGAGGAAGTCCAGGACTTTCTGTTCCTTGTTGGAGGGTCTTGGCACTTGGGTCAAGGCGTGGAAGTGGCGCCAGAGGGCGGCCGGTTCCTTGTCAAGCAGTTCTTTCATCGGCTTTGTTTTTGATTTGAGGCCACAAGTTAATGTTTTTTGGGAAATATTCGAGCCTGTTGGGCGCGGCCATTTCCGCCCCCGCTGCTGGCAGGGCCGTATGCGCGGGCGCTGGACCGGCCTCCGCGGGCCCGTGGGCGCCAGTCCTTGTTTCATGGCTATCCTACAAGAAAAGTTATCTTTGGCAAAAGGCGAGCCCGGGCTCCGAAGGCCTGGGCGGATGCTGGGGGCTGGCCTTCGCGGGCGGGCGCCTCGGGGCTTTCCCGAAAAAACGAACACAAACGACCCCAGGGCATGGATTTTCGATTGGATCTGCCATTTCACGACCCAGTGGTCGTTTTCACCTTGCTGCTGCTGGTCATTCTGGTCGCCCCCATCTTGTTTGGCAAGGTCAAGGTTCCCTCCATCATCGGGTTGATCCTTTCGGGGACCGCCATCGGACCCTATGGCCTGAACCTGATTGACCGCAGCGAGGCCATCGTCCTTTTCGGGACGGTCGGCCTGCTTTACATCATGTTTCTGGCGGGCCTCGAAATCGACTTGGCCGAGTTCAAGAAGAACAAGAACAAGAGCTTCCTGTTCGGCTTTTTCTCGTTCAGCATCCCGATGGGGCTCGGGTACAGCGTGTTTTACTACGCTTTCGGCTACTCGGCGGTCTCATCGATCCTGGTGGCGAGCATGTTCGCGTCGCACACGCTGATCACCTACCCGATCGTGACGAAGTTCGACATCACCAAGAACCTGGCGGTGAACGTGGCGATCGGAGGCACGCTGATCGTGAACCTCGCGGCGCTGATGGTCTTGGCGGTGGTGGTGGCCAGCACGAAGGGCGCGCTGGACCTGTCGTTCTGGCTGCGGATGGGCGGCTCGCTGCTGGCGTTCTCGCTGGTGGTTCTGCTGGTGTTTCCTCGGCTGAGCCGCTGGTTCTTCAAGTACGAGAGCGACAGCGTGGCCCACTACATCTTCGTCCTGGCCGTGGTCTTTGTCTCCGCTTTCCTGGCCATGCTGGCCAACATCGAGGCCATCATCGGGGCCTTCCCGTCCGGCTTCGCGCTCAACAAGCTGATCGCCCGGAACAGCCCGCTGATGAGCCGGATCGAGTTCGTGGGCAACAGCCTCTTCATCCCCATCTTCCTGATCGGGGTAGGGATGCTGGTGGACTACCGCGTCCTGCTGGGCGACCGTGACGCGCTGGTGGTGGCCCTGGCCATGTCGGTTGTGGCCACGGTGGCCAAGTTCGCGGCGGCCTTCCTGCCCCGGCGGGCCCTCCGCATGACCAAAAGCCAGGCGCTGCTGATCTTCGGCCTGACCAACTCGCAGGCGGCTTCCACCCTGGCGGCCGTGCTGATCGGCTTCAACATCATCCTGGGCCAGACGCCCGAGGGCCAGCCCATCCGCCTGCTCGACGAGAACATCCTGAACGGGACCATCCTGATGATCCTGGTGACCTGCACCATCGCGTCGTTCGCGACCCAGAAGTCCGCCATCGCCATCGCCAAGGAGGAGCCACTGCACGCCTCGCCTTCCGCTTCGGGCCTGGGCGTAACCACGCTGGTTGGCATCGCCAACGAGGCCACGGTCGAAAGCCTGATGGAGTTCGCTCTGAACACCAAGAACCGCAGACAGTCGAAGGAGTTGTACGGCCTGCACATCATCACGGCCGACCGCGAGAGCCCGGAGACCATCCAGCGGGCCGACAAGCTGATCGGGAAGGCCCAGCGGTACGCGGCCTCGGCGGACTTCCACCTGCATACCATCATCCGCTACGACCTCAACATCGCGATGGGCATCATCAACACCGTGAAAGAGAAGGCCATCCGCCACTTTTTCATCGGGCTGCACGAGAAATCGTCGCTGATGGATACCTTCTTCGGCAACCTGACCCACGACCTGCTCGAAAAAAGCCCCAGTTCGATCTTCATCTACAAGGCCTGCCAGCCGCTCAACACCATCCAGAGCCTCGCGCTGGTCATGCCCGAGAACGCCGAGTTCGAGCATGGTTTCTTAGACTGGTACCAGCGGGTCCTCGAGCTGGCCCGCAACACGGGCTGCCAGTTGCGCCTGTTCGCGAGGCCGGAGACCCAGGCTTTCATCCAGCGCGAGAAGCTGGTGGTCGAGAACATGTCCTTCGAGGACTTCCACTCCTTCGACCACTTGCTGGAGCTCAAGCCGCGGCTCCAGCCCAACTGCCTGCTCATCTTGGCCATGGCCCGCAAGGCCGCCATTTCGTTCGAGCCGGGCATGCGGCAGGTGAGCGGCTGCCTCAGCCGCGACTTCCGGGAGATGGGCTTCGTGCTGGTCTATCCGAACAGCTTCGACTCGAGCCAGAACCTGGTCTCGTACCAGAACGTCTCCGTCATGGAGGACCTCAAGGAGATGAAGGATTCGCTCCTCAGCCTGTTGCGGCGCGAGGCGCCCCATGAGCCCGACGGCCGCGCGTGAGGCGTCCGGGGCCTGGTGTAACGGGCGCTCGGCCCGGGCCCTGGCGGTCCGGGGCGAGCCCGTTTTTAGCGGATTCGGTCGGCCGAGCGGACGAGCTCCTCGTCGCGGCGGATGCCCCGGAAGGCCATGTAGCAGAGAATGGCCACCACGAGCGGGAAGCTGGCCGCGAGGCCGAAGCTCGGGGCCTGTCCCTCGAGGCTGGTGGCCAGGAAATAGACCAGTGCCATCGAGCCGAGCGAGACCAGCAGGTTGAAGATGGTCAGGCGCATTTGCAGGGCCCGGTTGCCGTAGAGGAAGATGGCGCCCAGGGCCAGGCCCACCGAGAGCAGCAGCAGCAGCGAGTAGGGCAGCTCGTCGAGGCCGTCGGCGTGCGTGAAGGGGCGGAGCTCGGCGGCACCCTCGGGGAAGGTGGCCAGGGGCATGAACAGGAGCAGGAGGCCGAATAGGGCGGCGGCCAGGAGATAGACAGTCTGGATTCTTTGCAGCATGGCGTCAGGATTTTGGTTTTTTGTGGGATGTTGTGCTGGGTCGGTTTTCATTCGTCCGCCTTTTGGCGTTGTTCTTTCCAGAGGGAAATGTCGAAGACCACGCCGGCGATGCGCTTGGGCTTGCCGTCCTTGTCGCGCTCGGTGATGCCTCCGCGGTCGTAGAGCCACTTGTATGAGCCGTCCTTGCAGCGCAGGCGGTATTCTGTTTCGTAAATCTCGACCTTGTTGGTCAGGTGGTCGCGCATGTCCTTCATGGCCTTCTCGTAGTCGTCGGGGTGGATCATCTTGGTGAAGGCATAGACCATGGGCTCGAGCTCCTCGGGCTCGTAGCCGAGCATGTGGGCCTTGATGGGGCTGTAATCGACCTTCCCGGTCTCGTAGTCCCAGTCCCACCAGGCCATTTTGCCGGCGCCGATGGTCTTCTGGAGGCGGTTCTCGGCGCTTCGGGCGGCCTTCTGGGCCTTCTTGAGCTCGTTGATGTCCACCAGCGTTACAATGACACCTTCCATCTCCTGTCCGGACTTCTCGTAGGGCTGGACGCGGAGCATGTACCATCCGCCGCTGAAGTTCTGGATTTCGGTGTTGGACATCTTTCGGTCGAGGCGGACCTTGCGGATGATGTCGTGGACATCGACGGTGGCGTTGTGCGATATGTCGAAGATGGAGCGGCCTATGTCCACGCTCAGGACGTTGAACAGGTGGGTGATCTCGTTGGTGAACTTTCGGATCTGGAGCGAGCTGTCCAGGAACAGGGTCCCGATGAGGGTGTTCCGGAGCAGGTTGTTCATGTCGCTGTTGAGCTGGGTGAGCTCCTCGATCTTGTTCTGGTACTCGGAGTTGACGGTGTAGAGCTCCTCGTTGACGGACTGGAGCTCCTCGTTGGTGCTTTGCAGCTCTTCGTTGGAGGCCACGAGCTCCTCGTTGGTGGCCTGGAGCTCCTCGTTGGTGGTCTCGAGCTCCTCGATGGTGGTCTGGAGGCTCTCGTCGCGGTGCTGGAGTTCGCGCTCGAGGTCGGTGATGCGCTGCGAGATGTCCTGGTCGATGCTGATGGCGGCCACGCTGGCGGCGTCGGCCTTGGTGGGCTCGTTCTCGTTGAAGGCCACGATGAAGTACTGGTTGGCGTTGCGCTTGCTGGAGATCTTCTTGGCCGTGAGGTTGATGGTCAGGAGCTTGCCCTCGTCGTCCTTGTAGGTGCATCCCTTGTAGTAGATGAGCTGGTCCTTGGCCTCGGCCTGCTTGAGGATGTTAGAAAGCAGGGGCGCGAGGCCCGGGCTGACCAGGTCGAGGATGTTCCAGGAGACGCGGCCCTTGGGCATGTGGACGAACCTGTTGGCGTTGCTGAAGAAGAACATGACCTCGCGCCGGGCGTTGAGCAGGACGCTGGCGGGGCTGAAGATCTCGATGAGCTGCTCGAGGATGTCGTCCATCATCTCTGTCCCCTCGCCGGCCTTCTTGCTGGGGGCGAAGAGGTTCTTGCTCTGCTGGGTGCGGAATCGCATGGCGTTGTCGAGCTCGAGGGGGCTGTGGTGCAGGGCCTGCGCGAAGGACTTCTTGGACTGGAAGATCTTCCACTTGGTCGAGACGGGTTCGAAGAAGGGGCTGAGCAGGTTGATGGACTCGCTGCTGCCCAGGAAGAGGTAGGAGTTCTCGTTGAGGGCGTAGTGGAACATGTTGAGCACCTTGCGCTGCATCTCGGGCTTGAAGTAGATGAGCAGGTTGCGGCAGATGACCAGGTCTATCTTGGAGAAGGGAGGGTCCTTGGTGAGGTTGTGCTCGGCGAAGATGACCATCTTGCGGATCTTGTCGTTGATGCGGAACGAGCCTTCCTCCTTGGCGAAGAAGCGCTTGAGCCGCTCCTCGCCCACGTCGGAGGCCATGCTCTCGGGGAAGCTGCCCTGGCTGGCGAAGTCGATGGCGTTCTTGTCGAGGTCGGTGGCGAAGACCTTGACGTTGTTGTAGAGGCCGTGCTCCTGCATGTGCTCGAGCAGGAGGATGGCGATGGAGTAGGGCTCCTCGCCGGTGGAGCAGGCGGCGCTCCAGACGCGGATGGGCGTGTTCAGGGGCTTGCCCTCGAAGAGCTTGGGGATGACCAGCTCCTGTATCTGGGCGAAGGCCTCGGTGTCGCGGAAGAAGCGCGTCACGCCGATGAGCAGCTCCTTGTGCAGGACGTTGACCTCGTTGGGCACGTCTTGCAGGAAGGCCAGGTACTCGGCCATGCTATGGAGCTGGTTGACGCTGATGCGGCGCTCGATGCGCCGGACGACGGTCTCCTGCTTGTACTGGCTGAAGTCGATGCCGAGCTGGTTGTGGACCACGGCCAGGATGCCCGGCAGGGCCTTCGAGCGGTCGTCGTCGGCGGCGTCCTCGGCGGCGGCGCTCGTGTTCGAGAGCGGGTGCTTGATGAAGTCGATCAGGGCCTTGGGGATCTGGCTGGCCGGCAGGACGATGTCGGGCACGCCCGTGAGCAGGGCGCTCTGGGGCATGCCGTCGAACTTGGCGTCGGAGGGGTCCTGCACCACCACCATGCCGCCGGCCTCCTTGATGTGCCGGATGCCCAGGGTGCCGTCGCTGCCCGTGCCCGAGAGGATGACTCCGATGGCCTTGCCGCCGAGGTCCTTGGCCAGCGACTGGAAGAGCACGTCGATGGGCAGCTTGAGGCCGCGCTGGAGGGTCTGGGGGGCCAGGAAGAGCTTGCCCTGGAAGAGCGTCAGGTTCTTCTCGGGCGGGATCAGGTAGATGCTGTCGGCCTGGACCTTCATGCCGTCCTCGACCCGCAGGACGTTGATGTTGGTCTTGCGCGACAGCAGCTCGACCATCATGCTCTTGTAGTCGGGCGAAAGGTGCTGCACCACGATGAAGGCCATGCCGGAGTTCTCGGGCATGTTCTCGAAGAAGGCGTTCAGGGCCTCGAGGCCGCCCGCGGAGGCGCCTATGCCCACGATGGTGGTCGGGGGCACGGTCTTGGCGTTGTTGCGGTCAATCAGGTGGTTGGTCTTCTCTTGGGGTTCTTCCATCGGTTCTGGGGGTGGCTAGGTTGTGTTTGGGCCGCGCTGGCTTGCCGGGCCGGGCGCTTTGGGCAAATCTAGCAAAAAATGCGCTCTTGCCGCGAGGCCCGCCCGCCCGGGGGCTGGGCCTTGGGCGGACATAAGCTTTCCGAGCATCCCTTTTCCGGCCAGAAGGGTCTATCTTGGCCACCCCGCGGAGCCCCTGGGGCCACCCTGGGGGAATTTTCGCGGTCCAGGTAGCCCAGGGGCCGCTGCCGCCGTTTTCCAATCGTCACGACAGTCTTGCGAATGAGCCCGAAAAGTCGGTAATTCGCCAATAATGAACCTCCGTCCCTCAAAATCATCGCCATGAGAAAGATCGTGTTCCTGCTGCTGGCCCTGTCCTTCGCGGCGACCCAGGCATCCGCCCAGAACGAGAAGTTCAAGGCGGTTTTCATCTACAACTTCACCAAGAACATCGAGTGGCCCCCGCAGATGCGCACGGGCGACTTCGAGATCGCGGTGCTGGGCAGCTCGCCCATCGAGCAGGAGCTGCGGCAGATAGCCGAGACCAAGATGGTGGGCAACCAGCGCATCGTGGTGCGGCAGTACGCCGCGGTCAGCCAGGTGCGGAGCTGCCACCTGCTGTTCATCCCCTCGAGCAAGAGCGGCAGCCTGGCCGAGGCCCGGCAGCACCTGCGGCAGGGCACGCTGATCGTCACGGACAAGCCGGGCATGGGCGCGCAGGGCGCGGGCATCAACTTCGTGCAGGACGGCTCGCGGCTGCTCTTCGAGATCAACCGCGACGAGCTGGGCGCGCGGGGCCTGAACGTTACCAACTCGCTGGTGGAGCTGGGCACGCTGGTGCCCTGAGCCGCCTACCGGCGGCCGCGGGCCGACGAGTCGCGCAAGACCAGGTTGGCCTTCATGGTGTGGACCTTGGGCTTGCGCTCGGGGTTCTCGTCCTTGAGCCAGTCCAGCAGGGCCAGGGTGGCCTGGCGGCCCATCTGGGTGCCCTGCTGCTCCACCGAGCTGAGCGAAGGCTCGGCCAGGGCGGCCATGCGGCTGTTCTCGAAGCCGACCACGGCCACGTCGGCGGGCACCGACAGGCCCATGCCCCGGATGGCCTTCATGGCCCCGAGCGCCGTGAGGTCGTTGACCGCGAAGATGCCGTCGGGGTGGGGCCTCGCGCCGAAGAGCGCGGGCGTCTGCTCGATGGCGCATTCGAAGGTGTCGCAGGGGATGACCAGCGCCGGGTCGAACTCCAGGCCGCTGTCGCGCAGGGCCTTGACGTAGCCGTTCATGCGGTTTTGGGAGATCAGCAGGTTCTCCGGCCCCTTGAGGTGGGCGATCCGGACGCAGCCCTGCTCGGCCAGGTGCTTGACGGCGGCGTAGGCCCCGGCCTCGTCGTCCACCAGCACGCAGTCGGCCTCGAAGTCGGGCACCACGCGGTCGAAGAAGACCACGGGCATGCCGGCGTCCTGGAAGGCCTGGAAGTGCTGGAAGTCGTCGGTCTCCTTCGAGATGGACACGATGACCCCGGCCACGCGGCTGGAAATCATGGCGTGTACGTTGGACATCTCGCGGCTGTACGACTCGTTGGACTGGCAGATCATGACGTTGTAGCCGGACTTGTAGGCCACTTCCTCGATGCCGCTGATGACCGACGAGAAGAAGTCGTGGGCGATCTCGGGGATGATCAGGCCGATGGTGTTGCTCTTCTTGCTGCGCAGGCTCAGGGCCAGGGCGTTGGGCCGGTAGTTGAGCCGGGTGGCCAGCTCGTTGACGGCGTCCTTGGTCTTCTGGCTGATGTCGGGGTGGTCCTTCAGGGCGCGGGAGACCGTCGAGGGCGAGATGCCCAGCTCACGGGCGATGTCCTTTATCGTAACTTGGGTGAATGCCATGGTGGGTCGGGTTTGATGAGGGGATTGGTAACAAAATTGGCAAAATAAACACAGACTGGAAAAAAATAGGGGTATTGGCTCTTTTTTTCTCTAATTATGCCCCGCCGGTCTCGATTTCCGAAGGGGATGGCTTCACAATTGCTTAACTTGGGATTGGGGCCAGCCCGACGGGTTCCTCCGGCATCTTTAATTGGATTGATTCTAAATCAAGGGCAAGTAAAAATGCCCTGTTCTTTGCAAACGTTTGAAATGGGAGTCGCGAAAAAAAGCAAATTCCGGCACAAAAACGGGCCTGTTTTTAACGTTAGTTTTTTATTAAATTTGTCAGCCCATTAAAGATTGCGAGCGGCAATGGAAGAAGGCCACAAAATGGATCCGCCAGGTCATCCGGCTCGTCCGCTGGCCCATCCGCCGCTGCTCGCGTCTGTTTTCGGGAAGAAACCACAACTGTCCAGAACCCCCGGCCCGGGCCGCGATTCCCGGCCCTTCCAGCAACCCCCTGCCATGATTCCGGCAATCCTGCCCATGTCGTTCCCAGTTTGCCCCGCGCCCAGGCTGTCCCTGGCCGGCGGCCCTTTTTCGGGAGCCGCCCATGCCGCGGCTTGGGCCGCCGGGCCGCCTGCCCTGCCGGAGGCTCCCCCGGGGGCCTTGGGGCCTAGGCCCGGGGCATCCTTTCCAGACGGGGCGAGTTCCCCACCTTTCCCAACACGAGCAACACTTTTCAACATCAGTTTCCCCCCTTTTTTACTAATCCAAAACTTTCACTTCATCATGAGACAAAATCACGGGATTTTCAAACATGTGCTCCTGTTCGTGCTGGCAATGGCCTTGGGTGGCCAGTTGCTGGCGCAGACCCAGGTCAGCGGCACCGTCCGCGACGCGATGGGCCCCTTGCCGGGCGTTACCGTCGCCGCGACGGGCGTGGCCGGCAAGGGCACGATCACGGACTATGACGGCAAGTTCTCTTTCGAGCTTCCCGCCGAGGCCACGGGCGTCACGATTTCCTTCATCGGCTACAAGACTGTCGCACTGCCTACCCAGAGCACCCCTTACGACGTGGTGCTGGAGGAAGAGACCGAGTTCCTGGACGAGGTCGTGGTCATCGGCTATGGCAAGCAGAAGAAGGAGGACAACACCGGTGCCGTTACGGCCGTCGGTGAGGACGAGTTCAACAAGGGAGCCATCGTCTCCCCGTCCGACCTGCTCGTGGGCCGCACCGCAGGCGTGCAGATCACCACGGGCGGCGGCGCCCCCGGCGAGGGAGCGACCATCCGCATCCGCGGCGGCTCGTCCCTCTCGGCCAGCAACGACCCCCTGATCGTCATCGACGGCGTGCCCTTGGACACCGAGGGCGTGGCGGGCATGTCGAACCCACTGAGCTCGATCAACCCCAACGACATCGAGACCTTCACCATCCTCAAGGACGCCTCCGCAACGGCCATCTACGGCTCCCGCGCTTCCAACGGCGTCATCATCATCACCACCAAGAAAGGCCGCAAGGGCAGCTCCCTGAGCCTCAACTACAGCGGCCTCTACTCCATCTTCACCGTGCCCAACACCGTCGAGGTGCTGAGCGCCGACGAGTTCCGCACCATGGTGGCCAATACCCAAAGCCCCGAGGCCAACGCCATCCTGGGCGACGCCAGCACCAACTGGCAGGACGAGATCTTCCAGACCTCCTTCGGCCATGACCACAGCATCGGCGCAGCCGGCTCGCTCAAGGGTGTGCCCTTCCGCGCCTCCATCGGCTACACCGACCAGAACGGTATCCTCATGACCTCCGACCTGGAGCGCTGGACCGGATCGCTCAACCTCAACCCGACCTTCTTCAACGACGCCCTCAAGGTCAACATCGCCGCCAAGGGCATGAACATCCAGAACCGCTTCGCCGACCGCGGCGCCATCGGCTCGGCCATCTTCTTCGACCCCACCCAGCCCGTCAGCGCCGACGGTTTCGACAACTTCGGCGGCTACTTCACCTGGACCGACCAGAACGGCAACCGCATCCCCATCGCCACGAGCAACCCGGTGGCCCTGCTGGAGCAGCGCCAGGACCTCTCGACGGTCAACCGCTTCATCGGCAACATCCAGTTCGACTACGCCCTGCCCTTCCTGCCCGACCTGCGCGCCAACCTCAACCTCGGCATCGACGCCTCCAACTCCGACGGAACCATCGACGTGCCCATCGCCGCGGGCTTCTCCAACATCGTCCCCGGCATCAAAGGCGGCACGGCCCGCGTCTATGACCAGCAGAAGAGCAACGAGCTGCTCGACTTCTACCTCAACTACACCAAGGCCACCGGCATCGGCAACTTCGACGTCATGGCTGGCTACTCTTGGCAGCACTTCTGGAGGGCGGGCACCGCGTTCCAGACCAACCTTTCTGATACCACGATTCTGGATTACTTCGATGCTGAAGGTCAACTACTTGAGGATTTCCATGACCCTTCTTTGAGGGCAGATTCATCAGCTCGTTATCCAATTGACATTGTAGAGAACAGCAGCTACGAGACCGAGAGCTACCTGGTCTCCTTCTTCGGCCGCCTGAACTACAGCATCGCCAACAAGTACCTCTTCACCGCCACGGTCCGCCAGGACGGCTCGTCCCGCTTCGTGGGCGACAACAAGTGGGGCCTGTTCCCCTCCTACGCCTTCGCCTGGAAACTCAAGGAAGAGTCCTTCCTGGCTGGGGTTGACGCCATCAGCGAGCTGAAGCTCCGCGTGGGCTACGGCATCACCGGACAGCAGAACATCGGCGCGGGCGACTACCCGGCCCTGGCACGCTACACCGGCGCCGAAGGCACCGCCTACTACCAGTTGGGCGACCAGTTCATCCGCACCTTCCGTCCCGAAGGCTACGACGCCAACCTGAAATGGGAGGAGACCACCACCCTGAACGTGGGCTTGGACTACGGATTCGCCAACGAGCGCATCGTCGGTTCTATCGAGCTGTACCAGCGCGCCACCACCGACCTGCTCAACGTGATCCCCGTGCCCGCCGGCACCAACCTGACCAACCAGATCCTGACCAACGTCGGCGACCTCGAAAACCGCGGCGTGGAGTTCTCCATCACGGGCCGCCCCATCTCCAAGACCGACATGTTCTGGGAAGTCAGCCTGAACGCCACCTACAACGAGAACGAGATCACCAAGCTGACCGCTTCGGAGGACCCGAACTACTTGGGCGTCTTCACCGGCGGCATCTCCGGCGGTACCGGCAACACCGTCCAGATCCACAGCGTCGGCCACCCGGCCAGCACCTTCTTCGTGTACGAGCAGGTCTATGGCGCCAACGGAATGCCCATCGAGGGCCTCTTCGTGGACCGCAACGACGACGGCGTCATCTCGCCCGAGGACCGCTACCATGCCCAGGACCCCGCCGCCGACCTCTTCTTCGGCTTCATGTCTCGCTTCGAGTACAAGAACTTCGACTTCAGCTTCGCCGGCCGCGCCCAGTATGGAAACTACGTTTACAACAACATGCTCTCGCAGGCTTCTTCCTACGGCGACGTTTACATCTCCGCGGGCTTCATCACCAACCGCCTGAGCAACATCGACGAGGTGGCCTTCCAGGTGCCCCGCTACGAGTCTGACCACTTCCTCGAGCACGCCGCCTTCCTGCGCATGGACAACATCTCGGTGGGCTACAACCTCCAGGACGTCGTGGCCAGCCGTCTCGACGCCCGGATTTCCGCCACGCTCCAGAACGCGTTCGTCGTGACCAAGTACTCCGGCCTCGACCCCGAGGTGGGCGGCGGCATCGACAACAACTTCTACCCCCGTCCGCGCACCATCGTGCTGGGCCTCAACATGAACTTCTGACCTCTTGACACGAACACTTAAACAACATACGATCATGAAAAAAACGAGGATTTTCACCCTGGGCCTGGCCGCTTTGCTGGCCAGTGGCTCGGGCTGTATCCAAGACTTGGAGACGCTCCCGCTCGACCGCGACGAAGTGGTGGCCGGAACGGTTTACGACAGCAAGGAGGCTTACCTTTCCGTCCTGGCCAAGGTCTATGCCGGCCTGGCGGTTTCGGGCCAGCAGGGCCCCGCGGGAATGCCTGACATCAGCGGCATCGACGAGGGCTTCTCGACCTACATCCGCCAGTACTGGAAAGCCCAGGAAAGCACCACCGACGAGGCCATGATCGCCTGGCAGGACGGCAACCTCCGCGACTACCACGACATGGACTGGACTTCGGCCAACGAGTTCGTAACGGCCATGTACAACCGCATCTACTACCAGATCGCCCTGGTCAACGAGTTCATCCGCGAGGCCTCTGACGCCAAGCTCGACGAGCGCGGCTTTTCCGCAGCCGACAAGGCCGAGATCGCCCGCTACCGCTCCGAGGCCCGCGTCATCCGCGCCCTGAGCTACTGGCACGCCCTGGACATGTTCCGCAACGTGCCCTTCGTCACGGACCAGAACGCCGTCGGGGCCTTCTTCCCCGAGCAGACCAACGCCGCCGAGCTGTTCACCTACATCGAAAGCGAGCTGAAGGCCGTCGAGAGCGAACTGGCCGAGGCTTCCGCCACGCCCTACGCCCGCGCCAGCAAGGCCGTCGCCCAGATGATCCTGGCCAAGCTCTACCTCAACGCCGAGGTCTATATCGGACAGCCCAAGTACGCCGAGTGCCTGGCCGAGTGCGACAAGATCATCAACTCCGGCGCCTTCTCGCTCGACCCTGACTACGCCCACGTCTTCATGGCCGACAACAACACCAGCCCCGAGATCATCTTCCCCGTGGCCTTCGACGGCATGCGCACCCAGACCTGGGGAGGCATGACCTTCGTGATCCACGCGGCCATCGGCGGCGATATGGTCTCCTCCGACTTCGGCATGGACGCCGGATGGGGCGGCCTGCGCACCACTTCCGCCTTCGTCGGCAAGTTCGACGATGTTACCGGAGAGACCGACTCCCGCGCCAAGTTCTTCACCGACGGCCAGTCGCTCGAAATCGAGACCATCTCCGAGTTCACCCAAGGTTACGCCATCACCAAGTACACCAACATGACCTCGGCTGGAGAGCCTGGCTCGAACCTGACCTTCCCTGACACCGACTTCCCCATGTTCCGCCTGGCTGACGTCCACCTGATGTACGCTGAGGCGCACCTGCGCGGCGGCGGCGGCGATGCCGGACGTGCCCTCAGCCTGGTCAACGCCCTGCGCGAGCGGGCCTACGGCGACCAGAGCGGCAACATCGCCGCGGGCGAGCTGACCCTCGACTTCATCCTCGACGAGCGTTCCCGCGAGCTGTACTGGGAGTGCCACCGCCGCACCGACCTGGTCCGCTTCAACCAGTTCACCACCGACGCCTACCTCTGGCCTTGGAAAGGTGGCGTGGCCTCCGGCACGGCCGTCGATGCCAAGTACGAGATCTTCCCGCTGCCGGCTTCCGACGTGGGTGCCAACCCCAACCTGACCCAAAACCCTGGTTACTAATCCGAAAACTCATTTCGCAACATGAAAAAGATTGTTTTGATGTTTGCCGCGGCCGCTTTCGGCGCGGTGCTTTTCCAAGGCTGTGAGGAGGAACGTGGCCCGGTTCTGGACACCATGACGGCCCCGAGCCTCACCGCCCCCGCCGCCAACGCCTCCATCGTCATCGAGGAGGCGATGCTCGAGGAGACCGTCCTGACGATAAGCTGGTCCGCCGCTGCATTCAGCCTCGAGACCCTGCCTGACGTCGCCTATCAGGTGGAGCTGACTTCGACGAACCTGCCCACCAACGTGACGGTAACGGCCGGCGTTACCGGCGCCACGACCCTGAGCCTGACGGGCAACCAGCTCAACGGCTTCCTGCTCACGCAGATGGCCGCGACCCCTGGCGTGCCTGTCGAGCTTGAAGTGGTGGTCCATGCCTCGCTGGTCAACAACGTCGCGGCTGACGACCTGCATAGCGGCACGGTCTCCATCAGCGCGACTCCCTTCGAGCAGGTCATCATCCCCGACCCGATCTACCTCCTGGGCAACGCTTCGCCCGCCGGTTGGAACAACGGCCAGGCCACGCCCATGACTTGGGTAGAGGGCGGTGTGTTTGCTGACACCGTTCAACTGATCGCGTTTGATTCGGACGGGGATCCGCAGTACATCAAGTTCATCGCCAACTTGGGTGCCTGGGCACCGCAATGGGGAACCGACGCTGCTGCCACCGCCGAGTCCGGCAACTTGGTCTATCGGCCCACCGAGGCTGCTGCCGACCCGCCTACGATTCCTGTGCCCGCGACCGACGGCATGTACATCATTACCGCCGACACGGCCAACATGACCTACACCATCGTTCCTTTCGTGGAATGATGCCTTTGGGGCCGCCGTCTGGGCGGCTTCGAGCCTGATGAAAAAGGCGCTCCCCTGGGGAGCGCCTTTTTTGTTTTTCACCCCAAAAATGAGGACGGTTTTGTTTTGCAAAACAAGGGCTTCTTGCTAACTTCAACCCGTCGATAAAATTTGGATTCTGGACAATTTTGTCCTTATTTCGGCGCACGGATTTCAACAGCAACACGTTCTAGTTTTTTCATTCACCATCACAAAAGTCAAACGCTATGAAACATTTACGGAAATTGTTATTCGCGGCTTTGTCGTTGGCGGCCTTCCCCGTCCACGCGCAGCTCGTTACGACCGACCCCGGGATCCCGGTGGCCACGCAGGCCGTAACGATAACCTTCGACGCCTCGGAGGGAAACCAGGCCCTGATGGGCTTCGCCGGGCCGATCTATGCCCACACGGGGGTCATCACCTCCGAGAGCACCTCGCCGAGCGATTGGAAGTACGTCATCGCCGAGTGGGCCGAGAACATCCCGGCCGCCCAGCTCACCAACGTGGGCGAAGACCTCTGGGAGCTTGAGATCAGCCCTTCCATCCAGGAGTTCTACGGCGTGCCTGATGGCGAGGCCATCGAGCGCATTGCCCTGGTGTTCCGCAACGCCACCGGCACCCTGGTGGCCAAGACGGCCGAAGAGGGCGACATCTTCATCGACGTGTTCGGCGAAGGCCTGAACATCTCGCTGGTGGCCCCCCAGGGAACCGCCCTGCTCGAAGCCGGAGACCTGCTCGACATCAGCGCCTCGGCCAGCGACGGCGCCACCAGCATGACGCTCTACGTGGACGATGAGCAGGTTACGACCGCGACAGGCAACAGCCTGGAACACAGCCTGAACACCACGGGTTACGACAACGGAATGCACAGCATCCGCGTCGTGGCCTCCGACGGGGCCAACCAGGTGGAGGCAACGGGAGCCTTCTACCTGCGCGGCGCCGTGCCCGTGGCCGAGCTGCCCGCCGGGATGATTCCGGGCATCAACTACATCGACGCCAACACCGTTACGCTGGTGCTGGAAGACCCCTCCATGATGAAGCAGTTCGTCTTCGCCATTGGCGACTTCAACGACTGGCAGCCCACCGACGACGGCTACATGAACCGCTCCGCCAACGGCCGCTACTACTGGATCACCCTCGACGTTACCCCCGGCATGGAGTACGCCTACCAGTACTGGATCGACGGCGAGCTCCGCATCGCCGACGGCTACTGCGAGAAGGTCCTCGACCCCTGGAACGACCCTTGGATTCCCGCGGAGGTCTATCCCAACCTCAAGCCTTACCCCGTGGGCAAGACCCAGGGCATCGTCAGCGTGTTCCAGACCAACCGGCCCGAGTACGACTGGCAGGACACCGGTTTCGAGCGGCCCGCCGAGGGCGACCTGGTCATCTACGAGCTGCACTTCCGCGACTTCACCCTCGACGACGAGATCGGCACCATCCAGTCGGCCATGCCTTACCTCGACTACCTCCAGACCCTCGGCATCAACGCCGTTGAGCTCATGCCTGTCAACGAGTTCGAAGGCAACGACAGTTGGGGCTACAACCCCTCGTTCTACTTCTGCATGGACAAGGCCTACGGCACCCGCGACGACCTCAAGGAGTTCATCCAGGCCTGCCACTCCCGCGGGATGGCCGTCATCATCGACATGGTGCTCAACCACTCCTTCGCCCAGTCGCCCTTCGCCCAGATGTACTGGGACCCGAACAACGGCGAGTGGGGCGGCCCTTCCGAGCACAACCCCTGGTACAACACCGGCTGCCCCCACGAACCTTGGTGCTGGGGCTCCGACTTCAACCACCAGAGCACCCACACCCAAGAGCTGACGGACCGCATCCTGCGCTACTGGATTGAGGAATACCACGTGGACGGCTTCCGCTTCGACTTCACCAAAGGCTTCACCAACACCGTCAGTGAAGGCTGGGCCTACGACCAGAGCCGCGTCAACCTGCTCCAGCGCATGTACAACGAAGTGCGCGAGTACGACCAGACGGCCTACATGATCCTGGAGCACCTGACCGACAACTCCGAGGAAATCGCCTTGAGCAACATCGGCATGATGACCTGGGGCAACATGAACCACGCCTACAACGAGGCCACCATGGGCTGGAACGCCACCTCTGACATTTCCTGGGCCTCCTACACCCAGCGCGGCTGGTCGCACCCCCGCCTGGTCGCCTACATGGAGAGCCACGACGAAGAGCGCCTCATGTACAAGAACCTGGCCTATGGCAATTCCAACGGCGACTATGACATCCAACAGTTGGGAACCGCCCTCGACCGCGTCGCCCTCGGCGCTGCCTTCTTCCTGACCCTGCCCGGGCCCAAGATGATCTGGCAGTTCGGCGAGCTCGGCTACGACTACAGCATCGACTACAACGGACGCGTCGGCCGCAAGCCTGTCCGCTGGGACTACGCCTCCGACCCCGACCGCCGCGACCTCTACGAGGCTTTCGCCCACCTGGCCCACCTCAAGCACACCTACGACGTCTTCGGCACCAGCGACTACGACATCAACCTGGGCAACTTCGCCATGAAGCGCATCAACCTGTACAGCAACACCGAAGACGTCTCCATCATCGGCAACTTCGGCGTTACGGAGGGCCCCATCGACGCGTTCTTCTCACGCACCGGCTGGTGGTACGAGTACTTCTCGGGCGACTCCATCAACGTTGTTGACCTCAACACTGCCGACGACATCGTCCTGGCACCAGGCGAGTACCGCATCTACTCCTCGCGCAAGTTCGAGCGGCCCGAGATCAGCTCTCCCGTCGGCGTGGCCCCCGTGGCCGCCGAAGGCCAGGACGAGATCCTCGTTTACCCCAACCCTTCCAGCGGCACCTTCAACTTCCGCTTCAACCTGGCCCAGCCCTCTGATGCCACCATCGAGGTCTTCAACATGCAGGGCCAGCTTGTCAAGATGGTCCGCGAGAACGGCCTCGGCCAAGGCGAGCACCGCCTGATCTGGAACGGCACCGACATGGCCGGATCCATGGCTCCCGCAGGGGTCTATTTCTACCGTGTCCGCGCTGGCCAGCAGGTCTTCACCGGACGCATGGTCCGCGTTTTCTGACAAGAGCCTAGGCCCTTCGGCAACCCAGGGGGAGCGGCCAAGGTCGCTCCCCTTTCCTTTTTTTGCCGCCCCGGTTTTGCTCGGGCCGAAAGTTTTTCTAATTTCGCCCGTCCAAACGCAAGCATTGGCCCCATAGCTCAGTGGATAGAGCAACAGCCTTCTAAGCTGTCGGCCGCAGGTTCGAGTCCTGCTGGGGTCGCTTTCGAGCTGAAAATCCGCGGTGAACCCGCGGATTTTTTCGTTTCATTCCGGCTTGCCTGCATGGGCATGACACCAAGTTGCGTTCGTAGGTGAAATATCCGAAACACCAGTTTCCGACAAAAACGGGCTGCTTTGCCCATCCCGAAGGGATGGAATGTCAATAGCCCCGGATGAAATCCGGGGAGCTGAGAACCGCCGCGAAACAGAACCCCGCAGGGGTTCAATGCGAAAACCAAGACGTGCCCGATCCATTTATCACCTTGGATGGCAACTGGATACGAAATCCATTTCGCCAAGGACTGTTTTATATTCCTCTCGAGATTTTGCTTGATTTCAAATCAAATTCGAATCCGTTTCATGTGTCATTTCGGGGAAATGTCTATTTTTGAAACATTGCTAGTTCAATCCATCGAAACGCGATAAATCCAATCGATGCTGTCTTCTTCCATCAGCGATTCGGTGAAGTTGAGACCGTGGAAGACCAACTGGCCACTTTTTTCATCGTATGATCGGCTTGTCAGAGAGTGGCCAGAGTAGAATAGTCCATCATTGGGGAAGTGAATTTCTTGAATGTTCATGCTGGTATCCTTGAAATCGAACAGAAGCAGATACTCGTTGGATAGCGCGGCTACTTGGCCTGAGGGGAGCGTGAAGGGGAAAATTTCGGTGTTGTAGCGGTATTCTTCACTTTGTTTGGATACAAAGTCGCTGATGCGCCACTCGCCCTTGCAGCTCCCCGAGGAGTCGAAGAGGGCAAACCGTCCGAGGGAGCGCTCGTAGCAAAGCCAACCCTCTGGCTGCTCGAGCAAAATTTCGATGCCGCCGACAAGCTCGTGCCCTTCCAGCAAGACGCTATCTGTCGGGATGACTTCCAGGCCTGCGCGAGGTGAGTCGGAGCATGAACTTGTCAAAAGAATTGACGCAATTGTCAAGTGCAGCAGGTTGGATATTTTTGTCATGCTAAAATTTTTGTGATGAATTTTTCTAGCGAAAATCGTTGAATATTCATTGTAAATAAACCATTTTTCCTTTATGAAGATGCATGGCGGTGATTATTTTAATTTGTTTCATAAGCGCTTCTATTGTACGATAAGACGGTTTCAATCCAATGGTTTCCATGTTTCGTTACAAAGGAAAAAAAACAGGTTCTCAAAATCTTTTTAAGTAAGGATTCAAAATTAGCTTACATTAAGTATGAAATTAATGTCCAAATGAATATGTGCTTGTTCCTCATCCCATAAATTATATTACA
>JAIFMG010000074.1 GCA_020048645.1 Bacteroidota bacterium | reverse complement strand
AATAAAAAAGCAGACAAATTTTCAAATATCGTACTTGTCGGTTCTTTATAGGGGCTTGAAAATGTGACGCCTTATTAGACCGCACTCAAATTTGAAAAGCCAAACAAAAGCCAAAAGCACACTTGCCTTCCTCAAGACCGACACCGATCCTCCTGGTGGCACTCCTGCTCGCGAGTGCCGGTTCGGGCTGGACCCAGCCCGAGATGCGCGTGGTTTGGCAAGAACTGGGAGATTTCCAGGGCGACTACAAGAAAATCTTCGTGGACAGCCAAGGCACCCTCTGGCTCGGAGGCAACCACCTCGCCCGGATGCGCGGCGGGCGGCTCGAGAACCCGGGGCGGGCCACGGGCCAGAACTTCGACAACATCCACATCAGCCAGATCCTCGAAAGGGACGGTTCCGTCTGGTTCAGCAGCTTTTATGGCGGGATCTACCGCTACGGAATCCGCTCGGGCCAGATGGAGTACTTCTCCCTGGGCCGCATGGCCGAGCCCAAGATGTGCCACGCGATGGTCGAAGACCCAGAAGGCGGACTGATCTTTTGCACCTACCGGCAGGGCCTCTTCCGGCTCAGCCCTGGGGCCGAGCGCGCGGACAGCATGTGCTCGGCAAGCGGTTCGCCTGTCTCATTGGACAGCGTCCCGCTCTTCTCGCTCCTGCCCCTGCGCGACGGCGGCCTGCTGGCGGGCACCGACAGGGGCGTCTTCCGGATCGACCTGCTCCCCGAAGGCCGCTACCGGGCCGCTCCGTACCTGCCTGGGCGGCTGCCCATCGCCCCGGTTCGCTTCTTCGCCGAGCTCGATGACGGCACAATCGCCATTGTCGTCGAATTTGAACTGCTGGCGCTGGTCCTCAAGAATGGGACGGTCCGCTTCCTGCGGCTGGAAGACATATCCATGCCGAGCGAAAGCTCCAACTCGGTCACCATGAGGGGCTTGCTGGCGGCAGCCGGTGGCAAGCTGCTGCTCAACATGCGGCACATGGGCATCGCCGAGCTGGAGGTCGAAAACATGCGGCTCGAATGGCGCTACCTCCAGGCCCCGGGCGACCTGTCCATCAACGCGATGGACTACGATGGGCAAGGCAACATCTTGCTTTGCGAAGGCGATCGGCTGGGAACCAGCCCCTTGAACCCTTTCTTCGAGCTCTACTCCCGGTCCAGCTCCGGCCACTGGAACCTCAACGCCCAGAGCGTCCGAGGGGCCTTGCTCGACCCCTACGGGGTCCTGTGGGTGGGGGGCTACGAAGGCCTGAACCGCATCGTGCCCGGAGTTAGGAGCCAGCTCTGCGAACAAATGGCCCAGTTGCTGGAAAACAAGGTGGCGCCATTCGGGCTGCTCCACGCCCCGCAGTTCGGCGACACGCTCTGGGTCAGCTTCGAGGGCGAGGGCATGGTCAAGATCCTCCTGCGCGACAGCCTGGCCACGAGCCAGCGCGTCCGCGTCTTCCCGCCGGGCGGCGACGCCACCCAGATGTACCAGATGGCCAGCGACGACTCTTCCATCTGGGTGGGGCACATGCAGGGGCTTTCACGCTTCAACCCTTCCAAGGGGACCTGGGAATTCTTCCACCACTCGCCCCAGGACGACGGATCCCTCCAGGCCGGGGACATCATCGCCCTGAACTTCGACCGCGACGGATACCTCTGGGTGGGCAGTCGCCAAGGGGGGCTCTCGAAGCTGCGCTACTCCGGCGGCCGGATCGAGTGCCAGCGGTTCAACCATGTGCCCGGCGACAGCCTCTCGCTCAGCAGCGATGCCGTGTACTGCGTCACCCAGAGCCGCGACGGCTACATCTGGGTAGGAACCGGCAACCAGCTCAACCGCCTCGACCCCCGGACCGGACGCTTCAAGCGCATTTCCACCCGCGACGGCCTGCCCGACGACCTCATCTATGGCATCCTCGAGGACTCCCTGGGGCGGCTCTGGCTCTCCACCAACCGCGGCATCGCCCGCCTCGACCCCAGCACGGGGCAGATCCTCACCTTCGACAAGACCGATGGGCTGCAGGACAACGAGTTCAACACCGGCGCCTACCACAAGGCCCGCGACGGCCGGTTCTTCCTGGGGGGAATCAGCGGCTTCACCGCGTTCGACCCCATGCGCCCCAACGACTTCGAGCGCCTGCCCGTGCCCCGCTGGGGCGGGATCTGGATCGACGGGCAGCGCGCCGACAGCCTCCTGCCCGCCATTCTGCCCGAACTCGCGCTCAGGGAGCCGCTCGAGCTACGGCTCGACTACTCGGCAGGGCCCGTCCGCCTCGAGGTCCACGTCAACGAGCACGTCCACCCGAACCGCGTCCGCCTGGCCTGGCGGCTTCTGGGCCAGACCGAAAACTGGAACGAGGTGGGAGGCAGCCACATGGGCATCGACCTGGGCGGGCTCTACCCGGGCGAATACACCCTCCAGGTCAAGGTCCGCAACCCGCACGGCCTCTGGTCCGGCCCGCGAGACTGGCTGCGCTTCGACGTGCGCCCGCCCTTCTGGGCCAGATGGTGGTTCGCCGCGCTGGCCCTCCTGGCCCTGGTGGGCCTGTCCATGCTCTACCTCCGCTGGCGCACCCGGAGCCTGGTCGAGAAGAACCTGCGGCAGGAGGCCCTCATCGTCGAGCGCACCCAGGAAATCGAGACCAAGCGCCTCCAGCTCCAGGAGAACGCCGACGAGCTGGCGGCCACCAACGCCAAGCTCCAGGATACCCTCCAGCTCAACAAGCGCCTGACGGCCATGGTCGCCCACGACCTCAAGCAGCCCCTGAGCCTGATCCTCAACCACAGCACCGACTCCAGCGTCCGGCAGGCCGGCTTCTTCATGAAGCGCCTGATCGAGAACATGCTCGACCTCCACCGCAACGAGAGCGCCGGCCTGGAAATCCACCTCGGCAGCATCCGGCTCAAGACCATCGTCGATAGGGCCCTCGAGCAGACCGAGTTCATGCTCCGGCAGAAGAACATCCGGCTGGTCGCGAGGATACCGGCCGAGCTCGAGGTCGAGGCCGACGCCGAGCTGCTCACCCGGGTGCTGATGAACTTCATCTCGAACGCCGCCAAGTACTCGCCTGAGAACCAGCCTGTCTGGCTGCGCGCCATGCCCCAGGGCGAGCAGCTCGCCCGCTTCGAGATCGAAGACCGCGGCCCGGGCGTCTCGGCCGGCAAGGTCGCCCAGCTCTTCCAAGATTTCCAGCGCGATGGCAAGCGCGAGGCCTCCTTCCTCAAGTCCACCGGCCTGGGCCTGGCCTTCAACAAGATGGCCATCCAGGCCCTGGGCGGCCAGATCGGCTACGAGAACGCCAGCCCGCAGGGAGCCCGATTCTGGTTCAGCCTGACCATGACCCTGGCCGGGGCGGCCATGGGCGACGAACAGGAGGCCGAGCCACAGGCGCAAGCCCCTTGGGAATCCGACGAGCTTTCGGCGCTTTTCCCTTTCCACGAAAAGCTCAGCGCGCTTTCCGCCTACGAGTTCTCGGACGTCAAGAAGGTGCTCGGCGAGCTGCCCATCCGCAGCGACAAGGGCAAGGCCTGGCAAGCCAAGGTGCTGGAGTCGCTGGTCAACTGCAACCAGGAGCAGTACAGCCTGCTGGTGCGCGAGATACAGCCCAGCAACATCGCCAAGGCGAGCCTCTGACGGCTTGCTCCGCAAGCCGCCCAACAAGGGCAGGTGGCCGTGTGTAAGATGTTTTTTTTGGTTCTCGATGCCAAGTCGCTTTCGGTGGGAGAAATTTCCCAAGCACCAGAATCCGACAAAAACGGGCTGTTCCGCCCATCCCAAAGGGATTGAATGTGGATAGCCCCGGATGAAATCCGAAGGAGCAGCGAACCACCGCGAACCAGAACCCCGTAGGGGTTCAACGCGGAAACCAAGACGCTTCAAAGCAGATGGCAACTCGGCATCGCGAAGCAGCGGGAACGCTTTCGGGCGAAGGGCCGCGCAGCGTTGTTTTTCGACCCATTGGCCCGATTTTTCCAATGCCGATTGCCTTTTTCACCCTATTGGAATCAAGAAAACAAAGGCTTCCGCCACAAGAGAAATCTCGATCCACCCCTGTCCTTCGCGCCGCAGGAGCCAAGGGGCTGCATTAGAGCACCGAAGGCGATTCTTGCTCGAAGTTTACGAAATTATTCCCATCTTGTTGTGCCATACCAACCCTTCTTAGTTGATGCGCGTGGAACGGCGACAGGGCTGCTTGAATCGCACGAACAAAATGCCGCCCATCCGCGAACCAATTTCCCGAGCATGAAAGAGCTCCTTTTTCGGCTTTCCCTTTTCGCGCTTTGCTTTGGATTGTTGAACGCCCAAGCCCAGTCGAATTTGTTTTTCGAGGCCAATGGCCTGGGGAGCTTTTCGGGCCTTTACACGCAGATCATGCAAGACAGCCAGGGAGTGCTCTGGCTGGGTGGCAACGAGCTGCTGAAGTTCGAGGCGGGAGAGCTGGTGGCGGCGAGGGGGCCGGAGGGCCAGACGTTCGCGAACAGCTACGTGGAGAGCCTGGTCGAGCATCCGCGCGGTTGGATCTGGGTAGCCACACGCTACAAAGGGCTGTTCTTGCAGGAAAGCTCGTCGGGTAGGCTGCTGCAGCAGCGCTACTTCACCCAAAGGCAGATCAACAACATCTCGGGCTTTTCCGTCGGGGCCCAGGGGCAGGCCTGGATCGGCACCGACCGGCAGGGGCTGCATCGGCTGGACGCCTCGGCCCTGGGCGGCTCCGCCACCGAGAGGCTGCCTTTCAGCGAGGTGCTGCCGGCGCCCGGAAGCCCCATCGACCTGCGCGACTGGAAGATCAACTGCCTGGCCCAGACGGCGCCCGACAGCCTCCTGATTGGCACGCCCGATGGCGCCCTCTGGGTGCAGATCCTGCCCGACGGCAGCTACCGGGCCAGCCGCGAGGCGGCCTGGCAGCACCCGGACACCAAGTCGCTCGAAAAGGTGGCGGCCTTGCCCGATGGGCGCCTGGCCCTGCTCTGGGACTTCCTCAACCTGGCCACGGCCCTGCCCGGCAAGGCCATGACGATGCACCGCAGGGAGGGCGTGGAGGCCAGCTTCCTGAGACCTGTCGCCGACAACATGATGCTGAACATCCTGGTGGACACGGCGGGTATGCTCTGGCTGAACACCCCGGAGCACGGCATCCTGCGTTTCGACCCGGCGGATTCCTCCTTCCTGTGCTTCGCTCCCTCGGGGGGGAACTGCAACCTCGGCGGGGCCAGCGCCCTGGGCTTCGCGCCCGACGGGGCGATGCTGGCCGCCAACTCCCGCCAGTGGGCCTCGGGCCAAAGGATCCCCTTCTTCCAGACCTACTCCAGCTCGGGCCCCCCCGGGCGCCGCGTCCAGTCGGCCAGCATCAGGTCCATTTTGGTCGCGCCCGACTCGACGCTCTGGGTCGGCGGCTACAACAGCTTCAACCAGCTCAAGGGCGGGCAGATCGACAGCCTCAACGTGGGCCTGGTCTATTCCACCGACTTGCTGGCCGGCCGGCTTTGGATCGGCACAGAGGGCAACGGCCTGTTCAGCCTGAAGCCTGACCACGGGCGCCCGCGCAGGCATTGGCCGGAGCTCCAGCACGAGCAAGACAGCCTCGACCTGGTTTACATCTATAAAGTGCTCGCGACAGATTCCCAGATCTGGGTCGGCCACCTCAACGGCCTTTCGCGCTTCTGGCCCGAAGAGGGCCGCTGGGACTTCTTCCGGCACGACTCGCTTGACCCGGGCAGCCTCCAGCCGGGCGACATCAAGGCCCTGCTGCTCGACAGCCGCGGCAGGCTCTGGGTGGGCAGCCAGCAGGCCGGCCTTTCGGTGCTCATGCCTGGCCAGCGGCGCTTCCGGCATTTTCGGCACCAGCCCGGCGACGCGGAGTCCCTTTCCGACGACGCGGTATTCTGCGTCTTCGAGGACAGCCGCCGGAACATCTGGGTCGGCACCGGAAACCGCCTGAACCTTTTCCGCGAGCCCGACGGCTCCTTCGAGCACATCTCGACCGGCGAAGGCCTGCCCGACAACCTGGTCTATGGAATCCTCGAAGACGAGCAGGGTTTTCTGTGGATGAGCACCAACCACGGCCTGGCAAGGCTCGACCCGCGCAGCCGCGAGGTGCTTTTCTTCGACGAGCTGGATGGATTGCAGCACAACGAGTTCAACACCGGCTCCTTCCACAAGGGCCTGGACGGACGGCTGTACTTTGGCGGAATCGGTGGCCTGAACGCCTTCGACCCCACGGAGGCCGGGCGTTTCACCTACACCCTCCGGGCGCGGCTGGGGCAGGTCGAGCTGCAAGGCGGGCAGTACCCCGACAGCCTGGGCGTGCTGGAGCTGCCCGACGACTACCCCGGGCTGCGCGTGCTGCTGCTGGTCAACGAGACACACCGCCCCGACCGCGTCCGCATGGCCTATCGCCTCGCGGGGCCGGACGAGCGCTGGATTGTGCTCGATGGCTGCAAAAACTGGCTGGACCTCAACGGCTTGCGCCCCGGCGAGCACAGGCTGGAGGTCAAGGTCGCCAACGGCTACGGCCACTGGTCGGACCCGAGCCTGCTCCTTGTGGTGCGGGT
Organism: Bacteroidota bacterium; assembly: GCA_020048645.1. Classification (GTDB taxonomy): domain Bacteria; phylum Bacteroidota; class Bacteroidia; order Bacteroidales; family UBA6013; genus UBA6013. Next base: position 16,430 of record JAIFMG010000074.1, on the reverse strand, counting down.
CGCGCCTCCCTTCTGGGCCAGCGTCGGCTTCTGGCTGCTCGTCCTGCTCCTGCTCGGGGGGCTTGTCGTGGCCCTGGTCGCGCTGCGCACCCGAAGCCTGCGCCAGAAGAACAGCAGGCTGGAGGCCCTGATCCGCGAACGCACCCGGGAGGTCCTGCTCCAGAAGGAGGAAATCGAAAGCCAGTCGAAGACCCTGCACATGACCAACGCCGAACTGCTGGAGACCAACGACAAGCTGGAGCATACCATGCTGATGAACCAGCGCCTGACGGCCATGATCGCCCACGACCTCAAGCAGCCCCTGAGCACCCTGCTGAACCACCACGGCGACACGAACATCTTGCAGGCGGGCTACTACATGAAGCGCCTGATCGACAACATGCTCGACCTTTACAAGGGCCAGACCGTCGGCCTCGACCCCCAACTGGGCCAGCACCTCCTGGGCGATGTCGTCGAAGCCGCCCTGCGCCAGACCCAGGTCATGCTCTCGGCCCGCGAGCTGACCCTCACGCGCGAGTTCTCGCCCCGGCTCATGCTGGCGGTGGACTTCCAGCTTCTGACCCGCGTGCTGGTCAACTTCCTCTCGAACGCCGCGAAGTTCTCGCCCAGGGGCAAGGCCATCGTGCTGCGCGGAAAGCTTCGCGACGAGCAGGGGCGGGTCCGCGTCGAGATAGAGGACCAAGGTCCAGGAGTCGCGCCCGAAGCCCAGAAAAAGCTGTTCCGCGACTTCGAGCGCGACAAGGTGGTCGGCTACAACAAATTGGAATCGACAGGCCTGGGGCTGGCCTTCAACAAGCTGGCCATTGTCGCCCATCCCGACGGGCGCATCGGCTACCTCGACGCCAAGCCCCAGGGCGCCATTTTCTGGTTCGAAGTGCCCTCGGTGCCCAACCAGAGCCAGCGCAGCCTGGTCTCAAGCGAATCGGACGAGGCGGGCCGCGATGGCCTCGGCCCCGCGGACCTGGCGCTGCTCCGTCCTTTCGGGCTGCGGCTACGGACACTTTCGGTTTACGAGTACTCGAACGTGAAGAAGATCCTGGACGAGATACCGGGCGAAGGCTCGCCGGCGCTCGAGGAGTGGGTAGCCAAGGTCTTCCACAGCCTCACCGAATGCCGCGAGGACATCTTCGCCGAGCTGGTGCGCCAGACGCTGGACCAGGGCTAGGCCCTGGCGCCGGCCCTAGCCCAACATGCCATCGGCCTGCATCTGCTCGGCCATGTCCTTGAGGGTCTGGCGGAAATCGGTGTAGCGCAGGCCCAGCACTTCGCGGCTCTTGGTGGTGTTCAGGCGGATGGTATGCCCGACGTTGCGCCGGACGAAATCGCGGGAGAGGCCGAACATCGGGGCCACCAGCATCATGATGGCCTTGGGGGCGGGCATCAGGGGCAGCTTGTACCGCTTCCCGAAGAGCTCCTTGAGCACCTTCACCAGGTCGATCACGCTGGCCACGCGCTCGGCCAGCAGGTGCCGCCCTTCGGCCTCGAGTTTCTCGAGGGCCAGCAGGTGCGCCTGCGCCACGTCGCGCACGTCCACGAAGCCGAACATCAGGTCGGGCGCGCCCGAGCGGTACTTGCCCGTGAGCATGTCGCGCATGAAGGCGATGCTCTCGGAGTCGGAGCTGGCGGTCATGGAGGGGCCCATCACGAATGAGGGGTTGACCACCACCAGCTTCCAGCGGTCTTGGGCGCGCGCCATTTGCCAGGCGGCCTGCTCGGCGGCGACCTTGGAGTACGAGTAGGGCTGGTGTATCACCGAGCTGGACTGGTTGAAGTGGCTCTCGTTGAACTCCTTGAGGCCGCGCTCCTTCATGTCGATGTTGTCGCCGTGGATGGCCGCCACGCTGGAGGTCAGCACCACGCGGCGCACCGACTCGGCCTTGTTGGCCGCCTCCAGCACGTTGCGCGTGCCGTTGACGGCCGGATCCACCAGGTCGCGGCGGGCGTCCTCGAAGCGCAGGGTGAAAGGTGAGGCCATGTGGACGATGGCCTGGCAACCCTGGGCCGCCTGGTCGTAGCTGCCGGGGCGGTTCAGGTCGGCCTCCCAGAGCTCCAGGCGGCCGGGCGCCGCTTGGGCCACGGCTTCGAGGTGGGCGAATTTCTCGACCCGGCTCTTGTCGCGCACAGTCAGGCGGACGGTGTAGCCTTTTTCGAGCAGCAGACGGACGACCCACGAGCCCACATAGCCCGTTCCGCCCGTGGCGAGGATGATGTTTTCCATGATGACAATGCGTTCTTTCGTTTGATAAAGTACTGATTTGCAGACAATTGTCCAAGGCTCTTCGGCAAAGATGCAAGCAGCAGTTTTCCCCAGCCCTGCCCAAACCAGCCCTGCCCCCGCGAATCTATCCCAAATCTGCCGAATAATTGACAATCGGGAAAAGCCAATTGTTAATGGTTCATACCAAGTTGCGTTCAGCGGTATGAGGAGATCATCGAGGAGTACAACAATGGCAAAGGGGAAGTCATGCTCGAAAAGGTTTTTTCCCGTCTGATCGACCTGGTGCAATCGCTCTCGGACCGTGACGCCGAGACCAAACGGGAAGGGCTTGACGATGAGCAAAAAGCGATCTTCGACATCCTCAGAAGTGAAAAGAACCTGACGAAAGCGCAGACGAAGCTGATCAAGAAAATCGCAGTCGAACTGTTGGAGCAACTCAAGCGAGAAAAGTTGAACATCGAAGACTGGTGGACCAAACAGGCGACCTCTTCGGCCGTCCACACCACGATTTACAACAAGCTATTCGAATCACTGCCCGATGACTACGGCAAAGAGGAAATCAAGTCGAAGACAGCCACAGTTTACGAGCACCTTGTCAACTTTTACCGCGGAAGAGGAAGAAGCCAATACAAACATGCCTAAAACCAAATCGTAAGTCTGCCTGCCTGCCTTCGGGACGGCGTTCCTGCGAAGCGTCGAAGGGCTGCGATTGCCCCAGGCGTCGCCCGCAATGCGAACTTGACGATGAGGGCGGGACAAGGCGCGCTGAAGTGCGTTCCTCTGCCCGTGCGAAATTCCGCCCAGCACCAGGGTGCTGCGGATTGGTGGGTTGAAAGCGAATAGCTTGCGAATTTTGGCAGCAGCACCAAAGCACGACGCATTGGGGAATCTGGCAAAATCGTCATTGGCGCTTGCTTTTCCAGAATTTAGTTCGTAGATTTGGCTTCGCAAAATTCAATCGGTCGAGGAAGAGTCATTTTTGCAAGGCGCATTGAATCAAGCGGGCCAAGCAAAATTTGTTAACGCATTTTGCATCGCATCGCGAAACGTTTTTGGGAAGATTATTCCAATGAAAAAGGATAGGATTGAACATGAAAATACTAAAACTCATCATAAACGATTTCCAACAATTCAAACATCTTGAATTGGATTTTACCCATCCCGAAACCGGCGAACCGCTTGATAAAATTTGCTTTATTGGCAGAAATGCTACTGGAAAAAGCACACTTTTGGAAATTCTTGCTAATTTTTTAAAAAATATAAACGAATTTACACCTTATAGTTTTCATATATTCAAATTGCAATTAAAAAAACAAACAATATACAGTGTGCATGGCAACAAAAAAATAATGTTCTTAAAACAAGAGATTGATAGAATCCCAGATTGGCAATCCAAGTTAGTTGACATTAATTCATTTTTATTAGATTACAACAACTTTATCGTCTATACTGGACTTGAGGATTTAGAATTTGATTTTGATTCTGATGGTTTGATTATTTTTGCACCTTCAGAAAGTTCAAAGAACAATCTTTTAGAATTAAGTGATGTTCCAAATACATTTTTGGAATTGGCTAAAAACACATTTTCAAGTTTTGATTGGTTTTATACCATTACGAATGAAAATATTGACAAATTTTGGGAATTGTTATTGTATTATCTCGACAAAAGAAAAGAGAATTATTTGAATTATTTAAAGATGCCCGATAATCAGTTTAAAACCGTCCAGCAAACAGAAAAGGATTTTGAACTTCAATTCCCAAATATTCTGAAGAGACTTGCTTCATTCTGGGATAAAATGCTGCTTAATTCAAATCTATATTTTGACTATCAAAATGCGGAAATAACTGATAATCTTAAAGCTTACATCAAAATTAAAGGAGAAAGTTCATTGGATGATATTGTTATTCCCTACAACAAACTGAGCACCGGCATCCGGAATTTCATTTTCAAAATAGGCCATATTTATTCCCTCTATTTTAACAGGAAAATAGAACGAGGCTTCTTGCTGGTAGATGAACCTGAAAACAGTTTGTTTCCCGATTTTCTTTACGATTTGATTGATGGTGTTTATTCCAAAATAATTGAAAATCAAAATACACAGTTTTTTGTTTCAACACATAATCCAATAATCGCAGCACAGTTTGAACCTTATGAGCGAATCATATTGGATTTTGATGATGATGGCTATGTGTTTGCCAAAAAAGGAACTGTTCCGGTTGGAGACGACCCGAATGATATTTTATTTAAAGACTTTGGGATGAGAAGTATTTATACAAAAAAGGGATTAGAAAAATGGGAACGCTATTTAGAGTTAAAAGTTCTGATCAAGCATACACCCGATGAAACTGAAAGGAATAGATTAATTGAAGAGTTTTCAAAATTAGGTCGTGAATATAACTTTCCCTCAAAATGAGATTTTTATTAAAAGGTGATCAACATATAATAACCCAAATTAAAGACAATGGTTTATCTTACGAGCATCAAAAAAGCTCGTTAAGAAAGTTGTTGCTTCTTGAGCAGAAAAATTTCTGTGCTTATACAGAATGGTATTTTGAAGAAACAGCAAGTCCAGAAATAGAACATTTCGACAACCGTAAAAAGGGAACCCTCCAGGATGGCTATCACAACTGGTACGTTGTAAAACGTTGGAGCAATGCACACAAACCCGATATCTCCAACTATTTGCCAATTATGGAGCCAAGCAATGAGGCTGTTTTTACAAAAATAGAGTATTCGGGTAATCAATTTATTGTTAAAGACAAAACGGACTCGGACTATTTGAAGCTGGACAATCTGCTTAAACTTATCGGTTGCAATAAAATTGAAGTAGCAATAGATCGGCAAAATCATATTGATAAACTAAAAACCATAATGGAACTCTATGAAACAAAGGAAGATTTCAAGAACAACTATTTGAGAAATAATAAACACGATTTAAGTTTTATTACTGCTCTCCAGCATGAACTGGATTTGGACTTAACCGATTTAATTTAAAACAATGCGCAAATCAATTCCCGAAACAATTAAACTGCAACTTTGGGTAAAAGCAGGCGGAAGGTGCGAGTTTAAGGGGTGTAACAAAGTACTTTGGCGAAACGGCTTAACACTGAGTGATGGCAATTTTGCACAATATGCACATATCATCGCCGCAAGTGAGGCAGGACCGCGTGGAGCATTTAACTCTGATGATATTCAAATGCGCTTTGATAATTTAATGTTATTGTGCCCTGATTGTCATAGGGAAATAGACAGCAAACCACAGAAATACCCAGCAGAATTACTAAGAAAGTGGAAAAACGAACATGAAGAACGCATTGAAATTCAAACAAGTATTCCGAAAGAAATTCACCTCTCATCAATATTAATTTTTCAAGTCAATATTGGCGATAGGATAGTTCCGATTAACGAAGCGGCAGTTTTTAATGCAATGTTCCCACGCTATCCTACTGATAAAAAAGGAATTAGGATAGAAAAACACGACTTCGACCGTTTTGAAAGTCCAGAGTATTGGAAATCATACTCAGTCGATATTAAAAGAAAAATCAAACATTATTTCGACTATGGGTTTGATGATAAACAAATCAAACATCTATCTGTATTTGCCATTGCACCGATGCCTTTGCTAATTTTCCTTGGCAGATGTTTGGGGGACACTGTACCAACTGACATCTACCAATCGCATCGTAATATTTTGGACACCAACCAGACATGGACATGGCAAGATGAAGATGATATTGAAACAAATTTTGTTGTTAATGAAATTAGGCAAGCAGAAACAAAAAAAGTAGTCTTGAAAATCGCATTAAGCGATACAATTTCGGAAGAAAAGTATTCCAAGCTAATTGATAATACATTTAGTATTTATGAAATTACAATAATAGATCCTTCGCCGCATTTTATAAAAAATCGCAAACAACTTGAAGAATTTAGCAAGAAATATCGCTTACTCTTAAACAAGATTCAAGAACGGCATGGTAGGGATTGTGAGTTATATCTTGTCCCCGCAATGCCGGTTTCAATCGCCATCGAATGCGGAAGAGTAATTTTACCAACAAAAGACCCCAATATTTTTGCTTGTGAATATTATACCGACCAAGGATTTAAAAGTGTATTGAAGATAAATTAATGTTTGCTGCCTCCTTTAGGTCCCCCCCTCCCCAATCTTCGGACAGAAGCATGGCCTGCATAAGGTGGATCCGCCAGCCAGGCATAGCAGCCTTCCCGCCACCGCCCAGCCCTGCCCCCGCGAATCTATCCGAAATCCGCCGAACAATTGACAATCGGGAAGGGTCAAGGGTCAATTCGCCATTCAGCCTTCCTGGGCTCTTGCGATTAAACCCTTGCGGCGGTTCTCGGGTCAATAGGGAAGTAGAAACCAACGAAGCGGAACCATGAAGCAAAACTCCATCATCGAACGCGTCAAGGAGCTGGACCACCTGCTCGAAGAGGGCGACCTTGGCCACTGCAGTCGCCGGCTGATGGATTTCTGCGTGGACCATCCCTCGGCGAAGGCGCTGCTCGAGGAGCGGGTCGCGAGGCTGCGCAAGGCGCTGCTCGAGTGGGAATCGAGGCCCGACCGCTGGGCCAGCGACGACCCCAGGCCCGCCCTGGCCCGCGAGGCCGCCGACCTGGTCACGGCCATCGAGGCCGAGTACGTGGCCAAGGAGATGGGCGGCTTGCCCCGCGTGGCCGTGGCGCAGCCCGATGAGGGCGTCCGCCTCGTGGACCAGGCGATCGTGAAGGCCGTGGGCGTGGCCAAGAGCTATCCCAAGGGCGGGTTCCGCTTCGGGCCCATCGACCTGGAGGTCGGCCTGGGCGAGCTGGTGGGCGTGGTGGGCGAGAACGGCAACGGCAAGACCACCCTGCTGCGCATCCTGGCGGGCGAGCTGGCCCACGACCAGGGCGAGATCCTCTTCCCGGCCCTGCGCATGGCCCAGCCCGACTGGTACCAGGTCAAGCGCCAGATCGCCTTCATCCCGCAGCGCGTGCCCCGCTGGCACGGCACCCTCGAGCAGAACCTCAAGTTCGCCGCGGCCGCGCACGGCGTCACCGGGTCCGAGAACGCCGAGCAGGTGGACCACATCCTCAGCCGGCTGGGCCTCGAGCGCTACCGCAATTTCCTGTGGGGGCAGCTTTCCAGCGGCTACAAGCTCCGCTTCGAGCTGGCCAAGATGCTCGTCTGGAGGCCCAAGCTGCTGGTCTTGGACGAGCCGCTGGCCAACCTCGACATCAAGGTGCAGCAGACTTTCCTGCAAGACCTGGTCTATCTGTCGAAGTCGCAGCGCTTCCCCTTCGGCGTGGTGCTGAGCTCGCAGCAGTTGCACGAGGTCGAGAGCGTGTCCGACAAGGTCGTCTTCCTGAGCCAGGGCCAGCCGCGCTTCAACGGGCCCGTCGCCGAGCTGGGCGTGTCCGAGAGCCTTTTCGAGCTGGCGGGCTCCTTCGGCCGCGAGGAGCTGGGCAAGGCCCTCGAAGGCAGTGGCTTCCGCATCTCGGCCTCGGGCACGCACTTCACCCTGCGCGCCCCGGCGGGCAGCCTGGCCTCCGGCCTGCTCGCCCGCCTGGCCCAGTGCGGCCTCGAGCTCACCTACTTCCGCGACATCACCCAATCCACCCGCAAATTCTTCCTGTGAAGCCTGTTTTGATGCTTCGTTCTGCCCAAAAACATCTTTGCGAACCGAAAAAAAACACATCCCATGACCGAGACGATGATTCCTCCCTTCCTGCGCAAGCTCGACCGCCGGCTGCTCGAAAACGAGCCGTTCATCTGGGCCAGCCGCATCCACTACCTTTTCCCGGCCATGATCCTGCTGAACCTGCTGGGCGCCCTGGTCGGGCTGGGCATCCGCCTGGACCTCCGCGACCCCATGCCGCAGGAGCTTTTCGCCTTCCTGATGTCGGTGCCCTCCGTGGCAATCTTCTTCTACTGGGGCTTCAAGACCTGGCAGTTCCGCATCGAGGCCTTCTCGGGCAAGACCTACCCGCGGCATGGCTTCTTCGAGTTCCTGGTCTGGGGCGCCGCCGCGGCCATGATCTTCCTCCTGCCCTTCGTCGCCGTCGCGGCCTTGCAGCACAACTACCGGCAGACCGTCAGCTACGGCGAGCTGCTCGAGGATGCCCGGAAGCTGGACCTGGGCAGCCGCTACTTCCTGAACGAGTCGGACCGCTTCGAGGTGTTCGACAGCCGCGAGGGCTACCGCGCCTACGTGCTCGAAGGCTCGGGCGTGGGCATCCTGCCCGAGGCCACCGTCCGCTGGCGCGACTACCTGGAGACGGCCCGCTTGGGCAGCGACATGGGCGTGGCCGGCCCGCCCGAGGCCGCGGAGCGGCTCAAAGTCGTCCTCGACGGGGGCGTGCTGCTTCCGCGCGACCCGGCCCGCTTCTCCGGTGGCCTGGCCCAGGACGGCGGGACCGCCGCCGCGCAAGAGCTGGTTGACGCCTACTTCGAGCCGCTCGACCGCGAAGGGCACCTGCGCCGCGTGGCCGACTTCCTCGCGGTCTATGAGAAATACAACGAGGTGTATGAGGAGCTGGCGGCCGAGGACGTGCTGGCCGATTGGGAGGAGGGCATCGGCTTCTATTACCTGGACACCTGGCGCAGCAGCTACCAGATGGACCGGTTCGCGCAGATGCACCGGCCCGAGGCCTATCCGGACTACGACTGGCTGCTGGGCCTGCTGCTGGCCGCGAGCCTGGCCACGATCAGCCTCCAGACCTTCAACGCGATGCCCCTGCGCGACTTCGTGGCCGCGCACCTGATCGGCGGGGCATCGGTCTTCGTCTTCATCCTGGGGATGGCCTTCGTACACATTTCGGGCGACAGCCAGGTGGCAGGGGCGCTGAGCCTGGTCTTCACCTTCTTGGGCGTGCAGTCGGTCCGGGCCACGCGCATAGGGCACCCGGGCGCGTTCCTGAAGGCCTGCGTGGTCTATGCCAGCCTGGCCCTGCCTTTCGTGCCCCTGGTGCTGACAGTGCTCATCCACCCGTCGGCCTACTTCGAATTCGAGTCGATGGTCCGGCTGTCGCTAACGGCGGGCCTGCTGCTCTACCTCCTGGTGGGCGCGGCCTTCTTCCGCGGCCTGCTGGGCAAGTTCGCCATGACCCCGCCGGCCTATTGAGCGCGGGCCTCGGGGGCCAAGGCCCCTGGTTCGACCCCAAACCAAAAGCCCTTTCAGGAAGAGCTGTCCTGAAAGGGCTTTCAGATTGGCCCGCCGATGCCAGGCCGGGCGTCCTACTGGCCCATGTGCTGGGTCATGTCCTGGATGGCATAGCCCGCGGGCACCTCGAAGAGCTCGTCGGCCACGGGCGACTCGGTGTCGATTTGGGTCACGACCATTTCCAGGTTCCCTTGCGGGCCTCGGGCGACGGTCTTGATGGGGAAGTTCTCCCAGACCCAGATTTTCGTGGTGCCTTCCTCATTGGTCAAGGTGAAAACGTCGCAGGTCTTTCCGGCGACTTCTTCCTGGCCTTGTCGGGTGATGCCTTCGGCCAGCAGCTCGGCGTCGGTCAACTTGCCGAAATCGTAGTCGGGAAGCCCCTCGCCCTGCTCTTCTTCCATCATCTCGGGGTCGTCGAACTTCATGGCGGTCTTCATGAGCGGCGTCAGGATGTAGGAGATGTCGCCGTCCACGATGGCGATGGTCTGCATCCCCATCATGCTGACCTCGGTCCTCATGCGGTTGCCATAGTCGGCGATGTAGTAGCGGGTCTTGACGGTCATGCCGGCCATCGTCGATTCGAAGTCCATGATGGCATGTTCGAAGCTGGTCCTTCCTTGGCTGGCCGCGGGTTCGTCGCTGGCCTGCTGCCCCGCCGGGACAAGTTCGCCAGCGGCTTGTTGCTCGTCAGTGGCCTGTTGGTTCGCGCCGTCCTCGGGTACGTCGTTGGCGCAGCCCAGGGCCAAGAACGAAATGGCCAGGGCGATGATCCAATGCTTTTTCATGTGGCAATAAGGTTTTGGGTGGTTTGTGAAAGGGAAAATCGACCTCCCGCTGGAGGATTCTTCCCAATTTACGAAACAAAAACTTCCCGAAGGCAGGATAAAATCACTTTTTATCTGCATTTTTTTTGTGCGGGCACGATCCCATTCGGATACGAATGGCCGATAGGTTTGATTTCCAGTGGTTTATGCCAGATTGCGTTCGCTGGCGAAATATCCCAAGCACCAGTTTGTGACAAAATCGGGCAAGGGTAGCTGTTTCAACGCAGAACCACCTGTTGCGTTTGTGGCTTGAATCCATCAGTCAATGGAATCACGCCGCTCCCCAGGCCATCGGTGGTTGGCAATCAGCTTGAAAATTTGTTGACCAGGTAAACCGCCAGGACTGTTTCCAAAAGGCTTAGGGGAATCGCGACGGGCAAGATGCCGAATGGCAAGACTCCAAGGTTGCCGACAACCAGCCACATGAAGACAAAACCGACAAACCAGGACAGGAGGAATGTTTGGAAAAGCGAGAATTTTCTGGAAATGATGAAGATTCCGACCGCGAAGCATGACGACCACAGCCCCCAAATGGCCCCGTTCATGGGTTCGGAAGGGAAAACAAGCCCCATTTTCTGATAATGCTCCACCCAAAGGTGCTTGAGTAGAAATTCATTTCTCAAAAACTCTGAAATGCTTATCCAAACCGTTGCGAGAACAATCGCGGTCAAGTTGTTTTTCATCTTCATTCATCTTTTGGTTTTCTGTTCGATTCGATTGGCCATGCGGGTTGGGCATGAAGTCGTCCCGTTCTGCCAGCGATCTTGTGGACAGTCAGGCAGGCGGTGCGAAAATGGGGGATTTCCATTGTTGGATAGTTGAAGGCCAGCAGGTTTTGCCTCTCGCGTTGTCGATTGGCCCCAATCCTCCACAAGCGCGAGGATGGAAGCGCCAGGTTTTCCCCGTCAGTCTTCATTCTACGAGGCTCTCAGGGCCAGCCTTTTGTCGAACTCTTCTTGGGTCCGGGGCACCAGGAAATGGAAGGCGGTTCCCTTGCCGGGCAGGCTCTCGGCCCAGATGCGGCCCTGGCCCAGATCGACGAACTCCTTGCAGATGAGCAGCCCCAGGCCGGTTCCTTTCTCGCCCTTGGTTCCCTTTTGGCTGGTGGGCTCGTCGTAGAGAAAGAGTTTCTCGAGGCTTTCGGGCGGTATGCCGACGCCGTCGTCGATGACGCTCAGGCGGATGTCTTCCTCGATGGCCTGGCTGGAAAGGCGGACGGTCCCCTCGTCGGTGAACTTGATGGCGTTGCTGGTGAGGTTTCGCAGGACGGTCAGGACCAGCTCGGGGTCTCCGTAGGCGGTTTTCTCTTCGATTTCAAGCTCGAAATGGTTTCCCTTCTTCTGGGCGGTGCTCTCGTGGATGCTGATGGCCTCCTCGAAGAGCTCGTGGATGTTGAAGAGCCTTGGCTCGACCTTGATCCTTCCGCTTTGCGCCCTGGCCCAGCTCAGGAGGTTTTCCAGGAGGTTGAACGAGCGCTCGACGGTGGAGGCGATGATGCCGGCGTAGAAGTCGAGCTTGTCGTAGTTCTGGGTCTTGAGGCGCGCCACGAGCAGGTCCGAGAAGCCCAGGATCTGGCTCATGGGGTTCTTGAGGTCGTGGGCGATGATGGACAGGAAGCGGTCCTGGGTCTTGATGTGGGCCTTGAGCTTCTCGCGCTCGGCTTCGAGCTGGTTCTGCTTCTTGTTGAGCATCAGGTGGGTACGGACGCGCTGGAGCAGCTCGATCTTGCTGAAGGGCTTGTTGAGGTAATCGACCCCTCCGGCCTGGTAGGCCTGGGTGATGCTCTCGGGGTCGTTCTTGGCCGTGATGAAGATGATGGGAATGTCGGCCGTCCGCGGGTTGAGCTTGAGGGCCTGGCTGACTTCGATGCCGTTCATCCCGGGCATCATGATGTCGAGCAGGATCAGGTCGGGCCGGTGCTGCTCGGCGATGCCCAGACCCGTCCTGCCATCGCGGGCGAAGAGGATGTTGTAGCCTTGGCTGTCGAGAAAGCCCGTGGCCACCTGGATGTTGCTGGGCACATCGTCGATGACGAGTATCTTTTGGCTTGGGTTCATGGTTCAAGGGTCTTGCCGAGGCTATCGACGATGGCCTGGATGCGTTCCAGGTCGAAGGCTTGGGCGTGTTGGTGGATGCTTTTGGCGATGGTCTGGAGGTAGTTGTTCTGGTGCTGGATGCCCAGGGCCAGCAATTTTTGCGCGGAAACGAGGTAGTCCTCGAAGCGGTAGGCGCGCTGGAGCTCGCCGACCACCTCGCGCAGCCGCTCGGCGACCTGCGGGTGGGCCTTTCCCCAGGCCTTGGCTTCATGCCCTTCGGGGGCGGTGGGCTTGAAGAGGTGGCCCAGCAGCGAGATGAACTTGTCGCGCGACAGGACCAGGTCGAGGTCGGCGCCCTGCTCCTCGGGGTAGCCCGACTCGGAGAGGCAGACGCAGAAGAGCTCGTGGTTCTGGCGCGCCGCCCGGATCTGGGACCACAGCGGGGCGGGGATCGTCTTCATGGTGGCCAGGCTCGTGCAGAGCAGGGCCCCGGAAAGCTCGGGGCAATCCTGGCCCTTGCCGACGATGAGCAGCTCCAGGTCGGGGCGCAGGCTCTGGGCCAGGACCTCCGGCTCCCAGGCGCGGAAGGGCCACTCCAGGAAGACCAGCCTTCGGAAGCGCCGCAGCCGCTCGATGGGCAGCCCGGCGGCGGCGCGGTCCAGGATGCGAAGGCCAGGGACGCGCAGGCTGAAGACCGTGCCGATTCCGACCTGGCTGCCGACCTCGACCCTGCCGGCCATCAGGCCCACCAGCTTCTGCACGATGGAAAGGCCCAGCCCTGTGCCCAGCGGCCTGCCGCGCGCGCCGACTTGCTCGAAGGCCTCGAAGATGAGCTGGAGCTTGTCGGGCGCGATGCCGATGCCCGTGTCGCTCACCCGGACCAGCAGCGTGCCCGTGTCCTGCTCGAGGTCCTCCATGTCGAGCGCGATGGTGACGTGGCCCTGCGGGGTGAACTTGATGGCGTTGAAGACCAGGTTGCTGATGACCTGGAGCAGCCGGTGCTGGTCGGCCTCGACGCGCAGGGGCATGTCCGGGGCCAGCTCCACCCGCAGCTCGATGCCCCGGCCGTGCGCCTTCTCGGCGAACAGGGCGTAGGCCTCGTTGATCAGTTGGCCCAGGTGCATGGGCTCGGGCACGATGCTGAACTTGCCGGCCTCCAGCCGGGCGAAGTTGAGCAGGTCGTTGATCAGGAAGACGAGCATCTCCCCGTTGCGGCGTATCGAGTCGAGCATCTGGTGGGCCGAGGGCTCGACCGTGCGCAGGTGCAGGATCTCGGCGAAGCCCATGATGGCGTTCAGGGGCGTCTTGAGCTCGTGCGAGACGTTGGCCAGGAAGGCGCTCTTGGCGGAGTTGGCCTCCTCGGCCATTTCCTTGGCCCGGAGCAGGTCGGCGTTGAGCAGCTTCTCGGTGGCCAGCAGCTCCTCGAGCTTGGCCTGGGTCCGCGTCAGGCGCCGGTTGGCCTGCGAAAGCTCGAGGGTCTTGCGCTGGAGCTTCATCTCCGAGAGCAGCAGGGCCTGGTTCTTGGCCGAGAGGGCCAGCTCGGTCAGGCGCTGGTTCGTGATGTCGCGGGCCATGGTCAGGAATCCCTTCTCGTGGAAAGGCATCAGCCGGGTCTCGTAGTGCATGGCCCGCCCGTGGTTCTCGAAGGTGCTGAAGAAGTGCGCCCCGGGCTCGTCCCCGCGGGCCTTCTGGCTGGCCACCGACAACTGCGCCCGGTACTCTTCCGACTCGAAGGTCTCCTCAAGGGGCAGATCGAGGCCCGGCCCGCCAAGGCTCCGGCTGAAGTCCACCAGCAGCCGGCCTTCCCAGTCGTGGACGCGGATGTGGTCGGGGATGATGTCCAGGATGGCCCGCTGCAGCACCTGCGTCTCCTGGAGGGCCTGCTCCAGCTCCTTCTTCTCGGTGATGTCGATATAGACCACGATCGCCTGGAAGTCGGCCTGCGAAGCCTCCAGCAGCGAGACCGACGACAGCACCCAGATCGTCCGCCCGTCCTTGCGCCGGAAGCGCTTCTCGAGCACGTACTGCCCGCCCGTGGCCACGAACTTCTCGAAGGCCTCGACGCTCTGAGCGAGGTCTTCGGGGTGCGTGAGCGACTGGAAGTCGCGCTGGGGAAGCTCCTGGGCCGAGTAGCCCACCATGTCGCACCAGCGCTGGTTGAAGTAGGTGTAGGCGCCCTTCCTGTCGAGCAGGCAGATGCCCGCGAAGGTGCTCTCGAAAATGCGCTGCAACTGCAACTCCTTGCGCCGCAGGGCCTTCCGCACCTCCAGCAATTGCGTCAGGTTCCGCAACTGCACCAGGATCTTGCTGGCCTGGCCCTCGGTCTGGTCGGGGAACAGCACCACGACGCGGCCTTCGACGAACAAGGTCTTCTTGCTGCTCGAAAGCAGGCGGAAGCTGATGCGCACGTCCCAGTTGTCGCGGTCCGTCGAGCGCTCGTTGAAAAACTCCACCACTTCCGCGCGGTCGTCGGGATGCACGTAGTCGAAGAAGCTCCGGGGCTTGGGGCGGTTCGAAGCCAGCTCGAGCCACTGGTAATAGACCGGGTTGGCGCTCAGGATCTGCCCGAAGAAATCCACGCCCAGGATCGCGTCCATCGAGCCGGAGACCATCTGCTCGTACTGCTCGCTCAGCACCCGGATCATCCCGTGGTCGCGCACCTGCTGCCGCCGGTCCTGGAACACCAGCATGAAGCTCTGGTCGGCCAAGGCAATGGCTTTCAGCGCGATGGGCACGAACACTCCGTCGTAGCTCAGCAGCTCGGCAGGCTTGAAGTCTTCCCGGAACTGCTCGCGGTTCTCCCAGATGGGCTCGCGGCCGAAATCGGTCTTCCAGAAAAAGAGATTGCCGGGGTTTTCGCCCATCAGGTTTTCCTGGTTGCATGACATCAGCTTGAGCGCCAGTTCATTGGCCTCGAAGACCCGCCCGCGGGCGTCCACCAGCACGATGCCGTCGTGCAGTTTCCGGAACAGCTCGAGGTAGCGCTGGTTGTACCGCAGCAGCTCCTCTTCCTGCGGCCCGCCCGCCATGTCGATCGCCAGGCAGACGCAGCGGTCGCCCGACGCCGAGCCAACCCGCCGCCCCAGCAGCCTCACCCGCGTACGCTCGTCGGGCCGCGACTGCTTGTGTGCCCAGATCGTGGCCGAACGCGTGCCGGCCTCCTGGAAGACGCCTTTCAGGAAATGGGCGAAATCCACCTTGCTCTCCTCCGCTATCCAACGAAAGAGGGCGATGTTCCGCACCGGCGACCAGCCCACGCCGAACAGCTTCCGGGCGCTGGCGTTCATCTGGTGAACATTGCTCAGCGCGCCGCAACTGAAGCCCGGTATCTGGAACCCATCCAAGAAAACGTCCAGGTCGGAAACCTCCTCCGGGAAGGGCATCCGCAGCGCTTCATCCGCCTCGGCTTCCGCCCCCTCCGGCCTCGAAAGCCGTTCCGAAACCCATCCGCGCAGGTGGGAGACCACCGCCTCGGCCGAGGCAGTGGTCTCCAGTTGCTCCAGCTCATCCAGCTTTTGGAGCAATTCATTCGCATCAATCCCGGCGCGCATCCTTCGTTTTGGTTTTCTTCAAGTTAAAAGTAGGAAATTTGGCGCCGTCTTTCAACTCCCATGCTTTCTTTAGAATCGTTTTAGTTTAACGAGCCCCCAACGCCCCACCACAGGCCAAACCTCCACCCCAGGAATCGCCGCCCCGCGTCCCCGCCCAGTCCGGGGCTCCGACCCCCAAAAAACCACTTGGACGCAGGCTGGTGCCAAGGTGCTATCAAAGGTGACGGATTGCCTTGAAGACTCGCCCGACCCCGAAGGAGTGCGAAGCTCAGCGGAGCCAAGCCCAAGAAGAGAGCCCCGAAGGGGCGAAATTGTCCTCGCCGGGAGGAAGAGCCAGAAAATGCCACCCCTTCGGGGTTCCTTTCCAACCCGAGCGCGGCTGGCTACAACAATTCCATCCCTTCGGGATTCGCCCGGAATCCGTGCCATAAGCCTGCCTTTTCATCCGAATTTTGCAGGATGATGACGATTTGTATATCCCACCAGCGAACGCAACTTGGCAATAGAATTTCTAATAAGGTTATCATCGGGCATAGGGTGGCAAGACCTTATTTTTGGGTAAGTAAGACTTTGAAATTAGATTGTGTTAAATCTGAAATCAATGTTCGATTTTTTTCCACGAAAAACACGAAGAACACGAAATTTT
>JAIFMG010000153.1 GCA_020048645.1 Bacteroidota bacterium | reverse complement strand
GACAAGAATATTTTTCGTGTTTTTCGTGCATTTCGTGGAAAAAATCTTTTCGTATTGATAATGCAAACTGAATCTAGCCTTTTACTTATGAACCAATGATTGATACGACAAAAATTGGAGAAATCGCCATGAAAATCGCGAACAGATTCAATCCTGAGCAAATCATCCTGTTTGGCTCATACGCCAAAGGGACTCAAGATGAGGACAGCGATATCGACTTGTTGATAATTCAGGATACTGATTTGCCAAGTTACAAAAGAGGAATTGATATTCGCATGTCGTTGATAGGCACTAAAATGCCAATTGATATTTTAGTCTATACTCGAAACGAATTTGAAAAGGAGAAGAACGATAAGTATTCATTTTTGTACTCTGCCATCAATACTGCTAAGATCCTCCATCAGCGCGCCCATTGATACCAAGTTGCTATCAAATGCGACTTGGGATAAGACCTTATAATTGGGTAAAACCTTAGTAGAAAATCAATTGGCGGAGTCAAAATGACCTTATTACCTTATTTTGACCCATGAATTTGTAAAGAAAAATGGATGAAATGCAAGTTTTGACGAAGATCAGCTTATTCAGCAAAAATGATTTTTCGCCAAATCCGCATCATCAGCCTGCGTTTCGACCCCAATTTCGCGGGACGCTGGCGGTTTGTATATTCCACCCTCGACGGCAACTTGGCCCGAAAGGCTTGCCAAGCTCGGCCTGGCATTTCCGGCCACCTGGGGAGGCGAACCGCGCCAAGGCGTTGGCGGACAAGAAAATAGCGAGGGGCATGGCCCCTCGCTATTCGAGAATGGATACGGGCGGTTTCCTAGGCCCGGCTTAGCGGTACTGGACGTCGTCGGTGGGCATGATGGGCTCCTCTTCCTGGGTCTGGCCGAAGGGGATGCTGAAGCCGACGTAGGGCATCCAGTAGTGGGTGGCGTCGAACCCGCCTTCTTCGGTCTGGGCGAAGGTCCAGTGGAAATCCACTCCGGTTACGAACCAGCGGGCGAAGCGGTAGGCGGCCCTGACGGTGGCCAGGGAGCGCTGGTCGAGGCCGAAGAACTCGTCGAGGGTGGGCTCGGCGATGCCGCCCTTGGTGTAGGTTCCTCGTATCTCGACGTTCTCGATGATGTTGGAGGCGTCCATGTCGAGGCGGAGGAAGGCGGGGTTGCCGGCGTCGAAGCGGTCGGGGATGAGGAGGCTTCCGGTGAAGAAGATCTTGCCGATGAGGTTGGCCGTGAGGCTTCCGTAGGTTCCCCAGCGTTGTGTGGCAGCGCCCAGGGCCAGGGATTTGCCGTCCTTGTCGATCTCGTAGTTGACGTCGAAGAACTGGGGCACGAAGTAGTCGCCGAACCAGATGCGCTCGAGGCGGGCGTCGAGGCGGAAGACGTTGGCCACGAGGTTCATGTTGGCGTTGAGGCCGAGGCTGACGCCGTTGCCGGCGGCGTAGCCCATGTAGTGGGCGCTGTCGGGCGCGCCCAGGGCGGCCAAGCTGTGGAGCAGGGTCTCGACCTGGTCGTTCTTGAGGATCTGGCCGTACTGGGCGGCGGCCGAGAGGCGCATGAAGCGGGTGTTGACGAGCCAGAGGCCGAGGTCGAGGCCCAGGGCGTTCATGCCGTCGTCGATGAGCTGGCTGGTGCTGACGGTGAGGGAGTCGTTGACGCGAATGGCGGTGTTGTCGTGGTCCGTCACGAACGAGGCCCCGACTTCGAGGGTCTTGACGATGGGAATGCCCGTGAAGCCGAGGGGCCTGGCGTAGGGGCGCATGGCCAGCATGTTGAGCGAGTGGAAGTTGAGGTCGCTGTAGATGAACTCGAATCCGAGGGTCTTCTTGAAGAGGAGGTCCCCTTCGAGGCCGGTCTTGCGCTTTTCGATGCTGGTTACGTTGGAGTAGTTGTTGACCAGGAGGCCGTGGCCGAGCTGGGCGTTGTCGAGGGTTCCCAGGCGCAGATAGATGGGGTCCTTCTTCTTGACGCCCCAGCGGACGTAGCGGGCCAGGCGCAGCACGCCGACTCCGCCGACGTACTCGTCGTAGCGGAAGTCGAAGTCGGGGACGCTGAAGAAGACGGGCACGTCGAGGCCGAAGCCGAGCTTGCCGATGGCGATGTCGGGCTGGAGGCGCATGCCCAGGTAGGGCGTCCCGTCGATGGCGGCCAGGCCGAACTTGCCGACGATGGCGCTGTGCTGCTCGATGCCGGTGGCCAGGTCGAAGCCGCCGGGGTCTTCGGCCTCTTGCGCCCAGGCGCCCAGGGGCGCGACGCCCAAGAAGGCCAGGGGCAGCAATATGTTCTTTTTCAGGTATTTGGACATGTTTCAGGATAGTTGGGTTGGGTTTGTGGCTCAGAAGAGGATGCCCAGTTGGAGGGCGACGTAGTTGAAGACGACCTTGTCTTCGTGCCGCTCGGCCTTCTGGGTGGTGTAGTCGGTGAATCCGTTGAAGAAATGGATGCCGAGCATGGCGGCGGTGCTGCCCTTGATGTCGTACTCGACGCCGGTGCCCAGGTGGTAGCCCAGGCCTAGGGGCATGACCTCCTCCTTGATGGAGACGTCCTCGATGGCGGCGGACTCGATGTCGCCGAAGGCCTTGAGGCGGAAGAGCAGGTCGAGGCCGAGGTCGGCGAAGAAGTGGAAGTCGCCGAAGGCGGCGGTCTTGAACTTCAGGCCCAGGGGGATCTGCAGGTACTGGAGCTTGTAGCTGACCACGGTGCCCAGGGGGAATGAGTCGGTCTCGGACGAGTGGATGAAGGGAAACTGCGTGGCCGTGTCCACCGAGGAGGCGTAGGAGAGCTTGCCTCCGCCGTTGACCATGAAGACGCCCGTGGAGAAGAAGTAGTTCTCGCCCAGGGGCAGGGCCAGGTCGGCGTTCAGGCCGAAGCCGATACCCATGCGCGAGCCTTCGCCGCTGGTCAGGACCACGTCGTCCTTGAGCCAGCTCACTTGCGGCTGCACGATGACGCCGAACTTGGTCTGGGCCACCAGGCCGCGGAGGCCCAGGAGGCCCAGAAGGACAAGAAGGAATGTCTTTTTCATGATTGGAAGGGTTTAGGATGGTTTGTGAAAGATTCGAATCGCGAAAGCCAATGGAGGCTAGACGCGTTTTTTTGCGCTTTGGCGGCTTCGGCTTAGCTTTGCCCAATAAAATTCCGCGTCCGGACGGGCCGAGGCGCGATTTTCAAAAATAGCAATTTATGCACAAGACCCTCCGAAACCTGCTCCTTATGTCCCTGGCATGGGCCGCCGTGGCCTGCTCGCGCGACCCTTTCGACGTGGACATCGACGACATCGAGCTGGAGCTGGAGGTCCGCCGCGTGGACCAGGCCCTGTTCGCCCTGCGCCTGGACAGCCTCGAGCAGGGCCTCGAAAAGCTGCGCCAGGAGCAGAACCCGTTCTTCGACTTCTACGCCGAGAACGTGCTGGGCCTGGGCTCGCCCCAAAGCCCCATGTTCAAGGACCTGGTGGCCAGCTTCGTCACGGACCTGACCATGAACCAGGCCTACAAGGCCGCCCAGGAGCGCTTCGCCGAGCCGGAGGCCACCGTCGAGCAGCTCGAGACCTCCCTGCGCTACCTGCTCTACCACGTGCCCGACTTCGCGGTGCCCGAGTGCTACTTCTGCATCTCGGGCTTCAACGAGTCCGTCTTCACCGGGCCGGATGTCCTGGCCATCGCGCTCGACAAGTACCTGGGCCCCGAGAGCCCGTTCTACCGCCGGCTGGGCTGGGAGCGCTACCTCGTCCGGCAGATGTACCCCGAGAAGATCCCCGCCGACGCCATGAAGGCCCTGGCCATGGCCCGCTGGGAGTTCGCGCCCCAGACCGACAACCTCCTCGAGGCCATGATCTACGAGGGCAAGCTCCAGTACTTCCTCGACGCCACAACGCCCTACCTGCCCGACTCGACCCGCTGGGGATACTCCGAGCAGCAACTGGCCTGGGCCACCACTTTCGAAGGCAAGATCTGGGACTACTTCATCCAGGAAGACCTGCTCTTTTCGACCCGGAGCATCGACAAGGCCCACTTCATCAAGGACGGCCCCTTCACCAACGCCTTTTCCAACAATTCCGCGCCCCGCGCCGGGGCATGGGTCGGCCACAAGATCGTCTCGGCCTACATGCGCCAGACCGGGCAGAGCTTGGCCCAGCTCATGGAAAACCAAGACGCCCAGGACATCCTCAACCGCTCGAAGTACGTGCCCCAGCGATAAGGCCCAACACGAGAAGCCCCCAACCCACCATGGCCAGCAAAGAATCCATCCAGAAGTACCTCCACGACCTGCCCCAGAAACTGGGGCTGACCTTCCTCCGCGTCTTCTTCCTGATCGTGGTGCTCTCGCTGGTCAGCAAGGGCGCCACAAGCGTCTCGGATGCCATCAACAACATCGTCGAAGACTTCTGGTACGATTGGCAGAGCGCGCCCGGCAAGGTCTGGAGCCGCCTGGCCCTCGAGGCCTTCACCAACGCGGGCCACTCCTACTGGAGCTGCATCAAGGAGCAGCCCGAGCCGCTCATGCGCATCACCATGGTCGTCAAAGGATTGCTCGTCATCGGCATGTTCGGCATGGCCGGCTACATCATCCTCTCGCCCAACGTCTTCCGCGAGAAAGGCTGGGGGCTGGCGCTCGTCCCTTTCAAGATCGTCACCGTCTTCCTGTTCATGTCCTACGGCATGGCGCAGGTCCTCCAGCAGTTCAACCCCTACCTCTTCTTCGAGTTCGGCGAGATGTTCTCCTTCAGGGCCTTCATGCTCGACTTCCTCGAAAACAAGCTCGCCATTCTGCTGCTGACCTTCATCGTCATGCGCGACATCCTTTCGATCAAGAACTAGCGCCCGCGCCCGCGGATGCCCAAGCCTTTCCCCATGACCCACCGCATCGAAACCCTCGCTCCCAAGACGCTCGCCGGCCTGCGCCTGCCCATGAGCCTGGCCGACTTCCGGCCCCAGGAGCTCTGGCGGCGCTTCATCCCCCGCCGCGGCGAGCTGCGCCACGTGGTGGGGCAGTCGCTCTTCTCCGCCTCCGTCTATCCGGCCGGATACTTCGACGACTTCCAGCCCGGCCGCTCCTTCGAGCAGTGGGCCGCCGCCGAGGTCTCGCGCCCGGACGACCTCCCCGCGGGCATGGAGGTGCTGCTCCTGCCCGCGGGCCTGCACGCCGTCTTCCCGCACACGGGGCGCCACGACGACAGCTCCATCTTCCAGCGCATCTACCAGCAATGGCTGCCCGCGTCCGGCTTCCTGCTCGACCAGCGGCCACACTTCGAGGTCCTGGCCCCCGGCTACCGCCGCGACGACCCGCAGGCCCAGGAGGAGATCTGGATCCCCATCCGCCACATGCCCAAAGCCTGAACATCCCCATGAAGCGATTCCCCCTCCTGCTTTTCCTGCTCATGGCCGCCAGCCTCGGCGGGCGGGCCCAGTCCGAGGACTACGCCCGCTGGCTGATCGACAGCCTCTGCTCGCCCAGCTTCTTCGGCCGCGGCTACGCCTTCGAGGGCGACGCCAAGGCCGCCAGCTTCCTGGCCGGGCAGATGCGCGCCCACGGCCTGCGCCCCCTGGCCCCCGACTACCTCCAGCCCTTCTGGCTGCCCGTCAACATCCACGAAGGGGCCATGTCGGTGAAGGCCGACGGCCGCACGCTGTCCCCGGGCGAGGACTACCTCGTCGGGCCCAGCTCGCCCAGCCTCGAAGGCCGCTTCAAGACCCGGCTCGTCGGGCCCAGGCAATGGGACTCGCCCCGCCGGACGCGCCGCCTGGCCCGCCAAGACCACTCCGGCCGCGTGCTGCTGCTCGACACCGCCGGCATGGAGCGCCAGGCGGGCACGCTGGCTCTCTTCCAGCAGGTCTGGGAGCAGAACGCCTGGGGCGCCAAGGCCGTGGCCGTCCTGACCGACCGCGGCCTGACCCACAGCGTCTCGCACAAGGTCGATGCCTTCGCCCGCGTCAGCCTGCGCCGCGCCGCCCTGCCCAAGCCGCCCCGCCACCTGGAGCTCGACATCGACAGCCGCTTCGCGGAGCGCTACCGCAGCCAGAACGTCGTGGGCGTGCTGCCTGGGGCCATCGACAGCTTCATCGTCTTCACGGCCCACTACGACCACCTGGGCGGCATGGGCGCCAGCACCTACTTCCCCGGCGCCCACGACAACGCCAGCGGCACGGCCACCGTCGTGGACCTGGCCCGGCACCTGGCCAGCCTGCCCGAGCCGCCCCGCTACTCGGTGGCCTTCCTGCTCTTCGGCGCCGAGGAGATCGGCCTTGTCGGCTCCGGCCACTTCGTCGAAAACCCGCTGCTGCCCCTGGACCGCGTCCGCTTCCTCTTCAACCTCGACCTGCTCGGCTCGGGCGACCAGGGCGCCACGCTGGTCAACGCCACCGAGCATCCCGCCGACTTCGCCCTGCTCGACAGCCTCAACCGCCAGGGCCAGTACCTGCCCCAGCTCGGCCGGCGAGGCCCCGCCGCCAACAGCGACCACTACTTCTTCCACCTCAGCGGCGTGCCCAGCTTCTTCCTCTACACCCAGGGCCAATACACCGAGTACCACAACATCCGCGACCGCGCCGAGGGCCTGCCCCTGCCCAAGTACGACGAGCTCTTCCGCCTGGCCCTCGACTTCGCCTACGCCCTCATGGGCCAGCAGCCTTGAGCCGCGCCCCGGCCTGGCGGCCCGCGGCCCAAACGAATTGCAGACCAGGCGTTTACAAGCGAAAAAACATTCCAAGTCGCTATCAAACGCAATAGATTGCCTTGAAGCCTCGCCCACCCCCGAAGGGGTGAAAGGGTTGTAGAAGGCGGATCCAGGCCAGAGAAGAGAACCCCCGAAGGGAGGAAAATATCCTCGTCTATTAGGATGGGCCCGACAATTCCATCCCTTCGGGATTCGCCCGATCCGTGTCACCAGCGTGCATTTCGACCCAAATTTCGCCCGGTGCTGGCGATTTGCAAATTCCACCATCGAAAGCGACTTGGTATTCCACCGCGAGGGCCAGGCCTCCAAATTGCGCGGCGCTTGCCTTCGCGGGCCTGAGGGAAATGAAAAAGGCGGATTCCCTGCTAGAGGGAACCCGCCTTTTGTCGCGGAGGTTTGACCCGACGTGTCCAAGCCTTTCCGGGCCAAGGGAAGGCGTCGAGCGGTGAGTTTATCGCGTTAAACCAAAACCATGATTAAACCAAAAACCACATTGGTGAGATGTTCACCGCTTCTGATCGCTGGGTTTGACCAAACTTCGCACGACATGAAAAAAGCTCTCTTTCTCAACTCATCGTAAATTTACTCGCGGGCTTCCCATCGGCCAAATCAAAAACGCGAAATGCACAAATTATACCATTTGCATTTACATTGCAGTCCAAAAATGGTTTGCAAAGATATAGGAATATCTGCAAATCGAAGTGATTTCGGCAGCGGTGGT
>JAIFMG010000134.1 GCA_020048645.1 Bacteroidota bacterium | reverse complement strand
GATGCTGGACCCAATTTTGATTTCAAAAAATTTTCGTGCCCTTCGTGCCTTTCGTGGACAAATCCCCTCCAAGGACAAAAATGAGCGGTCTAAAAAGGTCATTTCCAAAATTCGCTTTCAAAAATCATCTTTGATTATCAATTGGTTACAAATAGAAAAATGCAAATAGCGGTTTTTATGCTGGACTCAATTTTGATTTCAAAAAAATTCGTGCCCTTCGTGCCTTTCGTGGACAAATCCCCTCCAAGGACAAAAATGGGCGGTCTAAAAAGGTCATTTCCAAAATTCGCTTTCAAAAATTATCTTTGATTATCAATTGGTTACAAATAGAAAAGTGCAAATAGTGGTTTTTATGCTGGACCCAATTTTATTTTGGGCTTTTGCCGCCCCCGCGGGGCAGGCCGCTGGCGTCATTTCTCGTGCCGGATGATCTTCTTCATCAGGTCGGAGGCGAAGACGAAGTCGTCCACGCGCTGGTTTCCGGTGTTGAAGATGTCCTCCTTGACGCCTGTCCATTCGAGCTCGCCTTTGAAGAGGTAGATGATGTTGTCGCCGATCTCGGCTACGGAGTTCATGTCGTGGGTGTTGATGACGGTGGTTATCTTGAACTCCTGGGTTATCTCGCTGATGAGGCGGTCGATGACGATGGCGGTCTTGGGGTCGAGGCCCGAGTTGGGCTCGTCGCAGAAGAGGTACTTGGGGTTCATGACGATGGCCCGGGCGATGGCCACGCGCTTCTGCATCCCGCCGCTGATTTCGGCGGGGAAGAGGTGGTTGGCGTTGTGGATGTTGACGCGCTCGAGGCAGAAGTTGACCCGGTCGAGCTGCTCCTTGTCGGTCATGCGGGTGAACAGGCGCAGGGGGAATCGGACGTTGTCCTCGACGGTCTCGGAGTCGAACAGGGCGCCTCCTTGGAAGACCATGCCCATCTCCTTGCGGATTTCCTTGCGCTGCTTGAGGTTCATGTGGGCGAAGTCGCGGCCGTCGTAGAGGATCTGCCCGCTGTCGATCTCGTGCAGCCCGACCATGGACTTGAGCATGACGGTCTTGCCGGAGCCGCTCTGCCCGATGATCAGGTTGGTCTTGCCTTCCTCGAAGGTGGCCGAAACTCCCTTTAGGACGTGGTTGGCGTTGAAGGACTTGCGGACGTCGCGGATTTCGATCATTTGGCCAGGATGAGTTGGGTGAGCACGACGTTGAGCAGAAGGATGAGCACGCTGCTATGGACGACGGCCTTGGTGCTGGAGCGCCCGACCTCCAGGGCCCCGCCGCGGGTGTGGTAGCCGTGGAAGGCCGGCACGGTGGTGATGATGAACGCGAAGACGATGGTCTTGATGATCGCGTAGGTCATGTAGAACGGGATGAAGACGTAGTGGATGCCGAAGAGGTAGTCGGCCGGGGAGATGGCCTTGGTGAGCACGGTGGCCAGCCATCCGCCGAAGATGCCCACGAAGGTGCTGATGATGGTCAGGAAGGGGTTGATGAACATGGCGGCCAGGACCTTGGGCAGGACCAGGAAGCTGGCCGAGTTGATGCCCATGATCTCCAGGGCGTCGATCTGCTCGGTCACGCGCATGGTGCCGATTTCGGAGGCGATGTTGGAGCCGACTTTCCCGGCCAGGATGAGGCCCACCATCGTGGACGAGAACTCCAGCAGCATGGTGTCGCGGGCCGTCAGCCCGATCAGGTACTTGGGCACCAGTGGGCTTTCGAGGTTGTAGGCCGACTGCAAGGTGATGACGGCGCCCATGAAGATGGAGATGATGACCACAATGGCCAGCGAGTTGATGCCCAGCTTGTCGATTTCGGAAATGGTCTGCTGGAGGTAGGCCCGCCAGTGCTCGGGCTTGGAGAACACGCGGCGCACGAAGATGTAATATCGGCCAAGTTGGTAGAGGAGCTTCATGGGCTGGTTGGGGTTTGGTCGATGGCGGATTTGCTGGGCGGGGCCTGGGGCGCGGTGGTCCCTGCCACGAAGGTAGCACATTTGCCCGGCCAAAAAAAAATCCCCAGGCGGTCCGCCTCGGGATTTTTTCCCTGCCGGGCCGTGGGTCGGGCGGCGGGGCAGGGGAGGGCCCTGCTTCTTATTCTTGGGATGCGTCGGATTCCTCGTGGGCCGTCTTGCTCGTGCGCGGGCGCCCGGGGCGGGGCGAGTCGAGCAGGCCGTCGAATCCCTTGCTCTCCCAGCGGCTCAGCCAGTTCGAGATCGTGTCGCGGTCCACCTCGAAGATGGTGGACAGGTCGTCGATCTTGTATTTCTTCTCGCTCAGGAGGATGGCGTGCGCCCTTTGGCGGACTTTGAAGCTGGGGCTCTTGCGCATCATCTCGGCCAGTTCCACTTTGGTTTTGAAATCGAGTTTGCTTACAAATCTCATGGCGTTTCCAGTTTTAGGTTCAACGGTTTGGCTTGGGTGGGGGGGCTTGGGGGGCCTTCCTACGATTGCAAATTTAGCCCAGTCCTCCAGCTTTTCCTGGTGTCGAAATACCCAAAAGGCTTAAATAAACACCCAAGTCGCGCTGCTGGAATCCTGCCAAGCCCGATGGGTGGAAACACCCATTCAAAAAGATCGGACCTTGAAGTCCTTTCCTGAAGGTGGCGGACAAGTTGCTGGCTGACAGCATCTTTTGGCCGGATCATGCCAAAACGTCGGCCCAAGCCGCGGAAATTGGCCCGTCGCCCGCCGCTTCGGTCCCCGGCGGCTTCTCGGGCGGACTTTTTTCGGAGGCTTGCGGCAAAAGCCCGGAAAGGGAAAGGCCACCGCGGGGCCTGCGGCCCAACAAACGCGTTTTTCGGCCCGGGGGGCCTTTGGCGAATAAGGGTTTTTTGCTATACTTGCCAAGATTTTCCGCTTAGGCCCTGATTTCCAGCAAGCTGAAAAGAAAAATCGCCAATTGCGAATTTTCGCAAAACCGTTGCCCAGGCCCCGAACGACCAGCAAGAAATTAACAATCAGAAACCAACAACAACAAATCCCCAAAAGGAAATGGCTCAAATGCAATACGAATTCACCAAAGCGGAGGTGCTTGCCGACTACAAGATGGTAAGGATCAGCCGCCACCTGAGCGAGATCGGACGCCGCGAAGTGCTCACCGGCAAGGCCACCTTCGGCATCTTTGGCGATGGCAAGGAAGTGCCCCAAGTCGCCATGGCCAAGTTTTTCCGCAATGGCGACTGGCGTTCGGGCTACTACCGCGACCAGACCTTCATGTTCGCCATTGGCGCCTTCACCTTCGAGGAGTTCTTCGCCCAGATCTACGGCGACACCGACCCCAAGATGAGCCCCAGCAACTGGAGCCGGTCGTTCAACAACCACTTCGCCACCCCCAACATCAACCCCGACGGAACCTGGCGCGAGCTGACGGCCCAGCCCAACACCTCCGCCGACATCTCGCCCACCGCCGGGCAGATGCCCCGCCTGGTCGGCCTGGCATGGGCCTCCAAGATCTTCCGCGAGGTTCCCGAGCTGCAAGACCCCAAGTTCCACAAGTTCAGCAAGAACGGCGATGAGGTCGGATTCGGCATGATCGGCGACTCCAGCACCTCCGAAGGCCATTTCTGGGAATCCATGAACGCCGCCGGCGTCCTGCGCATCCCCATGGCCGTCGCCGTCTGGGACAACGGATACGGCATCTCCGTTCCCAAGGAGTTCCAGACCACCAAGGGAAGCATCTCGCAAGCCCTGGCCGGCATGGACTACGACCCCGAGACCCGACAAGGCATCAAGATCTACAAGGCCCGCGCCTGGGACTACGAGGCCCTGGTCCACATGTTCCAGGAAGGCATCGCCTTCTGCCGCGCCGAGCACGTCCCCGTCCTCTTCCACGTCGAGGAAGTAACCCAGCCCATGGGCCACTCCACCTCCGGCTCGCACGAGCGCTACAAGAGCGCCGAGCGCCTCCAGTGGGAAAAGGACTACGACGCCAACATCAAGTTCCGCGAGTGGATCCTCGAAAGAGGTTTCGCCACCGAAGAGGAGCTCCAGCACATCGACAAGGAGGCCGAAGACCGCGCCAAGCTCGCCAAGAAGGTCGCTTACAGCAACTTCGTCGAGCCCATCAAGAAGGAGCGCGACCAGGTCGTCAAGATCATGGACAACACCAAGACCTGCATGTGCGCCACCCACGGCATCGACAAGGTCACCATGGTCAAAGAAGACCTCAAGAAGATCCCGACGCCCACCCGCAAGGACATCTTCAGCTCCGTCAAGAAGCTCATGCGCCACGTCTGCATGGACTGCCCCAGCCGCGCCGCCATCCACAACTCGCTGAGCGGCTGGTATGTCGATAACTACGAAATCGCCAAGCGCCGGTACAGCAGCCACCTCTACAACGAGACGCCCACTTCGGCCCTGCTGGTGGAGGGCGTGGCCGCCTTCTACGGCGACGAGCCCGAGAAAGTGCCCGGACGCGAGATCCTCCGCGACGCCTTCGACAACATCTTCGCCAACGATCCCCGCGTCATCGCCTTCGGCGAGGATGTCGGCGGCATCGGCGGCGTCAACCAGACCATGGAGAACATGCAGCGCAAGTACGGCAAGGTCCGCGTCTCCGACACGGGCATCCGCGAGCAGACCATCATGGGCCAAGGCATCGGCGCCGCCCTCCGCGGCCTGCGCCCCATCTGCGAGATCCAGTACCTCGACTACCTGCTCTACGCCCTCCAGACCATGAGCGACGACTTGGCCACCACCACCTACCGCACCGCCGGGCAGCAGGTCGCCCCCGTCATTGTCAGCACCCGCGGCCACAGGCTCGTCGGCATCTGGCACTCCGGCTCGCCCATGAGCATGATCATCAACGCCGCCCGAGGAATGCACATCTGCGTGCCCCGCAACATGACCCAGGCCGCCGGAATGTACAACACCCTCATGTCCGCCGACGATCCCGCCCTGGTCATCGAGCCGCTCAACGGATACCGCCTTTACGAAGAGCGTCCCAAGAACCTCACCGAGTTCCGCGTCAAGCTCGGACAGCCCGAAATCCTCACCCACGGAAACGACATCACCCTGGTCACCTACGGCTCCTGCGTGCGCATCGCCCAGACGGCCGTTGAGCAGCTCAAGGAGTTCAACGTCAACGTCGAGCTCATCGACGTGCAGACCCTCCTGCCCTTCGATACCGACAAGATGATCCTCCAGTCCATCAAGAAGACCAACAAGGTCGTCTTCTTCGACGAGGACTTCCAGGGCGGAGCCTCGGCCTACATGATGCAGCAGGTCCTCGAAAAGCAAGGCGCCTTCTACTACCTCGACGCCGAGCCCCGCACCATCACCGGCGAAGACCACCGCACCGCCTACGGCACCGATGGCGACTACTTCTCGAACCCCAACGCCGAGAACGTCTTCGAGGTCATCTACGAGATGATGCACCAGTGGAACCCGAAGAAATATCCGGTCATCTACTAAGCCAACCAGCACGAAAAAGGAACCGCCGCGCGATAGCTTCGCGCGGCGTTTTTTTTGGGTTCTTTGGAAATGTGCGTGGCTAAAGGACGGCCTTGAGGGGCTCTGTTTTCCTGTATCCCCTGGCTTTGGCCTTGTCAGCCCGGAAGAACGAGTTGAAGCCCTCGAGTATCCCCTTGCTCATTCGGTTTTCCGCCCAGTTGACCACGCCGGCCCAATGCCGTTTGAAGCACCTGGCCACCTCGACGACCTGTGGGATCCTGCTGGGGTTGGCGTACTGGCGATAACGAGAATACACTTACAGAGGGCGGTTTTGGGTGGCTTGCGTAGTGTAGGCGGCGAAGCCGCCGGAACGTAGCAAGCTACCCAAAACCGACTGATGTTAAGTGCAATGTTGTGCGTATTTATTTATTCATAATATTATTTACAATATCTTCAAATTCAGTCATTTCATACCAATCTTTTCGCCAAGTTTGTATAAAATCAACATCATTTGATTTTGGCAATCTGTTTTTATCTAATTCATCAACTTCAATTATTGCAGGCATTGAAACTGCATCGCCGAGAATTAAAGCATGACGTTGGTCAAATGAAGATAAATTATCTGTTATTGAACCAATATCATCGGGTAATAATTTTCTAATATATTGTTGGTCGTGTGGATTGGTTAATCTCATAACGACAAAACTATTGCACTGAGAAAATATAGTTTCTGAAATTTCCGAAGGTCTTTGGCTAACAATCATTGCTGATACTCCATACTTTCTTCCTTCTTTGGCAATTCTTTCGACTGCATTCCGAACTGTTTTATATTTAGCTTCACCTGTTTTAGGTATGTAGTTATGAGCTTCTTCATAAACAATTAAAAAAGGCGTTTCAACGTCAGAATTTAAATTGGCTTTTTTCCAGTGAAAAGCAAAATTAAAAACAAGTCTGCTTAAAATTGCAACTGTCATACTGATTATTTCATACGGAATTCCACTTAAATCAATTAATGTTACATTTGTTTTTGAATAATCTTTACCTGAAATGGATACTTCATGCCCAATAATTTGTTTAATAATATCTTGCAGAGGCAAATTATAATCATTGCCTTGATTTAATACAAAATTGTATCGGTCATCACCAGAAATTTTATTTTCTAAACGAGTAATAAAACCTGTAAATTTACCATTAAAACTTGAAACTTGTCTCCCCCCTGTAATTGGGGTTAATTCTTCAAATAAGTGTTCATTAATATCTTCTCCTATGTCAACAGAAACACCTGTCGATGTTAAATATTTTATTTTGCCACCTTCTTCTTTTGCGACATTGTAATTTTTTATGGCTTGCAATACCTCTTTTATACTGAAATATACAGGACTATCATAGGTGACTTTTTCGTTATAGCTGCCAGTTGGGCTTTTGTTGTATTTCTTTTTATTCCACGTTATTGCTTTCTTTAAGATATTCTTTTGATTATGGTCAGAACCTTCTGTATCAAGAAAAAAATCTTCGAGTTCTTCTGAATTCATTAGCCAAAACGGTAATTTTAAATCACTTACAGTCAATCTCCTGCATTTTTCTTTGAATGCGTTGTAATATTCACCATGTAAGTCAAATATAATAATATTAGACCGATTAAGAACACCACGAGAAATTTGGTTGCTGGTTGGTTCAATTCCTTCTTGAAGAATTTTAGCAACAGTGCAAGATTTACCGCTACCAGTTGAACCAACTACTGCAATATGTTTATTAAAAAACTTATCACCATTAAGTTGAACACGGATTTTTTCTTTGGAAGCTACAATATACTCAGGAATTGAACCAAAACTAAATGTTCGCTTTTTCAAAGAATGTTCAAAAATCTTTTTCAACAAAGAATTATCAACAATTTCAACTTCTGATGGTGGAATTGTAATTGTGAGTCCAGTCTAAAAACTATTTCCATGGAGCAAAGTTGATTTAACAAAGTATCAAGTACAAAATCATCGTTTTTTTT
Organism: Bacteroidota bacterium; assembly: GCA_020048645.1. GTDB lineage: Bacteria > Bacteroidota > Bacteroidia > Bacteroidales > UBA6013 > UBA6013. The sequence continues at coordinate 12 of JAIFMG010000134.1, read as the reverse complement.
ATAAAACATATG
>JAIFMG010000113.1 GCA_020048645.1 Bacteroidota bacterium | reverse complement strand
TGTCGGAAGGAATGACCATGCGCTGCCGTGGATGTGGATTCGGAACCTGTTTTTTTTATACTAACGCAAATATACCTAAATAATTACATTTAATTAACCATATCGTCATTACTTCCACCCTCCTCAATTCTTACCCAAAAGCACCATTGTGCATTACGAATTTCATGCACAGCTCCAGAAGCCGCAAAAATCTGTCAAAATTTGAAGCGACAGGTTTTGGAGGTTTGGCTGCCGGCTTTGGCCTTGGACATTTGCGGTTTTGAAGGGTAGCTTGTTCATGCAGGTTTGAAATTGACGATAGCCAAAGATACATACTGTACTTTGAAAAAACAAGCGTCTTGGCGATTTTTTTTTGAACTCGAGGGAGGTATGCTGCGCGCGCTGTTGAGGAACAGATGGCGCGTCTTGACCAGAAAACTTGCTTTTACCCGAATCAAGCCTTTTTGCGATATCCATTCGCTCTTATAGAGAACCCAAAAAGGGGAAGACCAACCTGCGAAGCTCCCGCGAAGCCCAGCTCGCAGCGGTGGGGTTTCGAAGGAGCTTCGCCGGAGAATGCCGGAGGGGCGTTCGCAATCTGTTGTTTTTCAAAAAGTTAAGAACAGAGGCAAGCCAGGTTTTCGCTCAAATCTTGTTTTCATCTTCGAGTTCGGCGAGTTCTTCGGGGGTGTAGCGGCGGATCTTGTAGTCGAGGGCGGCCACCAGGATGGACATGAAGGGGCTGATGAGGTTGAAGAAGGCGTAGGGCAGGTAGGCGATGGTGGGGACGCCCAAGACGGTGGCCTGGGTGGCCCCGCAGGTGTTCCAGGGCACCAGCACGGAGGTTACGGTTCCGGCGTCCTCGAGGGTGCGGCTGAGGACCTCGGGCTTGAGGCCCTTCTCGCGGTAGGTCTTGGCGAACATCCGGCCGGGCACCACGATGGAGATGTACTGGTCGGAAGCCGTAACGTTGAAGAACACGCAGGTGCCGACGGTGGAGGCGACCATGGAGGCCGTGCTCTTGGCGGCCTGCATGATGACCTGGGTAAGCCGGGCCAACAGCCGCCCCGACTCCATGACGCCGCCGAAGACCATGGCCGAGAGGATCAGCCAGATGGTGTTGAGCATCCCGGCCATGCCGCCCGTGGAGAACAGCTCGTCCACCGCGGCGTTGCCCGAGCCGATGGAAATGGGGCCGAACATGGCCTGCATCACGGCCCGGTAGCTGGACTGGGCGTAGCCGAAGCCCTCGCCGGCCACCTGCTCGACCACCTGCGGCTGGAAGACCACCGCGAAAAGCCCGCCCAGCAGCGCACCCGCCAGCAGCGCCGGCGTGGGCGGAACCTGCTTGACGATGATGAGGATCAGGATCACGGGGACCAGGAACAGCCAGCCGTTGATCACGAAAGCCTCGCCAATGGCCGCCTTGACCTGGTCCACCATGCCCAGGGCCTCGGCGCCTTCGTGCCGCAGGCCGATGACCGTGAAGATGACCAGGGTGATGAGCATGGTGGGGACAGTGGTGTAGAGCATGTAGCGGATGTGGACGAACAAGGTCGTGCCCGCCATGGCCGAGGCCAGGTTGGTGGTGTCGGAAAGCGGCGAGATCTTGTCGCCGAAGTAGGCCCCGGAGACGATGGCCCCGGCTGTGAGCCCCTCGTGGAAGCCCAGGGCGTTGCCGATGCCCATCAGGGCCACGCCGATGGTGGCGATGGTGGACCACGAACTGCCCGTGGCCAGGGAGACCACGCCGGTGATGATGACCGAAGCCACCAGGAAAATGCGCGGGTGGAGGATGTCGAGGCCGTAATAGACCATCGCGGGCACCACGCCGCTGAGCAGCCAGGTGCCGGCCAAGGCCCCGATCAGCAGCAGGATCAGAATGGCGGGCATGGCCGTGCCGATGGTCTTGACCACGGCGCCCATGACCCGCTTCCAGGGCACGCCGAGCCACGTTACCACCAGGCCCGCCACCGCCGAGGCCAGCAGCAGGGCCATCTGGTTGGCGCCCGAGAGCGTGTCGTCGCCCCAGTTCAGGACGTTCAGGACCAGGAAGAAGACCAGGAAGGCGATGGGCGTCAGGGCCTGCAAAAGGGTGGGCGATGGTGGGTTGTGCGTCATGGCAATCGGTTTAGTTCGCCCAAAAATATCATTCCTGCCCACAAACTTTGCCTTGGCCCCTCGTTTATTTAGGATTGGTTAGGACTTTTATTCATCCTTTCGCGCTTTCTTTGGGAGCAGCAAAAAAAGACACTCCCCAGAAATGAAAAAGACCTTGATCGTCCTTGCCTTGGTCGCCGTGGTGGGCATCGGCCTTGGGCTCCTCCTCTACAACAAGCCCCACCAAGACATGGCCAGCGCCGAGCCCGAGTTCGACATGGCCGGCGTGGCCTTCTATGACAAGATGCTCAAAACCAGCCCAGAAGAGCGCACGAAGCTCATGGGCAAGGTGGCCCGCCTGAGCGGCAAGGTGCAGGGCGTGTCGTCCTCCGACAGCCTGCTGAACGTGTTCCTGGACCTTGGCAACGGGCTTTCGGCGATCAACTGCCAGTTCCAGGGCGACGACATGGAGCTGGCCAAGGCGCTCGCCGAGGGCCAGGAGGTCGTCGTCAAAGGCATCTTCAGCGGCATGGAGGCCAGCGCCAGCCAGGAAGAGGACGACCTCTTCGCCGGGCTGCTCGACCAGGCCAACGACCAGATCTTCCTGACCCGCTGCCTGGTTGTAGAACCTTGATCCCCCACCCCAACCCCAAGCCCATGCGCAAGCTCCTGACCTTCCTGGCCCTGCCGCTGGCCCTGGCCTCGTGCGAGTACGAGAGCCTCGAAACCAAGTACCCCGAGGCCGTGGCCACCTGCGACACCGCGGGCATGGACTGGGCCAAGGCCCGCCAGATCCTCGAGGACAACTCCTGCATCTCGTGCCACGGCGCCAGCTCGCCATCGGCCGACGTGGCCCTGGACAGCTACGCGCAGGCCCGCTTCCACCTGGTCGAGGGCCGGGCCATGGGCGCCATCCGGCAGCTCGACGGCTACTCGCCCATGCCCCAGGGCCAGCCGCCCATCGACTCCTGCTCCATCGCCCGGCTCCAGGCCTGGATAGACCAGGGCGCGCCCGAGGAATGAGCCTGGAAAAATGCCCCGAAACGTCCGAAAATCCCCCAAAACAAACATCATGAAAAAGACCCTCATCCTTCTGGCCCTGCTCAGCCTCGGCACGGCCAGTTTCGCCCAGAAGTTCATGACCCGGACGGCCAACGTCGGCTTCTTCTCGGAGGCCCCGCTCGAGAACATCGAGGCGCGGACCAGCTCCGGCACGGGCATCATCGACATGGCCACCGGCGACATGGCCTTCCGCGTGCCCATCAACACCTTCCAGTTCGAGAAGGCCCTCATGCAGGAGCACTTCAACGAGAACTACATGGAGTCGGACCGCTTCCCCAACGCCGAGTTCAAGGGCAAGATCACCAACCTGGCCCAGGTCAACCTCGGCCGAGACGGCAGCTACCCCGCGACGGTCGAAGGCCAGATGACCATCCACGGCATCACCCAGAACGTCAAGGAGGTGGGCAGCATCCGCGTGGCCGGCGAACGCATCTCCGTCACCAGCGAGTTCCTGGTCCGCGTGGCCGACTACCAGATCCAGATCCCCAGCGTTATGGTGGACAACATCGCCAAAGTGGTGAAGGTCAAGCTCGTGGCCGACATGCAACCCTTCTAAGCCCCCAGCGCATGACCCGAAAGACCCTACTGGCCTGCCTTCTGCCGGCCCTGCTGCTGGCCGCCCCGGCGCGGGCGCAGTCGCTCGACGAGCTGCTCGACCAGATCGAGGAGCCGCGGACGGAGCTGGTGCGCGCCACCTTCAAGTCGCCCCGCGTCGTCTCGGCGCAGTCGGTCGAAAGCCCGGCTCGCCAGGACCTGCTCATGGTCATCGGCCACCGCTTCGGGCCGGTCAACTCGGGCCTCCAGGAGCTCTTCGGCATCGACCAGGCCACCATGCGCATGGGCTTCGACTACGGCCTGGGCGACAGGCTGGCCGTGGGCGTCGGGCGCAGCTCGTTCCAGAAGACCTACGACGGCTTCGTGAAGTACCGCATCCTGTGGCAGAGCCAGGGCGAACGTAACATCCCCGTCTCGCTCTCGTGGCACAGCGCGGCGGCGGTGCTGACCAGCACGCGGCTCTACAACCGCGATGACCTCGAGCTGGTCTCGCGGATGCGCTACGCCCACCAGCTCCTGGTGGCCCGGAAGTTCGGCCCCCGGCTGAGCCTCCAGCTCATGCCCTCGGTGGCCCACAGCAACCTGACGCTGACGGCCGACGAGCCGAACGACATCTTCGCGCTGGGCACGGGCGGGCGGCTGAAGCTGAGCAACCGCGTGACCCTCAACTGGGAGTACTACCCGCGCCTGAACGACCGCGGCCGCGAAGGCCGCCACGACGCCCTCTCGCTGGGCTTCGACATCGAGACCGGAGGGCACGTCTTCCAGCTCCACCTGACCAACACGCTGTCCATGGCCGAGCCGAGCCTGATCGGCCAGACCACGGGCAGTTGGCTCGACGGCGACATCCACTTCGGCTTCAACATCAACCGCACCTTCGCCCTGGGCAAGGGGCGTTGAAGGGGCGGCGGGCGCTCGAATCACTTGAGCAAGGCCCGAGCCCGCAGGCCGCCCAACAAGCCCTCCAGCTCCTCATCCCAGAGCGATTCGCGGCGTAGGACTTGCTCAATGTGCTCGTAGTCTTCGCTTTGCAGAATGGCGGTTGCCACCGTGGCCGAGTATTCTTGGCTTGGGCTGGCCTGTTCCATCAGGCCTTTCAGCTTGTTGAGGAATTTTTTGAGCGACGAAGACTTCGATTGGAAGCTTTCCAACCCGCCATCCAGTTCATCCTTGCGCTCCTCAAGGATTCCCCTGACTTTATTCGAAATATCGAAGCGCGGTTTGACGAAATGAATCGTATCGTTCAGGGCAAGCACCGCTATGGTCGATTTGCCTTTCTGGGTCTTTCCACGAAAACGAGCTTCGACAAGGCAAAAATGCTCCTGCGGGTTGTCCGTCAAGGGATTGACGATGGGCTCTTCTGCGGGATCGTGGTCGCCTTTCGAGAGGTTGCATTTCTTGGAGGCCGGCAGCAGGTTTCCCCATTCGACCACTTTCTGGGGATAAACCGATTTTGGAAAGAAATGGTCGATCTCCATGTAGTTGCCCTCTTGGTTGAGCCGGCACTCGGAGTAGGCGCATTTCCCCTGCGCGATCGCGAAGACGGCCTCCTTCAAATAGGGCGCTCCCCAAACCGCCTGGTCCGTCGATTCGTACTTTCGCGCCAGACGATCCTGCTCCTCCTCGGTCAGCCGCCCTGGCCTGGGCGGCAGCGTCAATCGAATCATGGCTGGGCGATCTGGGAAATCTGTAGGCGGAGCATTTTCCGCAAATGGCTTGTGGGATGGAGAATGGCTTCCAACCGTTTGTAGGCGTCTTGGGCCGCTTCAAAATCATCCCGATCCATCGCCTTGTCGAGCTGCTCGACCAAGATGCGAAATTCATCGGACTGGGTTTTTCCTTCCATTCCATGGATTTCCTCCAGAATCTCCTCGATGGTCCATCCCTTGAAAGTCTTGAAGGGAGGACGGTGGACGCGCAGGGCGCCTTGATCTTTTTCGAGGACAAAAAGGTTGATTTCTTGGATGGATTGCAAGATGAATGGGCTGTGGGTGCTGACGATGAACTGGGTCTTGGGAAATGTTTTTGTCAAAAATCCGATGATTTCCCTCTGCCAGCGGGGGTGCAGGTGCAAATCCAGCTCATCCACCAAGACAATGGCCGCCTCCGCCAGTGGGTTTTCCGCGTCGGGATAGCGTGCGAACATCTTCTGGCTGAAGTCGAAAATCCATGACAAGGTGGTCTGGTAACCGTAACCGAGTTCGCGCAGCCTTCGCCATCCGCCTGGCGTTTCAAACTCCAGGTAGCTTTCCTCTGCGGAAAATTTGAAGCGAAAATCCTCAATCTCGGGAAAAACATCGCTCTTGATCAGCTCGCGGATCTTTTTCAACTGGCGCTCTGCCTCGGCATTTTTGCTCTTGGCGGCATAATCGAGCCGAAGCAGCCATTCTTCGACGTTCAACAAGGTCGCCTCCGGGTCGAAGAGGCTCTCGGAGTTGGCCCGTGCATTTTGGACAAGGCTGCTCGCTCCGTGCCGCCGGGCGACACCGTAGCCGAAAATCTTGAACTCCTTCAATTCGCCTGCCTTGTCCTGGGCATCTTGGGCGCTAGGGTGTCCCCCGTAATACCATTCGTGCGAAACAGGCCTCTTGGCATCAAACTTCTGGACCGGGTTGCCGCCGGGCTCGGAAGTACCAAGGAGCAAATCGCACGAAACCAGGGCACTCGACGGGTTTGCCAGACTTCTTCGGTAATAGCGGGCGGCAGGGACGCAGGGCATGGACGGGCCCGTCTTCACGCTCAGTTCGACCGCGCCGCCAAAGTCGGATGAAAGGCGGGCCTTCACGCCCCGCGCCATTTCCATGACGACATCGACAGCCTCCAGGTCGGCTATGGCTTTCAGCAGGAAGGTCTTCCCTGCGTTGTTGTTCCCAAGGATGACCGTCCATTGGTAAACGTTTCCCTCCGCGTCGCGCAGGTCAAAACTGTGCTCGCCTCGGAAAGGGCCGAAGTCGCGAAGGGATACCGAGCCGAGATAGATGCTTTGCCGCATGGGTGCTATTGTTGAAGATTGAATTGTCATGGGGGAGGAAAAGGGCCTTGCAAGCCTCCGCGCCCGCCGTTCAGGCGAAGGTGATGAGCACCTGGTTCTTTTCGACGGGCAGGCCCTTGGCGCAGGTTACGAGCTTGATGGTGCCGTCGCCGGGGCTCTTGATGACGTTCTCCATCTTCATGGCCTCGAGCACCAGCAGCTTGTCGCCCTTGTGGACGGCCTGGCCGGGCTCGACATAGACCTCGCGGACCATGCCGGGCATGGGCGAGCGCAGCTCGTCGAGCTTGGGGCCGGCGGCGTCGGTCATGCCGAGCTGGCGGAGCAGCAGGTCCATGTCGTCCTGGAGCTGGGCGTGGTAGATCTGGCCGTTGATCTTCATGTTGATCCACTTCTCCTGGGTATCGACGCGGCCGATCTCGACCTGGTACGAGTGGTCGTCCCAGATGAGGTGGAAGGTGCGGGGGTTGGCCTCGAAGGTGTCGAGCTGGAAGGGCTGGCCGTTCAAGGTTCCGCTGTCGAAGTCGTTGGCCTTGAACTTGACTTCGAACTCCTGCTGGCCTACGTTGACTTTGTACATCGTCGTCGGGGGGGTGTTGGTTGGGGTTGGATGGGGGTTTCGCGGGCGCGGGCTACGCTGGGTCGATGCGGCGGAGCAGGGCGACGTTCTCGACGTGGTGGGTGTGGGGGAACATGTCCACGGGCCGGGTGCGCTCGACACGGTAGCGCTCCGAGAGGCCGAGGATGTCGCGGGCCTGGGTGGCGGGGTTGCAACTGACATAGACGACGCGCTCGGGGGCGGCCGCGAGGAGGGCCTTGAGCACGTCGGGGTGCATCCCGGCGCGGGGCGGGTCGGTGATGACCACGTCGGGGCGGCCCTCGCGGGCGATGAACTCGGCGCTGAGCACGTCCTTCATGTCTCCGGCGAAGAAGCTGGCGTTGGTGATGCCGTTGAGCTCGGCGTTGTGGCGGGCGTCGAGGATGGCCTCCTCGACGTACTCGATGCCGACGACCTTGGCCGCCGAGCGGGCCACGAAGTTGGCGATGGTTCCGGTTCCGGTGTAGAGGTCATAGACGACCTCGCGGCCCTTGAGGTCGGCGAACTCGCGGGCGATCTTGTAGAGCTCGTGGGCCTGGCGCGGGTTGGTCTGGTAGAAGGACTTGGGGCCGATCTTGAAGCGGAGGTCGTCCATCTGCTCGACGATGTGGTCGGCGCCGGCGTAGGGGAGCACCTGCTGGTCGCCCATCGAGTCGTTGCGCTTGGTGTTGACCACGTACATCCAGGAGGTAACCTGGGGGAACTGGGCGGCCAGGTGGTCGAGCAGGGCGGCGCGGGCCTCGGGGCGGTCCTGGCCGAAGCTGAGGACGACCATGGCCTGCCCGGTGGTGGTGGTCCGGACGATCATGTTGCGCAGGAAGCCGCTGTGCTCGCGGGCGTCGTAGAAGCTGAGCTGGTGCTCCTTGGCGTAGGCGCGGCAGGCGTTGCGGATGGAGTTGGACGGCTCGGGCTGGAGGTGGCAGTGGCGGACGTCCACGATGCGGTCGAACATCTTCGGCACGTGGAATCCGAGGCCGTCCATGTCCTCGTAGGGGCGGTGGCTGTCCACCTCGTCGCGGGTGAGCCAGCGGCGGTTGGAGAAGCTGAACTCGAGCTTGTTGCGGTAGTAGGTGGTCTCGGGCGAGGGCAGGATGGGCTCGATGAGGCCGAGCTCGACCTTGCCGATGCGGGTGAGCTGGTCCACGACCTGCTGCTGCTTGAACTCGAGCTGGCTGGCGTAGGGCAGGTTCTGCCACTTGCATCCGCCGCAGACGCCGAAATGCTCGCAGAAGGCGGGGACCTTCAGGGGCGAGTGCTCGTGGAAGAAGACCGGGATTCCCTCGCGGAAGTTCTTGCTCTTCTTCTGGACCTGGATGTCCACCACGTCGCCGGGCACGACTCCGGAGACGAAGACGACCATGTCGTCAACCCTGGCCAGGGCCTTGCCCTCGGCGGCCACGCTTTCGATTCGGACCTGCCGGAGCAGGGGATGATTGTTGGAGTTTCGTCCCACGGTGTTTTTTTGTGTTCGGTTGGAATGATTCCGCCGCGGGCCCTTGGGCGCAGGCGGGTGAGCGGGCACTGGCTCAGGATACCCTCGCGCCGCCCTGGTGGACGGGCTGGGCCATTTCCTGGGCCAGGCGGATGAGCTTGACGACCTCCTTGTTCTCGTTGATGACGGGCACGTAGGTCACGGTGCTCCAGAGGGTCTGGTTGCCCAGGCGGGAGGATTTGACCTGGTTGATGGTCCGGCCCTTCTCGATTTCCTTCCAGAGGCGCTCGTACTCGGCCAGTTGCTCGGGGCTGTCGGGGTTTTCCCAGTCGAGGAGGTTGAGGCGGGCCTTCTGCTCCTTGGCGCGCCCGATCTTGCGGAGGCTCTCGTCGGTGGCCTCGACCAGGCGGCCTTCGAGGTCGAAGGTGGCCATGTCGAGCTGGACGTTGAAGATGCGCCAGAAGCTCTCGAGCTCGGCGCTGGTGGCCCAGAGCTGGTTGCGGAAGCTCTCGAGCTCCTTGACGGTCTGGCGCATCTTCTTGTTCTTTTCGAGCATCTTGATGGCGTGGTTCTTCGTGCGGTTCTCGTTGAGCTTCTGCTTGGTCAGGTCGTTGCCCAGGAGCAGGATCTGGGTTATCTTGTCCTGGCGGTCCATGACGGGCGAGTAGGTGAGCAGCAGCCAAATGTCCTTTCCGGTGCGGGTCTTGAGGCGCTCGAGGTTGTGGTAGGTGTTGCCCAGCCGGATGTTCTCCCAGGCGGCCTCGAAGTGCTCGTGCTCTTCCTTGGGCAGGAAAGTCTTGTGGCTCAAGCCCTTGGCCTCGTCGGCGGTAAGTTCCATCTTCTTGAGGAAGTTGCTGTTGGCATGGACGATGCGGCCGTCGATGCTGAACTCGGCCCGCAGGGAGGTGCTGTCGATGGCGTTGAGCATGCTGGTAATCTCGGACTCGCGGCGGATGGAGTCGGCCTGCATCTTCTCGAGCTTCTCGACGTTGTAGGCGTTGAGCTTCTCCTGGGCGGCGAGCTTCTTGGTGGTCTTGCGCGAGTCCTTGAGCAGTTCCTGGATTTCGAGCTCCTGCATCTTGGTGTCGGTGGTATCGACGGTGATGTTGAGGACCTTGTAGGGGACTCCCTTGTTGTCGAAGATGGGGGTGTAGGTCTCGGAGAACCAGAAGTCGAGGTCTCGGAGGACGACCTTCTGGACGCGGGACTTGCTGTTTCCGGCCTTGATCTCGCGCCAGGCCTTCTCGAACTCGGCCCTGGCGCGGGCGTCGAGCTGGAGCAGCTCGCGGTAGTACTTGCCTCGGATGTCGTCGAGCGAGGTGCCCATCAGGGCCAGCATGGGGTCGTTGGCCTTGAGGACGCGGCCTTCCATGTCGAGCTCGACGACCAGGAAGGCCGTGTCGAGGGCGCTGACCACTCCGCTCATCTCGGCCTGGCGCTTGGCGGAATCCTCCTGGGCGGCCTGGAGCTGGTCGAGGCTGACGCGCATCTGCTCCTCCTTGGTCTTCATCTCCTCGGACTTCTTGCGCGACTCGCTGAGCAGCTTTGAGGTTCGCTCGTTGATCTTGGTGGCGGCCAGGGTGGAGGCGATGTTCTCGCCGAGCTTCTCCACGAAGTCGATCTGGTAGTCGAGGAAAGGTTTGAACGAGGCCATCTCGACCACGCCGAACACCTCCTCGTTGAGCTTCAGGGGGACGATGAGCAGCGACTTGGGCGCGGCCTGGCCGAGGCCCGACTGGATTTCGAGGTACTCGTCGGGCAGGTTGCCCACGTGTATGGTCTGCTGCTCGATGGCGCACGAGCTGACCAGGCCTTCGCCGAAGAAGATCTCGCGGTCGTAGTGGCGCTTGCGGTCGTAGGCGAAGGCGGAGATGAGCTTGAGGTGGACCTGGCTCCCGGGCTCGTCGTCCACGATGAAAAGGCCTCCTTGGTTGGCCCCGAGGTACCGGACCAGGTTCTTGATGATGCTGTCGGAGAGGCGGTCGAGGTTCTCGGTGTTCTTGCGGAGGATGTCTCCGAACATGGCCAGGCCCTCGGTGGTCCATTTGCGCTTCTCGTCCTCCATGCGCCGCTTGGCCTCCTCGCGCTGGGCGTTCTGGAGGCTGTCGCGCATGTCGAGCAGGGCGTTGCCCAGGGTGTCGTCCTTGCTGAGGGGCATGAAGTCGCTGTCGTAGTTGCCCTTCTCGATCTCGTTGGAAAAGCGCGCCGTCTCGCTCAGGCCCTGGATCAGGGTGTTCAGGGAGCTGATGATGTCGCCAATCTCGTCGCGCTTGTGGTAGTCGATGCGCTGGACCGACTTGCCCTTGGCCATGATGGAGATGATGCTGACCAGTTGCTGTATGGAGGAGGTGATGGGGCGGATGATGAAGGAGGTGCCGATGAAGAAGAGGATGATGGAGATGAAGACGCCGATGATGATGCCGTTGCGGATCTTGTCGAGGCCCGTGAAGAGCTCCTCCTCGAAGATGGAGGTGGCGATGTAGGAATCGAGCGGCTCGAAGAACTTGAAGTAGGTCCACTTCCACTCGCCGGTCTCGTCCTCGGGCCAGAAGTAGCGGAAGGCCTCCTTGTTGCTGTTCTTGGTCTGGACCAGCAGCTTGAAGAACTTGGTGGCGCGCAGGTCGCTGCCCTCGATCTCGGTGTTCTTGTTGATGACCGAGAAGCCGTCGCCCGAGACGATGTAGGGGTATCCGCTCTGGAGGTAGGTCTTCTTGGTGAAGATGGGCTTGAGCACCTCGTAGTCCATCTGGGGCTCGCTGACCTCGAGCAGGCCCTCGATCTTGCCATTGACCTTGATGGGGTAGTAGTAGGCCAGGTGCCAGGAGCCGTTGACGTTGGCCCGGCCGGAGTACTTGCCGCGTGCCGTGACGCTCTTGACCACGGGCGAGCTCTCGGGCACGAAGGTGGCGTCCTCGTTGATCAGGGAGTTGCCGTACTCGTCGGTCATGGTGGAGCTGACGCGGACGAAGCCGCCGGGCACTCGGCGCAGGATGCTGATGTTCTCGACCCCGGTGAGCTTCTTGACCTGGTGGACGAACGAGGCCCTGTCGCCGTTGAAGGTCTTCTCCTGGTCCAGGACCAGGTCGAGGCCGTGGAGGGTCCAGACCCGGAGGGTGTCCTGCTTGAGGGCGCCCATGAAGTTGCGGTACGCGAGGTTGCTGGCCGGCAGGCTGTCCACCTGGATGATGCCGCCGCGGTCGTTGAGCATGTACTGGGCCAGGTTGATCGAGGCCCCGAGCTTGGCCAGCTTCATGTCGGTCTGCACCTGGAAGATGTTCACCAGGTCGTCGAGCAGCACGCGGAGCTGCTTGTCCGAGTTCCGGAAGATTTCCTGCTTCTGGGTGTAGAACAGGTAAAAGCCCAAAGAGGAGAAGATCACGGCCAGGAGCGCGGCGATGAACAGATTGAACCTTGCGTTCAACTTGAGCCTGTCGGAAAATTCTCGGATGAATTTGATCATTGCTGGAAACGGCTTGGCTCGGTTTTCTCCCTGGGGGATGTTCGCGGGGGACGGCTTGGCCATTGGGCCGAAACGACTGGGGCCAAGGCCGCGGCATGGAAGGCGTCCTGAAAACAAATTTAGGAATTCGAACGGATTTCAGGTGCCCTGCCCGCAAAAAGTTTGCCCCGCTGCCGGCAAGGCCGCCCGCTCAGCCTTCTTCGAGGGCCTGGCGCTGCGCCTTGCTGAGGCCCTTGAGCACCACCAGCCGGTACGAAAGGGCCACCCACTCCGACAAAAGCCCGCCTGGCAGGCCCTGGTCGGCCACCACGGTGTTCCAGTGGCGCTTGTCCATGTGGTAGCCCGGCAGCACCTGCGGATGCCGCTCGCGCAGCTCCTGCGCCAGCTCGGGCGGGCACTTGAGGTTGACCCTCGGGGGGATCTCGTCGAGCGCCAGCAGGGCGAACATCTTGCCCATGACTTTGAAAACCAGGGTCTCCGGGCCGAAGGGGCAATGCTCGGTCGCGCCCTTGTGCCCCAGGCAGATCTGTCGGATTTCTTCGTGGTCCATCGGTTGGGGGTTTTGGGTTTTTGGGGTTGGGGGTTGGGGGCCTCACCAGCTCGGCCCGAAGGCGTCCTCCAGGTGCTCGATCTCGTAGCCCTGGGCCTGGTAGGTAATCGAGAGGATGTCGAAGCGCACCTCCATGTCGAGGCCGTTGACCTCCAGGTAGGCCTGGGCGGCCTCCACCAGGTTGCGCTGCTTGGCGCGGTTGACCGACTCGTAGGGCACCTGCACCGCGGCGCTGCGCGTGGAGCGGGTCTTGACCTCCACGACCACGAGCAGCCGGCCCTTCTGGGCCACGATGTCGATCTCCTTCTGCCGATGCCGCCAATTTGTGGCAAGTATTTTGTACCCACTTTCTAAGAGGTGCTTCACGCTCTCTTCTTCGCCATATTGCCCGATAATCGTGTTATCTCCCATGTTTTTTGTTTTGGAATTATGAAAAGTCTTTCCTTATTTTGACCCCATCCCTGGGAAGCGTGGCCTGGCAAGGCGCGGCAGCCCGCGGCCCCACCCGACGCGCGACCACCAACTGACACATCGGTAAATGTACGAAAAGGCTAGAAAATTCGCCAAAGCCCAAGCCCTCCTCATGGGGCTGGCCCTGATGGCGGCCCTGTTCCCGGCCAGCGGGTTCGGACAGCAGAAACCCTTCGAGGGGCTGGTGAAGGCCACCGAGACCATGCTCTCCGACACGGTCCACTATTTTTTCTACGCCAAGGGGGAAAAGGTCCGCGTGGAAGTCTATGACAAGTTCATGGAGCCCCGGAGCGTCTATCTGGTCGATTTCCAACAGCAGACCATCACGGCCATGGACCCCGAGAAGCGCATCTACCACCCCCGCTCCACCGCCGCCGGCGACGCCCGCGCCCCCGTCGGCTTCAGCGTCGATAGGGTCTTCGAGAACCGCCGAAACTTCTTCACCGGCTCCGCCTGGCAGTGCATCGTGGAAATGCCCAACGGCCAGGGCCGGCTGCAATACTGGATGGTCGAGGGCCAGTACTACTTCTTCAAGCGCCTGTTCGCCGTCTGGGGCAGCTCCGAGTACTTCCAGGCCATGAACAGCATCGCGGGCATCGAGGGGCACATCCCCATGGAAATCACCAACCGCTCGCCCACCTTCGTCACCCGCAGCACCTTCCGCGTCACCGAGGTCAGCCCATCGCTCCCCGCCGAGTCGCTCTTCGTGGTCCCCGCTGGCTACACCCGCCAGTAAGCCCGCCGCCGCCCTTCCTTTTTTAGGGGGATAATGGCTATATTTGCCCGCCTTATCCAAAAAAAAAACGGCGCTGGCGCGATGGCGTCCGGCCCAGAGCGGCCTGCCTCACAGCCACGAGCCAAGACATCCTCCCCCAAACAAGAACAACAACTCCCACACATGAGCCAGCCCCAAAGGTACATGGTGACCTCCGCCCTGCCCTACGCCAACGGCCCCATCCACATCGGCCACCTGGCAGGCGTTTACGTGCCCTCCGACATCTACGTCCGCTACCTCCGCCTCCGGGGCCGCGACGTGCTCTGGGTCTGCGGATCCGACGAGCACGGAGTGCCCATCGCCCTGAAGGCCAGGCAAGAAGGATGCTCGCCCCAGGAAGTCGTGGACCGCTACCACGAGCTCATCCTCAAGTCGTTCCAGGACTTCGGCATCCAGTTCGACCACTACTCGCGCACCAGCAGGCCCATCCACCACCAGACCGCCTCCGACTTCTTCCTGCGCCTCCACCACGACGGCCAGTTCGTCGAGCAGAGCCAGCAGCAGTACTTCGACCCCGAGGCAGGGCAGTTCCTGGCCGACAGGCTCATCAAGGGAACCTGCCCCCACTGCTCCAACACCCAGGCCTATGGCGACCAGTGCGAGAAGTGCGGCACCACCCTCGACCCCACCGACCTGATCGACCCCAAGTCCAGCATCTCCGGCGCCACGCCCATCCTCAAGGAGACCCGCCACTGGTTCCTCCCCCTGGACCGCCACGAGGGATTCTTCCGCCAATGGATCCTCGAACAGAACAAGGACCGCTGGCGCGCCAACGTGCTCGGCCAGTGCAAGTCCTGGATCGAGCAGGGCCTCAAGCCCCGCGCCGTCACCCGCGACCAGGACTGGGGCGTCAAGGTGCCCCTGCCCGAGGCCCAGGGCAAGGTCCTCTACGTCTGGTTCGACGCCCCCATCGGCTACATCTCCGCCACCAAGGAGTTCACTCCCGACTGGGAAAAGTACTGGACCGACCCCGGCACCAAGCTCGTGCATTTCATCGGCAAGGACAACATCGTCTTCCACTGCATCATCTTCCCGGCCATGCTCCGCGCGCACGGCGGCTTCATCCTGCCCGACAACGTCCCGGCCAACGAGTTCCTCAACCTCGAGGGCGACAAGATCTCCACCTCGCGCAACTGGGCCGTCTGGCTGCACGAGTACCTCCAAGACTTTCCCGAGGACACCCACAAGGACGCCCTGCGCTACGCCCTGACGGCCTCCGCCCCCGAGACCAAGGACAACGACTTTTCGTGGCGCGAGTTCCAGGCCCGCAACAACAACGAGCTCGTGGCCAACTTGGGCAACTTCGTCAACAGGGCCATGATACTGACTCACAAGTACTTCGACGGAAAAGTCCCCGCCGCCGAGCTGGGCCAGGCCGAGCGCGAGGTGCTCGACCAGATCCCCGAGCTGCGCGCCCAGGTCGAGGCCAACCTCGAGGCCTACCGCTTCCGCGACGCCCAGTTCCAGATGATGAACCTGGCCCGCCTGGGCAACAAGTTCCTGGCCGAGTCCGAGCCGTGGAAGCTGGCCAAGACCGACATGGCCCGCGTCGCGGCCATCCTCAACACCTGCCTCCAGGTAATGGCCAACCTGGCCATCCTGGCCGAGCCTTTCCTGCCCTTCGGCACCGCGAAGCTCCGGCAGATGCTCAACTGGCAGCCCCAGGACTGGGAGCAGGCCGGCGCCCAGGAGCTCCTGCCCGCCGGCCGCCCGCTGGGCCAGGCCGAGCTGCTCTACACCAAGATCGAGGACGACAAGGTCCAGGCGCAGCTCGACAAGCTCCAGCGCGCCAAGCAGGCCAACCTCCTCGCGCAGGTGCAGGCCCCGCCCGCCAAGGAGCCCGTCCCCTTCGAGGACTTCGCCAAGCTCGACCTCCGCGTGGGCACCATCCTCGAGGCCGCGCGCGTCCCCAAGGCCAAGAAGCTGCTCCGCCTGACCATCGACACCGGCCTCGACAAGCGCACCGTGGTCTCCGGCATCGCCGAGCACTTCGAGCCCGAGTCCCTGCCCGGCCAGAAGGTCTGCCTGCTGCTCAACCTGCCCCCCCGGCCCATCCGCGGCATCGTCTCCGAAGGCATGATCCTCACGGCCGAGAACCCCGACGGAAGCCTCAGCCTCGTGCAGCCCGGCCCCACCGCCGCCACCGGAGCCCTGGTCAAGTGAAGCCGCGCAAACGAAACACCTTGGAAACCAACCCCATCCACCCATGAAAAGAGCCATCCTGCTGTTGCTCGTGGCCTCATTGGCACTTTCCTGCTCCTCCGAAGAGGCCACCATCGTCGAGGCCCAGGTGGCCATCCGCAACGTGTTCGGCGGGCTCATGCCCACCCAGACCCTCAAGCCCGACGCCGGCACGCTCTACTTCAACGTCGAGTTCGAGAACGTGAGCGAGCCCCTGCGCCTCCAAGCCCGCTGGCACGCCGTCGAGGTCGCGGTCAGCGAGCCGCAGGTGCTCACCACCACCGACTTCACCCTTCAGCCGCCCAACCTCAAGGCCAGCTTCAACTTCGGCATCGAAGGCCCCTGGCCCATTGGCAAGTACAAGGTCGAGCTCTACGTCAACGACGTGCTGGAGCGCACCGTGGAGTTCATCGTTTCGCCCCTCTGATCCGCCCAGCCGCGCTTGCTGAAGAACATCCGGCAAATTCGGACCTCCATCTCCGAAATCGCTTACCTTCGCGGGGAAAGCCCCGGCCACAGCCCGCCGCCCGCCTCAAGGCACGAAACTCCAACCCGAACCGGCGAAACCTTCGCCCAAGCAAACCCCACGCCCATGAAGCTGAACGAACTTTACCGCAAGGCCCTGAACTTCGAGTTCCTCAGCGTTGACGAAGGCCTATTCCTCTTCGAAAACGCCCCGACCTCCGAGCTGGCCCACATCGGGAACACCCTCCGCAAACGCCAGAAGCCCGGCAACAAAGTCGGATGGATCATCGACCGGAACGTCAACACCACCAACGCCTGCGTGGCCAGTTGCCAGTTCTGCAACTTCTACCGCGTCCCCGGGCACAAGGAGGAGTACATCACCACCCTCGAGCAGTACAAGGAGAAGATCGAAGTCCTGTTCGCCCACGGCGGACAGCAGATCCTCCTGCAAGGCGGCCACCATCCCAAGCTCAAGCTCGACTACTACGCCCAGCTCTTCCGCGACCTCAAGAGCATGTTCCCCAACCTCAAGCTGCACGCCCTGGGGCCACCCGAAATCCACCACATCTCCGTGGTTTCCAAGACTTCCTACGAGCAGACCCTGCTTACCCTGGTCGAGGCAGGCCTCGACAGCCTGCCCGGGGCCGGGGCCGAAATCCTCGACAACGCCGTCCGCAAGCAGGTCTCCCGCGGGAAATGCTCCGCCGACGAGTGGCTCGAGGTCATGCGCGTGGCCCACAGGCTCGACATCACCACCTCCGCCACCATGATGTTCGGCCACGTCGAGACCCACCGGCACCGCATCGAGCACCTGGCCAAGCTCCGCGCCGTGCAGGCCCAGGCGCCCGACTACTCCAAAGGCTTCACCACCTTCATCCCCTGGCCCTACATGGACGAGGACACCGAGCTGCGCGACAAGCACGGCGTCATCAACCAGGTAACGGCCGACGAGTACCTGCGCATGATCGCCATCAGCCGCATCATGCTCCCCAACATCAAGAACATCCAGGCCTCCTGGCTCACCGTCGGCAAGACCGTCGGGCAGCTCAGCCTCCACGCCGGGGCCAACGACTTCGGCTCCATCATGATCGAGGAGAACGTGGTCTCCGCCGCCGGGGCCGACCACTGGTTCGACGCCGAAAGCATACAGGCCGCCATCCGCGAGGCCGGATTCGAACCCATGCTCCGCAACCAGCGCTACGAGCCCGTCGAGCCCTTCCAATGGGACAGGGAGCTCGAAATGGCCTGATTACCAGCCCCGCGCGCGAAAAGCGACGCCCTCCCCGGACAAGTCCGAGGAGGGCGTCGCTTTTGGCCATGAAAAACTCCGCGCGCGGGCTGCTCAATCCACGAAGATCATGTCCAAATCGTCGTACTTGGGGCTGAAGGTGATCAGGGCCTTCAGGGGCTCCCTCGACTTGACGGTGATCTGGACCACCGAGCCCGCAGGCATGAACACCACGTCGCCCTCTTTGACCACGACCTTCTCGCCGTTGATGATGTACTCGGCCTTGCCTTCGAGGATGTAGGCCTGCTCGGTGTGGTACTCGCGGGTATGCGGCGCGATCTGGTCTTGCACCCAGATCACGAAGGTGCTGCTGAGCTCATCTTCGAACAGCTTCTGCCGATGGACGTTGTCGAACAGCTCGGGAGCGTTCACATCGGGCAGGCGCTGGACGAACTGGGCCTGCGCCGACCACGAGAAGCCGAGCAGGGCGATGATCAGGAGGATGTTTTTTTTCATCAGCATAAGATTTGTTGGTTTTCACTTCAGGAAGACGCGTCAGGCGGTGCGAAATGCCAGGCCAGACGAAACCGCTCGGGAACAAGGGAACAAGGCGGCAGGCCAATTCCTTCGGCGTCCAATTTAGCATTATTTTCGATTTCCGACCAAAGTCCGCCAAATTTTCCTGCCTTGTTCGGCCCAGTCGCCGCGGCGCGGGGCGGCCCAAGTTCCAGGGACGCGGGGCGCGAACGGTGGCCGCGTGGCACCAGCCCTTGAAAGCCAGGGCGCGCCTGTCCCCTGGCTTGGCCTAGGCGCCAGCTTTCCGCGAAAAAGTTTGAAGGGCCAAAAAAATTAGCCCGGGCCAGGCTTGGGCATCCCTTCGGAAAAGCCAGATATTGTTAGCTTTGCGCGGCCTTTGGCGCCAGGCTTTCCCCACCCGGGGCGGCGGGCGCGGCAAGGGCTGGCGCCAGTCGGAGGGCCCTGCCGCGCCGGCTTCGTCTCCGCGAAACAAACCCATGCAGATGATTTCATTTTTCGAGAAAGAAAGCTCCAGCCGCCGCTCGCCCTTGGTGTTGATTGGCGGGGCGGAGGACAAGAAGCGCGACATGGTCGTGCTGCGGGCGATGCTGGCCAAGACCAAGGCCAAGAACATCGTGGTGGTGCCCTCGGCATCGTACTACCCGACCGATGCGGCCAACGCCTACAAGGACGCGTTCTTCCAGTTGGGAGCGCAGTCGGTGCTGGCCTTCGACATCCGCAACCGGGGCGAGGCCGACCAGGAGCACTACCTGCGCGAGCTGGAGCAGGCCGACCTGGTGTTCTTCAGCGGTGGCGACCAGGTGCGGCTGGTGGAGATCTTCGCGGGCACGGCCCTTCTGGAGCGGATGTTCAAGCGCTTCGAGGCGGGCGAGCTGGCCCTGGCGGGCACGAGCGCCGGCGCCGCGGCCGTGAGCGACCAGATGATCTTCGATGGCGACTACAAGGGCTACGTCAAAGGCTCGGTGGGCATGGGCAAAGGCTTCGGCCTCCTGCCAGGCATCACCGTCGATACGCACTTCAGCGTCCGCCGCCGCGTGGCGCGCCTGTCGCAGTTCCTGGCCGCCGGGCACAACCGCCTGGGCATCGGCCTCGACGAGGACACGGGCATCATCCTGACCAGCGACATGCGCTTCAAGGTCATCGGCTCGGGCGTGGCCACGGTGCTGGCCATGGCCGAGGACTCCTACACCGACTACCACGTGGCCCGGCCCCACGAGGAGCTGCTCGAGGAAGGACAAAAGACATTCACCGTCAACAACTTGCGCTACGGATTCCTGGCCCCCGGCACTCGTTTCGACCTTCGGAGCTGGAGCGTGCTGGAAAGCGAGCACGCCCACCTGGCCGAGGGTGGCGGACCGGAAAGGCCCAAAACACACCCCAGCGCTTAACTTCATCCGTCCCAAAAACCTATGGAAGACAATCGGAAAAGCCAGGACTTCAAGGTCCACAAGTTCCACACCTACAGCGGGCCCAGCCTCTACCTGAACAGCTCGGCGCTGGTTTTCAACCTCATCGTCGAGCCCGACGGCCCCAAGGTCGAGCACTACGTCGACGCGGTCTCCGCCTTTTTCCCCAAGTTCAAGGACGATTACCCGGGCAGCGTGGTGGACTTGTTCGCCGAGGTGCTGCTGGAGGTCAATCGCATGGACATGGAGCTCTACCTGAACCACTTCTCCATCGAGCAGGACGGCCCCGAGTGGACGGTGGCCATGGAGTACCTCGACGAGAAGGTTTCCAAGGAGTGCGCCTACCTGGTCAGCGACTGGTTCCGGGCCATCACCGAGGGCGATTCCTTCCCCTTCGCGTCCGAGTTCGAGGCCTTGCAGAAGATGTTCGACAAGTCGCTCTTCGGCGGCCCGACCATCTACTCGCTGGTCGAAGGCGGCCTCAAGCGCGGCGTCCCCGTGAAGTACCTCTTCGAGGAGAACCAGTTCCAGTGGGGCTACGGCAAGAAGCAGCGCCGCGGCCGCTCCACCATCTTCCACACCGACGGCATCAAGGACACCGAGTTCACCTCCTACAAGGACATGGTGGCCGACTTCCTGAACATGTGCGGATTCCCCACCCCGATGGGCCACACCTGCTTCTTGGAGGATGAGGTCATCGAGGCCGCCGACAAGCTCGGCTACCCGCTGGTCATCAAGCCCGTGGCCGGGCACAAGGGCATCGGCGTTACCACCGGCATCACCAGCCTGACCGAGCTCAAGAAGTGCTTCCACGAAATCAAGGACGGAGCCAAAGAGGCCGGCGTCAACTTCGACGGAACCATCGTGCAGCAGCAGATCTACGGCTACGACCACCGCATCCTGACCATCGGGGGCAAGTACGCCGCCACCCTCAAGCGCATCCCCGCCTACGTCGTGGGCAACGGCAAGGACTCCATCCGCGAGCTCATCCGGGTCGAGAACGAGAAGCTCGTCCGCCTGGACAACGCCCGCTCGCCCCTGGCCAAGATCCGCATCGACCAGGTCATGCACGACTTCCTGACCCTCATGGGCATGACCGTCGATAGCGTTCCCGCTGACGGCGAGGAAGTGGTGCTGCGCCGCGTGGCCAACATCTCCGCCGGCGGCGTCTCCATCAACGTTACCAAGGACATCCACCCGAAGAACATCGAGATGGTCGAGAACATCGCCAAGTTCTTCCATGTAACCGCTTTGGGCATCGACGTGCTGGCCAAGGACATCAGCCGTCCGTGGAACGAGGGCGACTTCGGCATCATCGAGATCAACGCCGGCCCCGGCGTCTTCATGCACCTGGCCCCAGCCGAGGGCGGAACCGTGGACATCCCCGGCAAGCTCATGGACCACTTCTTCGGCCCCGAGCACAACGGCGCCCGCGTGCCCATCGTGGCCGGAAACGACATCTCCGAGGCCCTCATCTCCCTGATCCACGGCCAGCTCAAGAGCGTCCGCCCCGAGGTCGAGATGGGAAGCGTCCGCAAGGATGGCGTCTATTTCAACGACACCTTCTTCACGAACAACCCCGCCCACGACAAGAACTGCTCGGTGCTGCTGCGCAACCCCAAGCTCGACCTGGCCGTGTTCAACCACGAGCAGGAGGACATCCACGACTTCGGCATCTGGCACATGGGCGCCGACGTGGTGGTGCTGGTCAACGCACGCTACGCCGAGGAGACCGTCCTCAAGCGCCAGCTCATGCCCGGCAGCTTCCTGCTCG
Organism: Bacteroidota bacterium; assembly: GCA_020048645.1. Taxonomy (GTDB): domain Bacteria; phylum Bacteroidota; class Bacteroidia; order Bacteroidales; family UBA6013; genus UBA6013. The sequence continues at coordinate 1,683 of JAIFMG010000113.1, read as the reverse complement.
AGGCCAACGACGCCGACGGCGGAGCCCTCGAAGTGGTCTTCAGCCAGGATGGCAACGAGCTGGGACGCCAGACCGTCGCGGCCGAGGAGCTCGACCAGGCCCTCTTCGGATTCCTGGAGCCGCACCTGGCCCACCTCCTGAACCGCTACGAAGCCTAACCCCCCGATAAACCATTCCAACAATGATCCTTTTCAAAAACGCGGAAGTCTTCGCGCCCGACTACCTGGGCAAGAAAGACGTTTTCATCGCCGGCAAGCAGATCGTGGCCATCGAGGACTCGATCGAACTGCCCGCCAGCCTCAAGGTGGAAGTGGTGGACGCCACCGGCCTCAAGATGATCCCCGGCCTGCTCGACGCCCACGTACACATCGCCGGCGCGGGCGGCGAGGGCGGCCCGGCCACCCGCACGCCCGAGATGCAGCTCAGCATGATGCTCGAAGGCGGCGTTACGACCGTCATCGGCTGCCTGGGCACCGACGGCTTCGGCCGCACGCCCGAGAGTGTCCTGATGAAGGTCAAGGCCCTGCGCCAAGAGGGCGTCTCGGCCTGGATGTACATCGGCTCGTACCAGGTGCCCACGCCCACCTTCTTCGGCGACGTGGGCCGCGACATCACCCTGATCGAGGAGATCATCGGCGTGGGCGAGATCGCCATCTCGGACCACCGCTCTTCGCAGCCCACCACCCCCGAGCTCATCCGCCTGGTCGAGCACGCCCGCGTCGGCGGGATGCTCGGCGGCAAGGCCGGCATCGTCAACATGCACATGGGCGACGCCCAGGACCCCTTCCGCCCCATCCACGAGGCCGTCGAGAAGAGCGAGCTGAAATACAAGCAGTTCTACCCCACCCACGTCAACCGCAACGACTACATCTTCGAGGATGCCAAGGAGTACGGCAAAAAGGGTTACGTGGACATCACCGCCAGCTCCTACCCCTTCTTCCCGCAGTACGAGATCAAGCCCGCCAAGGCCATCAAGCAACTGGTCGAGGCCGGAGTGCCCATCGAGCACATCACCATGACCTCCGACGCCTGCGGCTCCCTGCCCGACTTCGACAAGGACGGCAACCTCATCCAGCTCGACATGGGCATGCCCAAGTCCATCTTCGACGAGATGGTGGACGCTGTCCGCCAAGAGCAGATGCCCTTGCAGGAGGCCGTCAAGACCGTCACGTCCAACGTGGCCGACATCCTCAAGCTCTCGCAGAAGGGCCGCGTGGCCGTCGGCAAGGACGCTGACGTGGTGCTGCTCGACGCGAACTTCGAGATCCGCCACCTGACCGCCATGGGCCGCATGATGACCCGCGACGGCAAGATGATCGTCAAAGGAACCTACGAGCGCTAAGCCCCCGCGGCCAGCCCGCGACAACCAGCCACCACGGCGAAGATGGGCCAGCCCCACCTTCGCCGTGGTTCTTTTTTGTGGTGTTTCGCGTCGCAGGCTGCCACTTGCTCCTCGCCAGGGCCCGCGAAGTTGTTTCGCCCGGTCTGGGCTTGCGTATCCACCTTATCCAAGCCACTTTCCTGTCCAATGGATGGGGAGTACCTCACCCTTGCCAACCATAGGATTCCTGAATCAATAAGGGTAATAAGGTTGTAAGTAAAAGGCTAGATTCAGTTTGCATTATCAATACGAAAAGATTTTTTCCACGAAATGCACGAAAAACACGAAAAATATTCTTGTCC
>JAIFMG010000212.1 GCA_020048645.1 Bacteroidota bacterium | reverse complement strand
TTTTAGAAGTGACCATTTAGACCGCGCCCATTCTTGTCCTTGGAGGGGATTTGTCCACGAAAGGCACGAAGGGCACGAAAATTTTTTTGAAATCAAAATTAGATTGCATTTTTCTATTTTTAACTCATTGATAATCAATGATAATTTTTGAAAGCGAATTTTAGAAATGACCTTTTTAGACCGCGCCCATTTTTGTCCTTGGAGGGGATTTGTCCACGAAGGGCACGAAGGGCACGAAGGGCACGAAGGGCACGAAATTTTTTTGAAATCAAAATTAGATTGCATTTTCTATTTCTAACCCATTGATAATCAAGGATATTTTTTGAAAGCGAATTTTAGAAATGACCTTTTTAGACCGCGCCCAAGGTTGTATCCAAAAAATAGGTCTTTTCACCCGTTCTCCAAGGATGACCTAGTAGAAATTCCAACAAGTTTTGACCAAGCAATGAGTGCGGTCCCAAAAGGTCAGTTCTACGACTCCTATTCAAAAAGGCAAATGGCACGAATTGGGTGGATGATCACGGACAAGGCATTGAAATTCAACGTATTTTCAGGCTTCAATTTGCCCTTGGATGCTGTTTCCACAAAGAGGTTGAAGGACCTTTTAAGTTTAATCCGGGCGTCTTTACTTGTAAATTGCCAATCAGTTTTTGCATTTTTGGGTGCGGTCAAAAAAGGTCATTCTTGTAGTTTTTGTTTTAAATTTCAATTGATTATCAATTGGTTACGAGTAAATAAGTATTGATAAAGGCATTAAATCTGGACACAAAATTTGAATGGCCATGAGAAAAGGAATGCTGTTGCTGGCCCTTGGGTTGGCGCCCTGGCTGTCGGCCCTGGGCCAGACGCCGCTCGACCCGATGCGGTTCGCGGACCTGGCGATGGAGCGCGACGACGCGGTGCTGCTGCACGTGGGCTTCTGGGAGGGGTACCGCGAGGCTCGGCTGGAGGGCGCGCTGCTGGTGGAGGACTCGGAGGGCCTGCGGGCGCTGGCGGCCGACTGGGATCTGGGCCAGCCGATCCTGCTGTACGCGGAGGAAGACCCGGCCAACAGCCGCCTGGCGGGGCGGGTGCTGGCCGGGCTGGGCTTCGCGCGGGTCTATGAGCTGGAGGGCGCGCTGCCGGCCTGGGAGCGGGCGGGCCTTCCGGTGGACAGGGAGCGGCTGGGACGGCGTCCGCGATGAGGGTGCGCGCGCGGCGGCCCGGGGCTCACTTGAAGGCGGATATGCCGGTGATGTCCATGCCGGTGATGAGCAGGTGGATGTCGTGGGTGCCCTCGTAGGTGATGACGGACTCGAGGTTCATGGCGTGGCGCATCATGGGGAAGTCGCCGGTGATGCCCATGGCCCCGAGGATCTGGCGGCTCGTGCGGGCGACCTCGAGGGCCATGGCCACGTTGTTGCGCTTGGCCATGGAGATCTGGGCGGGCTTGTCGAGGCCCTTGTCGCGCAGGGAGCCGAGCCTCCAGGCCAGGAGCTGGGCCTTGGTGATTTCGGTGAGCATCTCGGCGAGCTTCTTCTGGGTGAGCTGGAAGGCGGCGATGGGCTTCTGGAACTGCTGGCGCTGCAAGGCGTAGGCCAGGGCGGACTCGTAGCAGTCGGCCGCGGCACCGATGGCGCCCCAGGCGATGCCGTAGCGGGCGGAGTTGAGGCAGCTCATGGGCGCCTTGAGGCCGAAGGCGTCGGGCAGGATGTTCTCCTTGGGCACCTTGACGTTGTCGAAGACGAGCTCGCCGGTGGCCGAGGCGCGGAGCGACCACTTGTCGTGGGTCTCGGGCGTGGAGAATCCCTCGAAGCCGCGCTCGACGATGAGGCCGCGGACGACGCCCTGGGGGTCCTTGGCCCAGACGATGGCCATGTCGCAGATGGGGGCGTTGGTGATCCACATCTTGGCTCCGTTGAGCAGGAAGTGGTCGCCCTTGTCGTCGAAGTGGGTCTCCATGCTTCCGGGGTCGGAGCCGTGGTTGGGCTCGGTCAGGCCGAAGGCGCCGAGCCACTGCCCGGAAGCGAGCTTGGGCAAAAGCCGCGTCCGCTGCTCCGGACTGCCGAATTTCCAGATGGGGTAGATCACCAGCGAACTTTGGACGGAGGCCAGCGAGCGGATGGCCGAGTCGCCGGCCTCGAGCTCCTGCATGATGAGGCCGTAGGTGGTCTGGTCGGCCTCGGTGCCGCCGTACTCCTGGGGCAGGAAGGGGCCGAAGATGCCCATCTCGCCCATCTCCTCGACCAGCGAGATGGGGAAGTGGTTCTGCTGGGCCCACTGGTTGGCCTTGGGCTTGACCTTCTGTCGGACCCATTCGCGCACGCTGTCGCGCACCATGCGCTGTTCGTCGGTCAGGAGGTCGTCGAGTCGGAAGTAGTCGGTGGGTTCGGAATGAGCTTGTGCCATGATGTTGGTTCGGTTGGTGGGTAGCGCTAGGCAGAGCAAGATAGCAAAAATCCGGGCACCCCGAAACCAGCAGGCCCGGACTTGGCCAGGGAAGGCTTGCCGGGAAAAGTTCCTGGGCAAAATGCCAGGCCCCCCCGCGGGTGGAAATCCTCTGGCAATCTGGAAGGAAACAATTTCGGGAAAAACGGGCTCGTTTTTTCGATAAATGCCAAGCGCGCTTGGATTGTGTCCGATTTGGATTATTTTCGCGCCATCAAACCTAAAGGCCCATGCTGAAGGAAGACGCCAGTCAAGAACAAGCCAACGAGCAGCAGTCCACGCCCGCGACGCAAGACTCCGCCGGGGATTCGGTCGTGGTTTTCAACCCGTCGTCCTACGCGAGTTGGCACGCCTGGAACAACTGGAGGATCTTCTCGTCGCGCCCGGCCAAGGACACGACCTACCCGAGCGACCAGACCAGCCACCTCTACGCCAGGCAGGGCCAGGCGCAGGACTTCCAGTGGCAGAACCTCCAGAACCTCTCGGCCATCCTGGGCGACAGCCGCCCGGAGAACGCCCCCGACTGGCGGCTGGAGAAGCCCGACACGGCCCGCCAGGACATCAGCTCCCGGCTGTTCAGCCTGCACCAGCCCCAGGCCGGCGCGCACCAGCAGGCCACGCTGGCCCGCCTGGTCGAGAACCGGCCCGACCAACTGGCCGCCGCCAGCCCCACGGTGGTCAACACCCGCTCCGAGGCCGAGAGCGCCGGCTGGCTCCAAGTCAACCTGCCCACCAACAGTTGGATGTTCCCCGTGCTGCTCACCTCGCTGCTGATCGTGGGCCTGACGCGGGTTTTCCACGACAAGCTGCTCAAGAGCGCCGTGGTGGCCGGCATCGACTACCGCGAGTCGCAGAAGGACTTCCAGAGCCAGAACGCTCCCATGATGCGCGGCGGCCTGCTGCTGACCCTGGTGTTCGTGCTGAACACGGGGCTCTTCGCCTACCAGGGCCTCGACTACGCCGGCATCGCGCTGCCGATTTCGAACGCCCTGGCCTCCATCGGCCTGCTGAGCCTCGGGGTGGGCGCCCTCTTCCTGGCCAAGAAGGCCCTTGTCAAGGCCCTGGGCTTCCTGACCCTCAGCCAGCAGACCAGCGCCGAGTACCTGCACAGCACGGGCATCTACAACCGCCTGCTGGGCCTGGTCCTCTTCCCGGTGGTGGTGGGCATCCCCTACGTCCAGCAGGTTCCCGCCGAGTACTTCCTCTACGCGGGCCTGGGCCTTTTCGGGCTGGCCCACCTGCTGCGCATCGGCAGGGGCATCAAGATCTTTGGCAAGGGCCAGGTCTCGCTCCCCTACATGGTCTTGTACTTTTGCGCGGTCGAGATCCTTCCGGTGCTCATCCTCATCAAGCTGTTCCTCCAACCCTAGAGAACCTTCCGCGCTCGGCAGGCCGCGCGGCCCCGACGCCCCCAATATCCTTTTGGCGAATGTCCCATTCCTTGAAAGGCCGTCCCTCCTTTTTTTTCATCAAACCATTGTCGAATTTAAAACTCCAAGGTTTTGAACAGGATCAAGACAATATTGGTATCTCAGCCGGAGCCAGATAGCAAGTCGCCCTACTACGAGCTGGCCAAGAAGAACGATCTGAAGATCGAATTCCGGCCTTTCATCAAGGTGGAACCCGTGAGCGCCAAGGAGTTCCGGCAGTCCAGGATTTCCCTGCAAGAGCACACCGCCGTGGTCTTCACCAGCCGGACCGCCATCGACCACTACTTCGACGTCTGCTCCAAGATGCGCTTCACCGTGCCCGACACCATGAAGTACTTCTGCGTCTCCGAGACGACGGCCTTTTACCTCCAGAAACACATCGTTTACCGCAAGCGCAAGATATTCCACGCGCCCAAGTTCCCCGACCTGCTCAAGGACATGGGCCGCCACAAGAACGAGAAGTTCCTGGTCCCCCTCTCGGAGCAGCACAAGCCGGACATCATCGCCCAGCTCAAGAAGACCAAGCTCGACTTCACCAAGGCCATCCTGTACCGCACGGTCTGCGACGACCTATCGGACCTGACGGACGTGAACTACGACATGCTGGTCTTCTACAGCCCCTCGGGGATCAAGTCGCTCAAGCAGAACTTCCCCGACTTCCAGCAGAACGGCATCCGGATAGCCTCCTTCGGCCCGGCCACCTGCAAGGCCGTCGAGGACGCGGGCCTGCGCTGCGACGTCAAGGCGCCCATGCCCGAGGCCCCCTCGATGACCATGGCCATCGAGCAGTTCATCAAGAACCAGAGCGAGGCCTGAGGCCCCAAGGGCCTGGCCCGAGCCGCCCACCGGAGATCCGCGCGCCCCATCGGCCCGCGGATTTCTGGCTTCTGGGACGGCCTCGCGGGCCGAAAGCCGAAATTCGCTAATTTGCCAGCCTCCGCGGAGCCCCAAGCCAGGCCCTCGGCCGCCAAGATGAAGAACCTAGATCCCACAAGAAACCTGCTCCCCAAGGCCATGCGCCTGGGCGGCAAGATCCAGCTCGACCACCTCTTCGCCGCGCGGACCAGCTTCGCGGCCGGGCCCTTCCGCGTGGTCTGGACCCCGCCCGCCCGCCCGGGGCCGCTCCCCCTGCGGGTCGTCTTCGTCGTGCCCAAGAAGCGAGTCCGCAAGGCGCACGACCGGCAGCGCATCCGCCGCGCCCTGCGCGAGGCCTTCCGAACCCTCAAGAACCCCCTGCTCGAGCAGCTCGTCCGGCGGAAGGACGCCATCGACCTGGGCATCTTCTGGACCGCCAAGCCCGCGCTGCCCCAGCAGGGCCTGCGCCGAAGCATGGAGAAGGCCCTGCGCGAGCTCGCCGCCCGGCTCGAACGCGGGGCCGCGACCGACGAGACAAACCCAAACACCCCACAGCCATGAAGCTGCTGCGCCTGCCCATCGACCTGCTCAACGCCCTGCTGCAACTGCTCGTGCGCTTCTACCAGTTGGCCATTTCGCCTTGGCTTCCAGACTCGTGCCGCTACACGCCCACCTGCTCGCAGTACACCCTGGAGGCCCTCAAGAAGCATGGGCCTTTCAAAGGGGGATGGCTCGCCCTCAAGCGGATAGGCTCGTGCCACCCCTGGGGAGGCTCGGGCCATGACCCCGTGCCCTGAACCCGCCCCGGCCGCGGGGGCGACCCACCCTCCCACCCCACCCTCGAAAAAAAACATCCCAAGAAGACGACATGAACATCCGCAAGACCCTGAGAAACACGCGATGGAGCCTGGCCGCCGCCGCGCTCGCCCTGGTGGCCACCCTATGGCTTTCCTTCGACGACGGCGACGACTTCGAGCTGGCCAAGCACCTGGACATCTACCACACCCTGATGCGCGAGCTCAACATCTACTACGTGGACCCTGTGGCCCCGGGCGACCTGGTGCGCCGAAGCATCGAGCAGATGCTCGAGTCGCTCGACCCCTACACCAACTACATCCCCGAGTCGAAGATCGAGACCTACCGGGTGATGAACACCGGCCAGTATGGCGGCATCGGGGCCTCGGCGGAATACCACGGCGAGTACCCCGTGGTCACGGAGGTTTACCAGGACCAGCCCGCCCACAAGGCGGGCCTGCTGGTGGGCGACCTGCTGCTGGAGGTGGACGGCGTCTCGGTCAAGGACGGCGACGCCGACCAGCTCGGGCTGCTGCTCAAGGGCCAGCCCTCGACCACCGTGCGCCTGCGGGTGCGCCGCCCCGGCCAGGAAAGCCCGCTGGCGCTGGAGGTGGGCCGCGAGATCATCAAGATGCCCAACGTGCCCCACCACGCCATGGTGGCGCCCAAGGTCGGCTACATCAAGCTCAGCGGCTTCACCGAGCAGGCCGGCCTCGAGGTCAAGGAGGCCCTCCAGGACCTCAAGGGCCAGGGGGCCGAGGCCCTGGTGCTCGACCTCCGCGGCAACCCCGGCGGCCTGCTCATCGAGGCCGTGAACATCGTCAACCTCTTCGTGCCGCAGGGCGTGGAAGTGGTGCGCACGCTGGGCAAGGTCAGCCAGTGGAACAACGTCTTCCAGACGCGGATGCCGCCCATCGACACCCAGATGCCCGTGGCGGTCATCGTCAACAGCAACTCGGCCTCTGCCTCCGAAATCGTCTCGGGCGCGCTGCAAGACCTCGACCGCGCCGTCATCGTGGGCCAGCGCAGCTTCGGCAAGGGCCTGGTCCAGATCACCCGCCCGCTGAGCTACAACGCCCAGCTCAAGATCACCGTGGCCAAGTACTACATCCCCAGCGGGCGCTGCATCCAGGCCATCGACTACACCCACCGCCGCCCCGACGGCAGCGTCGGCCACGTGCCCGACTCGCTGGTCAGCGAGTTCCGCACCCGGGCCGGGCGCCCGGTCTTCGACGGCGGCGGCGTCATGCCCGACGTGCAGGTGCCCGAGCGCCCGCTCTCGCCCCTGGGCCGGGCCCTGGTGGCCGAGCGGCTGGTCTTCGACTTCGCCACCCGGCTGGCCCAGGGGATGGCGCGCCCCGAAAGCCCCGAGGCCATCGCCCTCGACGACAGGCAGTTCGCCCAGTTCGTGGCCTTCGTCAAAGAGAGCGGCTTCGCATACCAGACCCAGCGCGAGGCCAAGCTGCTGGAGCTGGAGCAGGCCGCCCGCGAGGAGCTCGCCTTCGAGCGGGCCAGCGCGCAGTTCGAGGCCCTGCGCCAAAGCCTGCGGGCCGACCTCGACGCCGACCTGGCCCTGAACCGCGCGCCGATCGAGGGCCTGCTCCGGCGCGACCTGGCCGCACGCTTCTTCCAGGAGGAAGGCCTGGCCAAGGCCAGCCTCGACGACGACCCCGACCTGGACGCGGCCCTGGAGATCCTGGCCGACCCAGCCCGCTACGCCGGCATCCTCCGCCCCTGACCAGCCCCGAGGCATCCTGCGGAAATGGAAAACCAGAGGCCGTCCCCCCCTCCGCCCGCGCGGGGAGGGACGGCCTCTTTCGCTTGCCAGAGCATGGGGGAAGGACACATGCCCAGTGGCGTTCGATGGGTGAAATATCCGAACGCGACAGGGCATAATAGCCAATGTTCTATTCCTTAATAGTGGGACAAAAAGAAATGCTTACATTGCACCATGAAAAAATACGAAGCAATATTGGCCAAGATCGCGGG
>JAIFMG010000020.1 GCA_020048645.1 Bacteroidota bacterium | reverse complement strand
GGCACGAAATTTTTTTGACATCAAAATTTGATTGCACTTTTCTATTTCTAACCCATTGATAATCAAAGATGATTTTTGAAAGGGATTTTTAGAAATGACCTTTTTAGACCGCGCCCATTTTTGTCCTTGGAGGGGATTTGTCCACGAAAGGCACGAAGGGCACGAAAATTTTTTTGAAATCAAAATTTGATTGCACTTTTCTATTTCTAACCCATTGATAATCAAAGATGATTTTTGAAAGGGATTTTTAGAAATGACCTTTTAAGACCGCGCCCACCCATGAATTTGTAAAGCAAAACGAATGAAAATCGAGTTCTGGCGAAGATTAGGTTATTCAGCCTGCAAAACAGGTTTTCCCGCCAAATCCTTGTCATCAGCGTCCATTTCGACCCAAGTTTTGCTCGACGCTGGCGATTTGTGCATTCCACCATCGAACGCAATTTGGCATGTGGTTCTGGTCTGGGAGTCTGGCTTCGGAGAACTTGTCCGCTGTTTCCGACCTGGCGGAAGTGTTCCAAAACCCCAGGGACAGCCCCGCCTGTCGTGGGCAGGAAAGCCGGTCGGCCCGGACCTCGCGAAAAGAATGCCCCGCGGCGGGGAGCGAAACCCGGCCAGGGCGCGTATCTTCGCGGGGAGCGCCCCGCGCGCCCCAAAAAACCGAACCGATGGAAATCGACCTCTCGCGCTGGAAGACGCGCAAGTCCTATGTCAGCTCGGTGGTGAGCCTCAGCCTGGTGCTGCTGACCCTGGGCCTGGCCCTGCTGCTGGTGCTCAACGCCAACGCCCTTTCGCGGCACGTCCGCGAGCAGATGGGCCTGACGCTGCTGCTCAAGGACGAGGCCCCGCGGGCCGAGGTCGAGCGCCTGCAAAAGGAGCTCGACGCCTCCGAGGCCGTCCGCTCCACCCGCTACGTCAGCAAGGACGAGGCCGCCCGCGACCTGCGCGAGACCCTGGGCGAGGACTTCGAGGCCGTGCTCGAGCACAACCCGCTCAAGGCCTCCATCGAGGCGCGGGTGCGGGCCGACCACGCCTGGCCCGACAGCCTGGCCGCCCTCAAGGCCCGCTGGGAGCGCTCGCCCCTGGTGGCCGAGGCGCACTACCCCGCGAGCCTGCTCGGCCAGGTACACGACAACCTCCGCCGGGCAACGCTGGCCATCCTGGGCCTGGCCCTGCTCCTGCTGCTGGTCTCGGTGGCCCTGATCAACAACACCATCCGCCACTGGATCCGCGAGCAGCGCTTCATCATCCACACCCAGAAGCTCGTCGGGGCCACCTGGGCCTTCATCCGCAGGCCCTACCTGCTCCGCGGCCTGCTGCACGGAACCGTCGGCGCCACGGCCGCCAGCCTCATGCTCTCGGCCCTGGCCCGCGGGCTCGACCGCGAGTTCCCCGGGCTGGTCCAGGGCACGGACGTGGCCCTGCTGCTGGGCGTGGTGCTGCTGGCCGGGGCCGCCATCAGCGGGCTGGCCACCCTGCTGGCCGTCAACAGCTACCTCCGCGCCCCCGAAGATGAGCTCCACCTCTGACCCCAAGGCCCTCGACTTCTGGGAAGGAGCGCTCTTCCTGGCCACCTTCCTGCTGCCGACCTTCGCCCTCAACGGCATCTGGCGCTGGCCCGTGGCGCCCGAGCTCCAGACGGCGGCCTTCGCCCTGATGGGCTACGCCCTGGCCGAGATCCTGCGCCCCTGGGCCCTGGGCTGGCCCGTTCGCCGAAAATGCTTAGTTTTGTGCCTCGAGCTGGCCGCGGCCCTGGCCCTCTGGGCGCTGGCATGGCCCTAGCCCGAAGCCCCCCGGCCCCACAAATCCCCGCATCCCCTCCCTTTTTCCCCAAGAAGACACCATGGCAAAGAATCCCATCAAGCCCACCCTCGAAAGCCCGGCCACGCCGAAGACCGAGCCCGCCAAGGACATCCGCCAGCGGGCGCCCCTGAACACCGCCCCCAAGGCCCAGCCCGAGGCCGAGTTCGCCCTCGGCAAGGAAAACTACGTGCTGCTGGCCATCGGTTTCCTGGTGGTCATCCTCGGATTCCTCCTGATGATGGGCGGAGGCGGCGACGATCCCAACGTCTTCTACGGCGACGAGATCTTCAGCTTCCGCCGCATCACCCTGGCCCCCATCGTGGTCCTGGCCGGATTCGTCTTCGAGGTCTGGGCCATCATGAAGACCCCCAACAACTCCAGCCGGCTCATGCGCCTGCTGCGCCTGAACGACTGAGCCGAGCATGGATTGGTTGGAAGCCCTCCTGCTGGGCATCTTGCAGGGCCTCACGGAGTTCATGCCCGTGAGCAGCAGCGGCCACCTCGAAATCGGCAAGGCCCTGCTCGGCGTCGAGGCCGGCGAGAGCCTCGACTTCACGCTCGTGGTACACGGGGCCACCGTGCTCAGCACCCTGGTCGTCTTCCGGGCCGACATCCTGCGGCTGTTCCGCGGCCTGTTCCGCTTCGAGTGGAACGACGAGACCCGCTACGTTTCCATGCTGCTGCTCTCGATGGTGCCCGTGGGCATCGTCGGGCTGTTCTTCAAGGACCAGGTGGAGGCGCTCTTCGATGGGCGGCTGGCGCTGGTCGGGGCCATGCTGCTGGTGACGGCGGGCCTGCTCGCCTTCGCGCACCGGGCCAAGCCCAAGGGACGCCCGCTGGGGCTGGCCGACGCGCTGGTGGTGGGGCTGGCGCAGGCCGTGGCCGTGCTGCCGGGCCTCTCGCGCTCGGGGGCGACCATCGCCACGGCGCTGCTGCTGGGCAAGGACAAGGACGAGGCTGCGCGCTTCTCGTTCCTGATGGTGCTGCTGCCCATCCTGGGAGCCAACCTGCTGGAGCTGCTCAAGGGCGACCTTGGGGCCGAGGGGTCCTCGTCGGGGGCGCTGGCCCTGGGCGTGGGCTTCGTGGCCGCCTTCCTTTCGGGCCTGCTGGCCTGCACCTGGATGATCGGGCTGGTTCGCCGCGGCAAGCTCATCTACTTCGCCCTCTACTGCGCCACCGTCGGCCTGGCCGCCCTCGCCTGGACGGTGTGGGGATGAGACCCTTCGGGGCTTTCCACAACCATTTCGCCTACAATCATTTCGCCCCTTCGGGGCTTTTCTACAATCATGCCGCCCCTTTGGGGCTTTCGCGAGCGAAGTCTGCGCATTTGAGCAGGGCATGGCATGAAAAAGCGCGGTCTTCCTGCTGGAAACCAATGGCTTGAAACTTTTCCAGGGAGCAGGGGAGGCCAAGCCGTTCGGGCGCCTGAAAGATTGCCCAGGCGCTTGGTTTTCCAAGGTTTAGTTTGTAGATTTGGCTATCGGCTATTCACCCGATGAACACGCTATCCTTGCATTAGCTCTTCACTTGCGCAATGGTGCTTTTGAGTCAGGATTGAGGATGGAGGGAGGTATGGCGTTAATAGAAACGGCAAAACTACATCAATCAAATATACAGAAAAATTAACATGCTATTAATTGGGATTCAAGAAATGAAAAACACGCTAAATGAAATCTTTTACATGCAGGTGTTTGACATACTCAAACAAGCAAGAATATATGCCAACAGGACAGTTAATTTTGCCGCTGTCTTATCCAATTGGCATGTGGGACGAATAATAGTTGAAGAAGAGCAGAACGGATTGGAAAGAGCAGAATATGGACTGTTTTTGATCAAAGAACTTTCCGAACGATTAACAAAAGATTTCGGCAAAGGATATGACCAGACCAATTTAAAGTTATTCCGGAAATTTTACATTGAGTTTCCTGTTTGGCAGCTTCAAAACGCAAAAGGTGACACGGTGAGTAACCTTTTGCCTGAGTTTGAACTTTTACAAAAAGGTGACAGCTCATGTCACCCATTGGAAAATAGTGAAGACCAAAACATTAGATCGTATTTTTTAAGAACCGATTTGAGTTGGAGCCACTATCGCTTACTAATGCGCGTTGAAAATCATGATGCCCGGCAATACTATATTTATGAAGCAGCCAATGAAGGTTGGAACGTCGAACAACTCAAAAGACAAATCAATTCATTCTACTATGAAAGGTTACTGGCAACCAATGACAAGCTAGCAGTAAAGGACGAAGCAAAAATAAAACTAAGACAATTTGCAACTCATCCGAATGAAATATTTAAAGACCCAAGTGTGTTTGAAATTCTTGGACTGAAACAAGATATAAAATATCTGGAACACGAGTTGGAGCAGGCGATAATTGATAATTTGCAATCATTTCTTTTAGAGTTAGGAAAAGGCTTTGCATTTATTGCGCGACAGAAGCACATCCGAACAGAAACAAAAGATTTTTATATTGATTTGGTCTTTTACAATTACCTTTTGAAGTGCTTTGTAGTTATCGACATTAAAACAGAGGAGTTAACTCATCAAGACGTAGGGCAACTTGACATGTATGTTAGAATGTACGATGAATTGAAACGAACAGAAACAGATAATCCAACTATAGGCATTTTACTTTGTGCAGATAAAGATGAAACAGTTGTAAAATATTCAATGTTAAGTGAAAACAAACAGTTGCTTGCATCGAAATATATGCTGTATCTGCCAACTGAAAAAGAATTAAAAGCTGAAATCGATAGGAATAAAAGACAGATAAATAAAGATGGTTCTTTATAGGAGTGTGGGGTTGAGATGAATTATCAATGCGAAAGAGAGCGAGTTCGCCCCTTCGGGGCTTTCGCGGCTAAGTCTGTGCGTTTGAGCAGGACTTGGCATGAAAAAGCCCGAGCTTCCTGCTGGAAACCAATGAAATGCACGCTGACGACACCTGCCTTTCCATCCACTTTATTTTACAGATTCATGGATCAAAATAAAATAAGGTAATAAGGTTATTTTGACTCTGCCAATTGATCTTCTACTAAGGTTTTGCTCGAAAACAGGGTCTTGTACCTTTTTGCATTCAAAGGTGGTGGCTTGATTTGAAACGCCTAGGTTTTCGCATTGAACCCCTGCGGGGTTCTGGTTCGCGGTGGTTTTCCGATCCCCGGATTTCATCCGGGGGGCCGGGGGCTACGGGCAGGAACCCCGCAGGGGTTCAACGCGAAAGGCAAGATGTTTCAAAACCTTTGGGCGCGCCTTGGCCGCGGGCGGCGTTAGCGGCACTTCTGGCGGATGTTGGCCTGGTGCGTGCTGATGGTGCTGGCCGAGACTTCCAGCCGCTTGGCGATTTCGTTGTTGCTCATGATGTAGCCCAGGCGGAAGACCTCCGCCTCGGCGTCGGTCAGGTCGAGCACCAGGCGGCCGTCGCGGGTGATGGGGATGGCCTTGGGCTGCTTGAGGTGCCTAAGGTGCGGCGGGCGCTGCCGGATGCCGGGCCGGTGGTCCAGTTGCACCAGCGCGAGCTCGGACGTGGGGCCCAGGCCTGCCCAGAGCACCTGCGCCTGGCAGGGGCGCGGGTCGTCCTTCAGGTGGACGGGACCCAGGTGGGCCTTCCAGTTCCGGTCGTCGAGGCCCTCGCCTTCGAAGAAGCGGATAGCGGCCTGCCACACCGGGCGCGCGTCGGGCCGCAGGAAATCCTCGAACACGCGCTCGCCGCCCTGCCGCAACTGGCCCACCACCGAGAACAGGCGGCCATGCGCCGGGCTTGCCAGGACGAAACTCAGGTCCTGGCTCAAGCACAAGACCCGCAGGCCGCCTTCGAGCGAGCGGGCCCATGCTGCCAAGGTGGGGACTTCCATGCGAAACGGTTTTTTGACTGGGGCAAATCTAGCCCCAAAAACGGCTCTCTCGAAGCCTGTTCTAGGGTTTGCGGTGTTGGATTTGAAATCTAACACGACAGAGCGACACATGGGGGGGGTAATGGCTTGATTATCAATTAGATTTTTGTTTTGGATTTTTTTCAGAAAAAATGGGTTTTCTCGAACTTGGTTCGAGAAAATTGCCAGACCAAGTCCATAGCTTCGCGCCAGAACATCAAAACACTTCCACAATGCGAAAGCGTATGAACATCCAAGCAAGGCCGGTGGCCCTGGTCCTCGCGCTGCTGGCCTTCCTGGCCGGCGGGGCCCAGGCCCAAAACATCGTGGTCTGGGGCACCCTCGAAGAAGACCAGCACTGGGACTGCGACACCGTCTTCCTCGCGAGCAGTTACGTATTTGTCGAGGCCGGCCTCACCATCGCCCCGGGCACCGTCATCATGCCCGCGCCTTCGTTCAATCGGGCGAAACTCGAGAGCTCGATCGGCGCCATGAGGATCGAGGGCACGGCCGAGGAGCCGATCCGCTTCGTGTCCGCCCCTCTGGCCCGCCGAACCCACGCGGTCCCCCAGGAGGACTCGACGGTGCTGGTCCACGCCGAGTTCGACAATGCCGAGTTCACCTACGTCGGCACGAGCGCCCTGGAAGACCAGCGGGTCGAGCGGCTTCGCGTCCAGAACGTTACCGTGAAGAACAGTTCGTTCAGCGGCTTCAGCTTCTCCTCGGCCACCCGCGGCGTGAAGATGGAAAACCTCAAGGCCGTGGACTGCTCGACGGGGTTCTGGATCTCGAACGCCGTACTGAGCGGGGCGCTGGCAACCGATTGCTACACAGGATTCTACCACAGCTCACCGGGAAGAATCGCGGTGATCGACCGCTGCGCCGCGATCGATTGCAAGTTTGGCTTCGACTTCGGCGAAAACGCGCCCGACAGCCTCGCGCTGACCAACTGCCTGGCCGCCTTCAACAGCCGGGTGGGGGTGAACACCTTCACCACGATCCAGAACTTCAGCAACAACACCATCGTCCACAACGGCGACATGTACATGATCGACGGTGGCTATGGCCTGAACATCTCCGACTGGTACTATGGCGAGGGCGACTCCTTCCCCATCCGCAACTGCGTCTTCTGGGGCAACACCAACCAGGGACAGCCCTGCGACGTGTTCATCAGCGACAGGGACAGGGCCACACAGGTCGTCAGCTTCAGCCACTGCAACCTGACCCACGGGCGCGAGAGCATCGTCAACCCCCTGCGCGACGAGCTCCTCATGGAGAACTGCATCCAGGAGCAGCCCCTGTTCACGGACACCGTCGAGCGCGCGTTCTCCCTCATGCCCGATGACCCCGGCATCGACGCGGGGACGCCCGACACC
This sequence comes from Bacteroidota bacterium, assembly GCA_020048645.1. Classification (GTDB taxonomy): domain Bacteria; phylum Bacteroidota; class Bacteroidia; order Bacteroidales; family UBA6013; genus UBA6013. The sequence goes on along the minus strand of JAIFMG010000020.1, from coordinate 499 downwards.
ACCGGCCTGAACCTGGGCAGGCACGACCTCTTCGGCAGGCCGCGCCTCCAAGGGGAGGCCATCGACATCGGCGCCGTAGAGGGCGACTGGGTGCTCGCCGTCCACGAGCTACTGCCCCGCTTCGAGGTCTTCCCCAACCCCACCACCGGGCCAATCCGCATCGTCCGCGAGACCGACGAGCCCGCCAGGCTGCTCCTGACCGACCTCCGCGGCGCCACCCTCCGCGACATGACCCTCAGCGGCAACGAGCTGTCCCTCGACCTGGCCGACCTCCCGCCCGGAACCTACCTCATCTTCCTCCTGCAGCAATCGGGGGTCGCGACCGGAAAAATCGTGAAAAACTGAGCCCGGACCGCACTTTCTATCGCGGGAAGGCGGTTTTTTGCCTTACTTCGCGCGACAACACCACCAACACGACCACAACGGCAGCATGACGCGCGACGACAACAAGGGCATCAGCATCGGCAGGGACGGGCTGGACCTGCCCGCGGACATCCGG
>JAIFMG010000011.1 GCA_020048645.1 Bacteroidota bacterium | reverse complement strand
TGGAACTAATTGATATATTTCCAATTCGATTAAAATCGGCACGAAAAATTGCAGGTTTATCAATGGACGGATTGGTTGAAAAAATTCAAAATATTGTTTCAAAAGCGGCAATAGGAAAATATGAACAAGGTAAAATGCTACCTAATAGCAAAATATTGATAGCATTAGCAAATGGTTTAAATGTATCCATTGATTATTTTTTCAGACCATTAAATTATAAATTGACCAATATTGAGTTTCGTAAGAAGTCAAAATTACCTCAAAATAAGCAAGAACAAATAAAAGAAAAAGCGATTGATTATTTAGAACGTTATATAGAAATCGAAGATTTATTAAATAAAAAAACTGTTTTTTGTAACCCATTGGTTAATCCCAAAATATCTGATTTGCCAGATATTGAAAAAGTTGCTATTGAATTAAGAAACGTATGGAATATTGGTGATGCGCCAATTGTAAATCTTCTTGATTTATTGGAAGATAATGGTTTTAAAATAATCGAAGTTGAAACTACTAACGATTTCGACGGTTTATCCGCGTGGGTTGAAAATATACCCATTATAGTTCTTAATAAAAATGCGGATATATTACGTAAACGATTTACTGCACTGCATGAAGTAGCTCATTTATTATTGCAGTTTTCAGAAACTGATAATGAAAAATTATGTCATTCATTTGCCGGTGCAGTTTTAATACCGGAACATATTATAAAAAAAGAACTTGGCAATAAGCGTCATTCTCTTGCTTTACAAGAACTAATTGCAATAAAAGAAACCTTTGGAATATCTGTTCAGGCATTGGTTATGCGAGCAAAATCAATAGAAATTGTCAATGATAATTTCGTGAAACAATTTTTTATTCACATTCGAGCAAATCATTTGCAAAAAGAAGAAAATTTGGGTAACTATTCAGGAGTTGAGCATGCAAATCGATTTAACCAATTAATTTATTTTGCAGCTACCGAAGAAATTATTTCGTTAAGCAAAGCTGCAAATTTAGCTGGTGAAGATTTGTCAAATTTTAGAACACAAATCAATTAAGATGAAAATAGCTGTAAATGACGCAAATATTTTGTTTGATTTGATTGATTTGGGTTTAATTCATTATTTGTTCCAATTGGAATATGACTTTTATACAACAGATATTGTTGTTGATGAATTTAAAAATGAAAATCAAAAAGCAATTATCCAAGACTTTATTTCTAATGCTAATTTGCTAATATTAAGCATTGAAGATGTTAATAAAATCTATTCAGAAAAACAAAAACATCCAAAACTATCAGTGCAAGATTGTTCCGTTTTGATAGCAGCAAAAGAACAAAATGCTTTAATCTTAACTGGTGATAATCATTTACGTAAAACAGCGATTGATTATCAAATAGAAGTTCATGGAATTTTATGGATTTTTGACAAATTGGTAGAGACTGGTTTTATTTCATTAAAATTAGCCAGTATCAAACTGACTGAATTATTGTCGTTTAACAATCGTCTTCCAATAAATGAATGTAATTTGCGGTTAGAAAAATGGAACAGTGAAATTTAAACACTGATTGGGAATTATTTTTGAGTCCAGTATAAAAACCCGGGATTTGTCCACGAAAGGCACGAAGGGCACGAAATTTTTTTGAAATCAAAATTAGAGCGGGTGAGTGGGACGGCGATTGGCAAAGAAAAACCATATGCGATAAGCAAGACTGGGTCCAGCATAAAAACCATTCTTTGCATTTTTCTATTTGTAACCAATTGATAATCAAAGATAACTTTTGAAAGCGAATTTTAGAAGTGACCTTTTTAGACCGCACCCATTTTTAATTTAATGTCTTGATAATGAAAATAAGAAAAAAAACGATAACATACAACATAGCGGTCATTGCCTTTTTTTGTGGGCAGATGTGCAAATTTGAAGCTTTGTACAAGAAACGGGCTTTTATCAGTAATCGAACATTTTACCGTTGAACCCCACAAAAAAAGCAACGTCGCCTACCATTTTCCGTTATCGCCAGTGTGCCAACACAGCAGGATTTCCCAGGTCGTCGAGGTGGCCAGGTCCATCAAACGGCACGGAGCCGGCGTGGTCAACTGGGCGGAAAACCGTATAACCAACGGGATACCCGAGAGCTTCGACTCGCTCTTTCAAGCCGACAAGGCCAAGGCCAGGGGATACAGGGAAACAGAGACCCTCAAGGCCCTTGAAAGCAATTGGCTATCAGGGCGAAACAGCCCGCTGGTTGTGCATCGAAAATGCCAGGCCGATGGTAACAAAAAGATTGGATTTCAATACATCCGGCATGTTGACAGGAACACCTGAAAAGCTGTTGTCTTCCTGGATAGAGTTGTTGGAGACCTCTCCATATTTCCAGCGGTGGTGGAAAAAGTAGTTGAGGCCGGCCTGGAAATACAGCGCGCGCTGGTAGTGCAGGTCCCGGCTGCCGTCAGCCAGGGTTCGCCATTTGGGCTTGTGGCTGAACATCAGCGAGGGACGAAAGGCAAAGGCCGACAAGCGAGCGTAGGGGCTGGAGTAGTCTGCCGCGACGGATTGGAAAGAGCTGGGGATCCCTTGGAAGTCCCAACCCGCGAACACCAAACCAAGGCCCGCCAAGGCTTTCAGCTCGATGGGGTCTTTCTTGACAACGGTGTAGCCTGATTGCAGGGTGATGTCGGTCAGGAAGATCATCTGCCTCTCTTGTCCTGTGAAATGAAAAGTGGGGCTTAGGCCAATCGGGACGCGCCCGAGTTCGAACATGAGGTCAAATCCCAAAAGGGTATGCCCAACCCTGTTTTCATCGGCCTTGGGCAATCCCTCTTGGACGAGCCAGGCGTCCAGCCCTTCGGTTCCGCTTTGGGAATAGCCGGTCTTGATGCCCAGCGCGATGCTGTTCCCTTCAATTTGACTGGGAGTCTGGGCCGAAAGCGAGGTGGCGCCGAGCAAGGCTGCCCAAAGCATCATCATTCTCATGTTTGTAGAGTTTTTTGTCCGGTTCACCGCGCTCGGGCGGCCATTGGCGGGCAGAGCCAGGCGCGGTTTCAGAAGTCGCGGAGCTGCTTTCCGGTGTGGTGCAGGAAGATGTTCTCGAGGTTGGCCTTCTGGAGCTCGATCTGCTGGATTTCGATGCCGATGTTGAAGCAGAGGTTGGTCAGGCGGGGGAGCTCCTGCTTGGCCTGCTCGGCCTCGAGGAAGAGCCTGCCGTCGGCCACCTGGACGCGCCGGGGGTAGTGCGGCTCGAGCTTGGCGGCGCAGGCCAGGGCGTCGGGCACGTGCAGGATGATGGCCTCGCGGATCTTGGATTGTGCCTTGAGCTCCTCGAGGGTGCCCTCGGCCACGATGCGGCCCAGGTCCATGATGCTGATGCGCGAGCAGAAGTCCTCGGCCTCCTGGAGGTAGTGGGTGGTGTAGAGCATGGTGATGCCCTCCTGCTGGTTGAGCTGGCGGAGCACGTCATAGACCAGGTTGCGGCTCTGGGGGTCGATGCCGACGGTGGGCTCGTCCAGGAAGAGGACCTTGGGCTCGTGCAGCAGGGCCGCGGCCAGGTTGACCCTGCGCTTCATGCCGCCCGAGAAGTGCTTGAGCTTCTGGCCGCGGCGGTCGTAGAGCCCCAGGGTGCGGAGCAGTTGCTCGGCGCGCTGCTTGGCCTGGCGCCCGGTCAGGCGGTAGAGGCTTCCCCAGAACAGCAGGTTCTGCTCGGCCGTGAGCTCGTCGTAGAGGGCGATTTCCTGCGAGACGTAGCCGAAGACGCTCTTTACCTGCGACTTGTGGCGGGTGATGTCGAGGCCGCCGATGCTGGCGTGGCCCGAGTCGGGCGCCAGCAGGGTGCTCAGGATGTTCAGCGTGGTGCTTTTCCCGGCGCCGTTCGGCCCCAGGAATCCGTAGAACTCGCCTTGCTCGATCTGGAAGCTCACGCCATCCACGGCGCGGACTTGCCCGAAGCGTTTGACCAGTTGTTCGACGTGGATCATGGTGGGTTTGCTTGGTTGGTGCGGGCTGTGAAGGCCTAGCGAAACGGCGCCCGGCAGGGTTTTGGTTCGTTCGTCCCGCGGAAAAAAGCCTGCCATTCGCCCCGAGACGGCCTCAGAACAGGGCCTTGTAGGGGTACAAATATACGATGATGCCGTAGAGCAGGAAGGAGACCAGCCCCAGGCCGGCCAGCATCAGGCCCAGCACCCATTTGCGCTTGGCCAGCATCCAGAGGCCCGGAAGCAGGAACAGAAAGCCGGCGACGATGAAATTCCACATCATGGTAATGTCGTTTTTTGTGTCCGCGAAGATAAGGTTTCGTGCCGATAGCTTCCTATATTTGTGGGACAGACCCGCTCCATGCCGCAAAACCTCATCTTCGACTTCGACGGAACCCTGGCCGATACCTTCGAATCGGCCCTCGAGCTGCTCAACGAGCTGGCCGAGCGCCGGGGATTCGCCGCCGTCAGCCGCGAGAAGGCCCTCGCGATGAAGGAGCTGAGCGCACAGGAAATCGTCCGGCAGTCGGGCATCCCCGCCAAGGAAATCCCCGGCACGATCCTCGAGTACCGGAAAATGGCCCAACGGCGCGTGGCCCTGCTGCCGCCCGTGCCCGGCATGGCCGACACCCTGCGGGCGCTCCACGCCCGCGGCGCGCGCCTGGGCGTGGTCAGCTCCAACGGCCGCGACAACATCCTGGCCTTCCTGCGCAACAACGGCCTCGACAGGCTCTTCCTCTTCGTCCACTCCGAGCTCAGCCTCTTCGGCAAGCACCGCCGCCTGCTCGCCGCCCTGCGCCAGCACCGGCTCGAGGCCGCGCAGACCCTCTACATCGGCGACGAGACCCGCGACATCGAGGCCGCCCGCAAGGCTGGCCTGCCCGTGGCCTGCGTCGCCTGGGGCTTCAACTCGCCCGAGCTGCTCCGCGCCCACCGGCCCGACTACCTGCTGGCGCGGCCCGCCGAGCTGCTCGACATCGCCTTCCCCAACCCCAACCAGCCCCCATCCGCCCCATGAAAATCCTCCTGACCGTCGATCCCGAGATCCCCGTGCCCCCCGTGGACTACGGCGGCATCGAGCGCATCGTCAGCGGCCTGAGCAAGGCCTATTCCGCCGCCGGGCACCAGGTGGCCCTGCTGGCCCACCCCAGCTCCACCGAAGAGTCGGCCAGCCAGCGCTTCGGATGGGCCGGGGCAAGCGCCCAGCGGGCCTCCGACATCCGCGCCAACGCCCTGCAACTGGCCCAGGTCGCCCGGCAGTGGCAGCCCGACATCGTCCACAGCTTCTCGCGGCTGCTCTACCTCTACCCCTTGCTCACCCACTCTTCCGTCAGGGTCGTCCAGTCGTACCAGCGGGCCATCAGCGCCCAGAGCACCTCGGCCATGCGCGCCTTCGCCCGCGGCCGCGTCGCCTTCACGGCCTGCGGGGCACACCTCTTCCAAAACCTGCCCAAGCCCGGCCAGTGGACCGCCATCCACAACTTCACAGACACCGACTACTTCCGCCCCGACCCGCAGGCCCGCCGCGAGCACCTCTTCTTCCTGGGCCGCGTCGAGCCCGTCAAAGGGCCGCTCGACGCCATCAAGGTCGCCCAGGCCACCGGGCAGAAGCTCGTCCTGGCCGGAAACATCCCCGACGAGCACGCCGACTACTTCCGCCAGCAGATCCTGCCCCTGGTGGACGACAAGCAGATCCGCTACGTCGGGCCTGTCAACGACGAGCAGAAGCGGCGCTGGCTCCAGACCGCCAAGGCCCTGCTCTTCCCCATCCATTGGGAGGAGCCCTTCGGCATTGTCATGGCCGAGAGCCTCGCCTGCGGCACGCCCGTGCTGGCCTACAACCGCGGCGCCGTGCCCGAGGTCATCCAGAACGCCTTCAACGGCTTCAAGGTCGCCAACCTCACCGGCATGGCCCAGCTCGTCCGGCGCCTGGCCGACTTCGACCCCCAGGCCATCGCCCGCGACGCCCAGGAGCGCTTCTCCAAGGACGTCATCGCCGGGCAATACCTCAAAATCTTCCACCAAATGCTAGGACGATGAGCCTGACCAAGCCCTTCGACTTCTGCTTCGTCATCTCGGACCTGCTGGCCACCACGCCCCGGGCCTACCGCGCCATCCGCACCCTCCTGCGCAACGGGCACTCCGTGGCCCTGCTCTACAACGTCCGCCGCGTCCAGGCCCTCGAGGCCGACAAGGAGCTCCACCGCCAGCTCCAGGCCTACCCGGCTTTCCAGGCCTTCCCCATCGACTGGACCCGCCCGACGCCCAAGGTCTTCTTCTGGAAGCTCGGCGCCCGGCTCAGCCGAGCCCGCCCAAGCGCCGACCTGCCGCCCAAGCTCCTCGCCCTGGCCATCGACCCCGCCATCGAGGCCCAGATCCGCGAAGGACGCCGCATCGACGCCCGCGTCTGGGTCGGCCACCGCCCCGCCACCCTGCCCGTGCTCGACGCCCTGGCCGGAAAGCGCCCCATCTGGTTCGACATCGAGGACTTCCACTTCCAGGAATCGGACGACGCCCTGGCCAACCAGCGCCTGGCCCAGTTCATCCCCCAGTTCCGCGCGGACCACTTCACCGACGCCTCCGCCCTCATCGGCAGGGCCTACCTCGACGCCCTCGGCCGGCAGCGCCAGGCTTCCCTCGAGATCCTCAACAGCCCCTGGCTCGAAAATCCCTTCCCCAAGGGCTCCGCGCCCCCGCCCAAGGCCCGCGCCGGCCGCGACCAGCCCCCGCCCGAGCTCCGCATGGTCTGGTTCTCGCAGACCATCACCTTCCGCCGCGGCCTCGAAGAGCTCGTCGAGGCCCTCCCCGCCCTCGACTTCCCCTGGAGCCTCCAGCTCGTCGGCCAGCTCGACCCCGCCTTCGCCCCGCGCCTGGCCGCGCTGCCGGCCGAGCGGCTGCGCCTGCACGGCTACATCCCCGAGTCGCAGATCCTCCGCCTGGTGGCCGAGTCCGACATCGGCCTGGCCCTCGAGCGGCCCGACATCGACCGCAACAAGGACCTGGCCATCTCGAACAAGCTGCTCACCTACGCCGTGCTCGGCACCTACGCCCTGGCCACCCGCACCTCCGGCCAGGCCGACCTGCTGCGCCGCCTGCCGTCCTGCGGCGCGCTGGTCGATGCCCGGCCCGAGGCCATCGCCGAAGGCCTGCGCCAGGCCCACGCCCAGCTCGCCAGCCTCCGTCTCGACCGCTGGGAGCGCGCCCGCCAAGCCGCGCCCCTCTCCTGGGAATCGCAAGGCGAGAAGCTCCTGCGCATGGCCCGCCGCCTGCTCGTCCTCGCAGGCTGAGCCGACTGCCGCGGGCGCTTGCCTTGCCAGGGGATAGCTTGTTGGCTGGTCTTTGTCCAATTCAACCGATGGACAGCTTGCCTTCAAAATCGCGAATGCCCAGGGGAAAGGCGGCTGGAGTTTAGGAACAAGTGGTTATGGAGAAATCCAGAACTTCATTTGGCGAGCGGGGCAAACGGCCTTATTTTGTAACTATTTAGGTCATCTCGCATTTGACGGAAAGGAAGTTGTGCCCGTCAAAAGTGTTTTTGAGCTCCCTGAAAATGTTCCTCCCCTGTTTTCGCGCCGTCGAGATGAAGCCCTGGATGCGGGCATAGACCTGCG
>JAIFMG010000144.1 GCA_020048645.1 Bacteroidota bacterium | reverse complement strand
TCAAAAAAATTTCGTGCCCTTCGTGCCTTTCGTGGACAAATCCCCTCCAAGGACAAAAATGGGCGCGGTCTAAAAAGGTCATTTCTAAAAATTCCTTTCAAAAATCATCTTTGATTATCAATGGGTTAGAAATAGAAAAGTGCAATCAAATTTTGATGTCAAAAAAATTTCGTGCCCTTCGTGCCTTTCGTGGACAAATCTCCTCCAAGGACAAAAATGGGCGCGGTCAAAAAAGGTCACTTCTAAAATTTTCTTTCAAAAGTTATCTTTGATTATCAATGGGTTAGAAATTGAAAAATGCAATCAAATTTTGATGTCAAAAAATTTTCGTGCCCTTCGTGCCTTTCGTGGACAAATCCCCTCCAAGGACAAAAATGGGCGCGGTCTTAAAAGGTCATTTCTAAAATCTTCTTTCAAAAGTTATCATTGATTATCAATGGGTTAGAAATAATAATGCAATCAAATTTTGATGTCAAAAAAATTTCGTGCCCTTCGTGCCTTTCGTGGACAAATGCCCTCCAAGGACAAAAATGGGCGCTGTCAAAAAAGGTCATTTCTAAAATTTTCTTTCAAAAGTTATCTTTGATTATCAATGGGTTAGAAATTAAAAAATGCAAATAATGGTTTTTATGCTGGACCCATATTGTAAATTAAATCCGATCGCTTACTTGTTTCGAGAGGACATTATCATAAAGTCGATTTAGCCAGAAGAAGGAAACAAAGAACCTGAAATTGAAAAACAGCAATCGAGTTGACCTCCTTGTCGAAAATTCAGAGGGCGAAAACCAACGGCCGCATCGTTTGCTTGGCAAATCCGCCAGGATCCGGGCGCCAGCAACCTGTCGATTTCCGCAAGTACGAGCCGCTGGTCTTCCGAACGTGCCCCAAGGCCGTCCTTGCCAAGGGTGGCCTTTTTAGGGCTTTTGCGGGGGCGCGGGTCGGAATGCTTGGGCATTGGGGTCGAAAAAGTTCGAAGCCGCTACCAAGTTGCTTTCAAAGGTTCAGAAATCGCTGGCAAATTTGTTCGGTTCAAATCGGTCGAATCCCGTAGGGATTGGCAGGACAGTCCGTTTTTGTCGGGCACTGGTGGTTCGGATATTCCGCCATCGAAAGCAAGTTGGCATGAGGCGGGAGCGATTCGGCATCCAAAATCCCAGGAAACTGGGACGGTCGAATCAACACTCGACAAGCGCCAAGCTGTCTGTGAATCTGGGCTTGGGCTCTGGCGCTAGACCTGCCTTTGCGGGCATTGGCTTGGCAAAATCCGTTTTTTTGACCTATTTTTGCAAGAACAAAAAAAAAGAAATGAGAATCAGCAAAGAACAAACTTGCGCGGTCGTGGTGGACATGCAGGAGAAGTTGTTCCCTCACATCCATGACAACGCGGAAATGGCCAAGAACAGCATCATCCTGATCCAAGGCTTGCGCCACCTCCGGGTGCCGACCTTGGTGACCCAGCAGTATTCCAAAGGCCTGGGCGAGACGATCGTGCCGATCCAGACGGCCCTGGGGCATCTGCACAGCATCGAGAAGAAGGCTTTCAGTTGCTGGGACGAGCCCAACTTCCGCGACCAGTTGGGGCGCCTCGACCCCAAGTTCGTGCTGATCATGGGCATGGAGGCCCACGTCTGCGTCATGCAGACGGCCATCGACCTCAAGGCCAACGGCTACGAGCCTGTCGTGGTGAAGGACTGCGTCTCTTCGCGCAAGCCGATGGACCGGCGCGTGGCCTTCGAGCGGCTGGCGGTGGAGGGCGTGCTGGTGGCCACTTACGAATCCATCCTGTTCGAGCTTTGCCGGGTCTCGGGCAACTCGACCTTCAAGGCCATCTCAAGGCTGGTGAAATGATGCGGCGACGCATTTTGCCAACTGGGCTGCTGGCCCTGCTGGCCTTCCTGCCGGGCTGCTTCGCCGAAGACGAGCGCATCCCGGCGCTGGAGATTCCCAGGGACCTGCGGGCGGCCCGGCTCGACAGCTCGATCTACACCCACCAGACCTACTTCGACCTGGACAAGGGCCAGGCCATCGCGACCCACTCGCTCTACGCCTGGGACCTCTCGTTCGAGAGCGGCGACGGCTTCCGGGTGCTGCTCAACTCGGGCAGGCTCATGGCCGTGGCCGAGCTGGAGGGCGCGACATTCGGCCAGCCGGTGAGCGCGCCGCCCGCCAGCAGCCCGCTCTGGCGCTGGGACGCGCTCTCGGGCAACCTCGACTCGACGGCCTTTGGCGAGTGGGGCCGTTGGGACCAGGCCGAGCCGAGCAGCCTGGGCAAGGTCTATGTGCTGGACCTTGGCATCGACGCCAACGGCGCGCCCCTGGGCATGAGGCAGTTGAGCTTCGGCGACTTTTCGGACGGGCACTACCTGCTGCGCCACGCCCGCCTCGATGGCAGCGAGCCGCGCGAAAGCCGCGTCCCGAAGGTGCCCGGAAGGGCCTTCGTGCAGCACGCGCTCGCCTGGCCCGACCAGGGCGCCCTGCTGCTGGAGCCCGAATCGTGGGACCTGGTCTTCAGCCAGGTGCGGGCCAACCTCCAGATTCCGGGCACGGAGACCTTCCTGCCCTACCTGGTGCGCGGGGCCTACACCAACCGGCAGAGCAGCAGGGCCTTCTCGCTCGGCCAGGAGCTGCCCTTCGACTCGGTGGACTGGGAGCTGTCGCAGACCGTCTTCTTCGACGAGCGGATCGACAACATCGGGCACGACTGGAAGACCTTCGACCTGGAGGGCAGCAACCTCTACCGCGTGCTGGACGACAAGATCTACCTGGTGCGCGCCTCGGACGAAAGGCTCTACAAGCTGCGCTTCGTGGGCTTCTACGGCCCCGATGGCGAAAGGGGGCTGGTGGGCTTCGAGTACCAGCGGCTCTGACGGACTTCCCCACTTCCGGGCGAAAACGACTACCTTCGCGCCGCCCGCCCATCCCAACAACCCCAAGAACCGCCTAGAACATGCCCATCCCGCGACGCCCCTGGAGATGCCGACTGCCGGCCCGGCTGCTCTTGGCGGCCTTGCTGTGGACGATGGCGGGCACCGCCCTCGGACAGGCGGGCGGCGCACCACCGTTCGGGCAGATGGACAGCCTTGAGCGGGCCGCCGCGAGGCAGGAAGGCGTGGAGCGGCTGGGCAGCCTGATGCGGCTCATGGAGCTGCACCAGCGCGTCGCGCCCAGCAAGGGCCTGTCGCTGGCCCCGGAGGCCCTGGAGCTGGCCCGGCGGCACGACCGGCCGGACCTTGCCGCCCAAGTCAAGGCCCTCATGGGCGAGCTGCACCAGTTGCGGGGCGACGCCCGCGAGGCCCTGCGCCTGTACTTCGAGGCGCTGGGCGAGTTCGAGGCCATGGGCCAGGAAGAGGCCACGGCGCGCGCCTTCAACGACATCGGGCACGTTTACAACTCCTTGGCGGACACGGCCATGGCCAGCCTCTACTTCCGCAAGGCGCTAGACCTCTACCAGAAGGTCGGGCACAGGCGCGGCGTGGCCCAGTGCTACAACTACCTGGGCAGCATCAGCTTCTCGAAGGGCGACTTCGCGAGCGCCCGGGAGCAGTTCATGGCGGCCTGGCAGAACTTCGAGCTGGAGGGCGACACGGCGGCCATCGTGGTGGCCATGAACAACCTGGCCGGCGTGTACGACAAGCTCGGCGACTACGAGCAGGCCCTGGGGACAGCCCTGCGCGCCCTCGACCTGGCCCGGCTGGCGCAGGACCGGTTCGGCCAGACCAACTCGCTCAACAGCGTGGCCACCTTCCGCCTGCGCCTTTCGCAGCGCGAGGACGCCTTCGCCTCGCTCCTGGAGGCCGTGAGCATCGGCATCGAAATCGAGGACCGGCCCACCGTCTCGGCCAGCTACCTGCTCATGGCCCAGGCCAGCGAGCAGAGCGGCGAGCTCGAGAAGGCCCTCTTCTACTACAAGAAGCACATGGCCCTCAAGGACAGCCTCGACTGGCAGAGGCTGGCCGACTCGGCCCGCGACTACGAGACGCGCTACCTCCAGGAAAGCGCCCGCCGCAAGACCCAGGAGGTCGAGCTCCAGCAGAAGCGCTCCGAGCAGACCCTGCTCATGGTCTTCTTCCTGGCCGCCGCCATGACCGCCCTGTTCCTGCTCTACCTCTACAACAGCCAGAAGCAGCAGCGGCAGAAGCTCCTGGCCAAGAACCAGGAAATCAGGGAGCAGCGCAACTCGCTCCGGCAGATCAACATCGAGCTGGCCAAGGCCAAGGAGCAGGCCCAGGAATCGGACCGGCTCAAGGCGGCCTTCCTGGCCAACATCTCGCACGAAATCCGAACACCCATCAACGCCATCCTCGGCTTCTCGGAGCTGCTCAAGATGCCCGAGCTCAAGGAGGAGAAGCGGGCCGAGTACTTCGAGATCATCTCGGCCAACATCCGCAGCCTGCTGTCGCTGATCGAGGACATCCTCCTGATTTCCAAGATCGAGACCCAGCAGGTCCAGTACGAGCTGCGCAACACCTCGGTGCTGGAACTGCTCACGGGCCTGCACGCCCGCTTCGGCGAGCGGCTCCGGGCCAAGGGGCGCTCGGACATCGAGCTGGTGTTCAACCGCCGCGAGACCGCCGAGCGAAGCCTCATGGTGACCGACGCCCTGCTTCTGGAACGCGTCCTGGCCAACCTGCTCGACAACGCGCTGAAGTTCACCCGCCAGGGCCGCGTCGAGTTCGGCTACGAGCGCCGGCCGGGCAACAAGATGCTCTTCTTCGTGGCCGACACCGGCATCGGCATCGCCCACCGCAAGCAGCGCGACATCTTCAAGCCTTTCCGGCAGGCCGACAGCTCCCTGACGAGGGCCTATGGCGGCACAGGCCTCGGCCTGGCCATCTGCAAGGCCGTGGTCGAGATGCTCGGCGGCCAGATCTGGCTCGAGTCGGAAGAAGGCCTCGGCACCACCGTCCACATCAGCCTGCCCACCAACCTGGTCGAATCCAAACCCATCCACTTCTGACCCCCCATGAACCAACATCCCACCGTCACGCGCTCCACCGGACAGCTCTACCAGGTAAGGCTACCCGACGGCCAGACCGTCACCGCCCGCCTCAAAGGCAAGCTCCGCCTCAAGGAGCTCAAGACCACCAACCCGGTGGCCGTGGGCGACTGGGTCCGGCTGGAGCACGACGAGGCCGAGAGCCACTTCATCGCCGAGGTGCTCCCCCGCAAGAACTACATCATCCGGCGCTCGACCAACCTCTCGCACCAGGGGCACGTCCTGGCTTCCAACATCGACAACGCATTCCTGGTCGCGACCCTCTCGCATCCCCGGACCACCACCGCCTTCATCGACCGGTTCCTGGTCACGGCCGAAGCCTACCGCATACCGACGACCCTGCTGTTCAACAAGATGGACCTCTACGACGAGCAAGAGCAGGCCCACCTGCGCGAGCTGGTCGAAGTCTATGAGGACATCGGCTACCGCTGCCTGGCCCTGTCGGCCCTGCGGGGCACCGGCCTCGAGCAGCTCGCCCAGTGGATGCGCGGCAAGGTCAGCGTCGTCTCGGGCCACTCCGGCGTCGGCAAGTCCACCCTGATCAACGCCCTCGACCCCTCGCTCAGCCTCCGCGTGGGCGAAATCTCGGACTACCACCACAAAGGCAAGCACACCACCACCTTCTCCGAGATGGTCGAGCTGGCCACCGGCGGATTCCTGATCGACACGCCCGGCATCAAGGGTTTCGGCATGGTCGAGATGAAGAAGGCCGAGATCGCCCACTACTTCCCCGAGATGTTCGCCCTGCTCGAGCATTGCCGATACGGCAACTGCACCCACCTGCACGAGCCCGGATGCGCCGTCAAGGACGCCCTGGCCGAGGGCCTGGTCTCCGAAAGCCGCTACCTGAGCTACATCAGCCTCATGGAAGACGACGACAAGTACCGCCCCGTCGGCTACTGACGCCAAGCCGCCTCCGTTGGGCCGAATGTACCCATCTAGGATGCCTGCAAAAAGGCCAAGGCCTTTGCCGAATCGGCCCAATCGCCTCGAAGGCCCTTGGTGCTGGGCTATTGGCGACGGAAGGGATTTCAAGCCCCATACTCAAGGTCAAAAACATCAATCTTGCATTTTTTTTGCGCAAAATTGGATTTCACCGCCAGGTTGATTATCTTTGGTTCCATACGAAAACAAGCGCCGAAAATGTTGATAGACCTGGTTTTTAGAAATTACCGCTCAATAAAAGACGAGCAAACCTTCAGCTTGGAAGCAAGCGCCTTGAAGCTGAAATCCGGGAACACCTTTGCCCCTATCGTGGGCAACAAGAACTTGAAAATCTTGAAGTCAGCCGTGATTTACGGGGCCAACGCTTCAGGAAAATCCAATCTGATCAGGTTGATGTGGACATTAAGGAGCTTCATCCTAAATTCCGCGGAACTGAAAGCAGGCGACTCCATCCCGGACAGGTATTACGACCCTTTCTTGTTGGATGTCAATTCCAGAAATGAAGCCACGGAGATAACCATCAACTTCATCCCCAAAACCAAGAAAAGGCATCGGTACATCATCCGGTACAACCGAACAGAAATACTCTACGAGTACCTCGGCGTGTATGAAACCAATTGGATTTCAAAGATTTTCGAAAGGAAAGACGCCAACGAGTTCGTCGAACTGGGGGATGCCATGAAAAACAAAAAAGAAGACAAAAGAGTCAACAAAAACACGCTCTTCCTTTCAAAGTTTGGCAGCATCCCGAACGATCAACTTCGAGACATTTATCTGTATTTCAAAGAAATCGAAGTTTGGAACATCCCCTCGATACACCATATCAACGAACTCTACAACAAAGTACAAAAAAACTTCAACCAACCCGAAAGGCAAAAGCTCAGGGAAAAGATAAGCAAACTGATCAGTGTCGCTGACACCAAAATCACAGAGGTTCAGGTGCTGGAGAAACCCGACACGGACTTTGAAAGCCTACCTGAAAAAATCAGAGAAATCGTGATGAAAGATTTGAAATTTGAAACTTTTGGCCTCCACAAAACATTCCATTCCGGCCTTGAGGCTGGCGTTCAGAGGCTTTCGTTCAATGACCAAGAATCGCAAGGAACACGATCGATGTTCGCGATCGGTGGCTTGATGCTTGAAGCCTTCGAAAAAGAAGAACCTGCCTTGATTTTCCTCGACGAGTTCGACAACAGCCTCCATCCTGACCTGGCGAAATTTTTGGTAGAATTGTTCCACAACCCAAAGGTAAACAAAAACAACTCACAACTGGTTTTCGCCACGCACGAGACCACCCTTCTCGATAAAAAAATCTTCCGCAAAGACCAGATTTGGTTTGGCGACAAGAACAAATACGGAATCACCGAGTTTTACTCCGTAAAAGATTTCAATGATTTGAAAAGCGTCCGCTCGGATATTCCTTTTGACAAATGGTACCGAACCGGAAAATTCGGCGCGGTTCCAAACATCAAAAAATTTGAATTCATCGCTGAGTATGAAAAAGAATAGAACGCTAAAGAAAACACTTTATACCAAACCGCTATCGAGTTGCCCGTTCAATCCAATGGAACAGGCTCAATGATTTTACGACGTTTTTATCCAGATTTCTCAATACTTC
>JAIFMG010000220.1 GCA_020048645.1 Bacteroidota bacterium | reverse complement strand
AAAAAAATTTCGTGTTCTTCGTGTTTTTCGTGGAAAAAAATCGAACATTGATTTCAGATTTAACACAATCTAATTTCAAAGTCTTACTTACAGGAAAATAGAGACCCTCAAGGCCGTCCTAAACATACGCATCGGAAAACTTGATTTTACTTGAGTCAATCTCTTTTGCGCTACCCACTCACTTTTCTAAAGAACCAAAAGAAGCCCCCCGCCCTTTCGAGGGGCGGGGGGCTTGGAGGCTATGCGGCCGGGCCGCTTAGTGGACCACGACCAGGCGTGCGGTGGCCTGCTGGCCGTCGCGGGTCAGGCGAACCAGGTAGGTGCCGTTGGGCAGGCCTTCCACCGAGAGGCTGTTCTGGCCCTGCGTGGCGTCGAGCGCGGCGACGCGCTGGCCCAGCAGGTTGAACAGCTCGATGGTCGCCCCTTCGGCGCCCTCGAAGCTGACCCGTTCCCACGCGGGGTTCGGGAACATCGAGAAGGCCCACTCGCCCGAGGCGGACGCGACGGAGACCAGGTTGCCGCCGTTGTAAACGTCGTTGACCACGTTGGGGTTGGCGCCCGTGACGGTGTAGTCGCGGTTGGGGCCGCCGTTGGGGAACTCGGAGGTGTCCCAGTTGCCGTTGATGCGGTACTTGTAGGAGACCGCATCGCCGGGGATGAAGCCCGCGACGGTCGCGGTGTAGGTCCCGTCGCCGTCCTCATCCGCGAGGACGATGGCGTCGCCGGAGCCCCAGTTGTTCAGCGTGCCGGCCATGTCCAGGAAGTCGGCCTCGGGGTCGAAGGCCCCACCGTCGATCTGGATGGTCATGTCGCAGTTGAACTGGATAGAGACGGTCGATTGTCCCGGGGTCATGACCACGGGCTGTCGTATCCGGCCAGCGTTACGGCGTAGTCGTAGCTGCCGGGCAGGATTTCGGCGAAGGAGGCCGAGCCGTCGGCGCCCGTGGTGGCCGTCTGGCCGTCCAGGCTGACGGAGGCGCCTTGCAGCGGGTTGTCGTCGGAGTCCTTGACCATGAAGCTGACGGCGTAGGTCGTCATTTCGAGCACGACTTCCTGCTGGAGGTCGGCGTCGATGACCGTTAGTCGTAGCTGCCGGGCAGGAAGTCGGCGAAGGAGGCCGAGCCGTCGGCGCCCGTGGTGGCCGTCTGGCCGTCGAGGCTGACGGAGGCGCCTTCAAGCGGGTTGTCGTCGGCGTCCTTGACCATGAAGCTCACGGCGTAGGTCGCGAAGCCGAACTCATCGTCCAGCAGGTTGGGCTGGGCGAACACCACGGTGTGGTTGCGCATCGAGATGGTCGGGAACTCGCTAAGGCCGTTGACAAGCTTGTAGGTGTAGAGGAACTGCGCTCCCACAAGGAATCCATCCCTCTGGGTGGAGTAAACGCCGTCGCCGTCGGTGTCGGACATGCTGATGCTGCCCCACTGGTTGAAGCTGGCGGAAAGGACAAGCTCGTCAGTCGCGGGGTCGAAACCGCCCGCGGCGATGAGGTTGCTCATGTCGCAGTTGAACAGGATGGACTGGTAGCTGGCCATGACGATCGTGATGTCCTGGTCTTGCTCGCCCATGCTCAGGGTGCCTTGGTTTTCCAAGAAGCCGTCGGCCCAGACCGAGTATGCGTACTGGCTGTTGCCGAACAGGATGACCGTTATCTGGCCTTGCGCGTCGGTCGTGTAGTTGTCGCTTCCGAGGGTAAGGACGGCGCCTTCGATGGGGTTGCCGCCGCCGTCCGTGACCAGGAAGGTCGCGTTCGCGGTGGGCAAGGCCTGCAGGCTGATGTCCAGGGTCTGCGTGCTTCCGGCCACGATCGTGGCGCTGCCGGAGGCCGATTGGTAGCCGTCGGCGCTGGCCGTCCATTCCCACTCGCCCTCAGGCAGTGAGCTGAAGGAGTAGCTGCCGTCGGGCGCGGTGAGGGTCGAGCTTCGGAGGATGCTAACCCGGGCGCCTTCGATGGGCGATCCGGTGCCCGCGTCCGTAACGACGCCCGCGAGCTCGCCCAAGGTAGTCGGCTCGACCAGCAGGAACTGGTAGTCCTCGACTTCGTAATTGGCCCATCCGCAGCCGTTTGTGGGCATTTCCCACGACACGCCGAGCCAGACGCGGGCGCGGACTACCTGGCCCCAGGCGGCATCCGCCGAAGGTGCGAGGGTGGTCCAGTAGCGTTTGTTGCCATCGGAGTATTGTTCCGAGCCCATGCCCTGTGTCTCCGATTCGGCAAAGTATCCGTCGTTGTTCCAGTCCACCCAGACCCTCAGGTCTTGCCAACCTCCCTTCGTCATGGCTTCCATGTCTAGGGAGGAGCCTGGCGCGAAAATGGCCGCGATCGGCTCGTGGAAATTGTATCCCTCCCAGGTCGAGCTGCGCTCAAAGCCGTTCGACAGGGAGACCTTGTTGATAGCGCCCGCGGACGAGGTGCCCTCCACGGTGCAGTAGTCGGAAGGAATCATCACGTGGGTCCGGTCGATGTCCTCATTGGCAACCTCCAGCATCACGCCTTGGGTCTCGTAACCGTCCGCGTAAACCGAGTAGGACAGGGGCCCTTGCTGGGAATTCAAGGTAAGCAGCCCGTTCTCGGCGGTGTAGATCGCGCCATTCGACCTTAGATGGACGTTGGCCGTCAGGGGGGCCATGTTCTCATCGAGGACGGTGATGTTGACCTGATACCTGCGCTGTAGCACCAGGATGACTTCCTTGTCTTCGCTGGGGACAATGTAGAAGATTGGCGATCGGGCCTCGTAAGTGTGGCCTTCGGTGTCCGTGTAAGTCGAGCTGACATACCAGTATTGGGTGCTTAGGCCCTCGAGGACCAGGGTGCCGTCACTCACGGTTTCTGTGTAATATTCCATCCAACCGGATCCCGGAACATTTATGAAGAGTCGAACTGTGGCCCCGTTGACCAGGTTGCCTAGCCCATCGAACACATGCACGGTCAGTCGGTTGGTCTGCAGGCTGATGTCCAGGGCCTGCGTGGTTCCGGCCACGATGGTCGCGATGCCAGAGGCAGTACCAAAGCCGCTGGCTTCGGCCATCCAAGGCAGCTCGCCCGCGGGCAGGCCGGAGATGGAGTAGCTACCATCGGCTTGCGAGATTGCGGATTGGCCGTTGATGTTCACCGTCGCCCCCTCGACAGGATCGCCCGTCGAGGCTTGCGTTACGATACCCTCGACGTTGCCTAGCGGAGTGGCCGGGTCGAAGAGGCAGAAGCTGGTCTCTTCCGAAGACGAGAAGCCGTTCTGGTAACTTTCGCGGTAGGTGAGGTCGCGGTCAAGGTTCCTCAGGCTGTAGCCGTAGGGAACGTAGATGCCATCTCCATAGGAGTCATTGACGGTCAGGCCGTAGCAGTCGTAAGACAGGCAGAACTGCGTGTTGTAGTGGGCTCTGCCCGCGAGATCCGATCCGGTGTAGATCGCCTCGCTTCCGTTGGCGAGCGTCCAGGACGTCTCGTTTCCAAAGGGATCCGTGAACAGGTCCAAGACCACGAGCTCCTGCTCGGGCAGGCACTGCCGGATGATGGTGTAGCTCAGGTTGGTCGTGTCCACGCTGATCTCGTAGGTTCCGGAAATGCCGGGGCCGAGGATGTTGGCCGGTGCGGGCATCTGGCCGCGGAAGTCGAGCGTTCCTTCCATCGGAGTCCCGGCGGCGTAGCCCCAAGTGGGCGCGTCCATGCCAAGGTACTTGATGAAGCGCAACTGGGTGCCAGGTCCTGCCAGCTCGAAGGTGCCTTGGAAGAGGCTTCCCTCGACCCATTCCAGGGGCAAGGCCGAGGCGCTGCCCCAGCCCGCGCTGGTCGCGTCGCCGATGAGGTAAACCCCGGGTATGGCTGCTTCCAGGCTGATGTCCAGGGTCTGCGTGCTGCCAGCCACGATCGTGGCGCTGCCAGAAGTCGGGTAGTAGCCGCTGGCGCTGGCCGTCCATTCCCACTCGCCCTCGAGCAGTCCGGTGATGGAGTAGCTGCCGTCGGCTTGCGAGAGCGCGGATTTGCCACTGATGCTCACCTCCGCGCCTTCGATGGGGGCGCCGGTGGCGGCATCCGTTACAACTCCGGTGAGGTCGCCCAGAGTGGCCGGGTCGAAGATGCAGAACTCGGTAAGCTCAGAGGAAGTAAATCCGTTCTGGGAGCTTTCGCGGTAAACGAGGTCCTGGTCAAGGTTCCTCAGGCCGTAGCCGTAGGGAGCGTAGATGCCATCTCCCCAATCGCTAACGGTCAAGCCGTAGCAGTCGTAGGATAAGCAGAATTGAGTGTTGTAGTGGGTGGTGCTTTGGAAATTGTCCCCCGTGTAAATCGTCTCGCTACCGTTGGCGAGCGTCCAAGACGTTTGGTACCCCCAATAGTCAGTGAACAGGTCCATGACCACGAGCTCCTGCTCGGGCAGGCACTGCCGGATGATGGTGTAGCTAAGGTTGGCCGTGTCCACGCTGATCTCGTAGGTTCCGGAAATGCCGGGGCCGAGGATGTAGGCCGGTTCGGGCATCTGGTCGCGGAAGTCGAGCATTCCTTCCATCTGTGTCCCGGAGGCGTAGCCCCAAGAGGGCGTGGCCAGGCCAGGCAGTTTGAGAAAGCGCAACAGGGTGTTGGGCCCTGCCAGTTCGAAGGTGCCGCGGAAAAGGCTTCCCTCGACCCATTCCAGGGGCAAGGCCGAGGCGCTGCCCCAGCCCGCGCTGGTCGCGTCGCCGATGAGGTAAACCCCAGGGGTGGCTGCCTCCAGGCTGACGTCCAGGGTCTGCGTGCTTCCGGTCATGATCGTGGCGCTGCCGGAGGTCGGGTAGTAGCCAGCGGCGCTGGCGGTCCATTCCCACTCGCCGGCGGGAACGGCGATGGAGTAGCTGCCGTCGGCTTGCGAGTAGGCCGTCATTCCTGCGATGCTAACTTGCGCTCCCTCGATGGGGGCGCCTGTGGCGGCGTCCGTAATGATACCAGCGAGATCGCCCGGCAGGTACTCGAGTGAGAAGTCGTCGATGTAGCCCGAGCGGTAGGTGTCGACGGTGCCCCCCGGCGCCGCGGGCACGAAACGGATGGCCACGCGGTTGCCCGTGCCGCTGTAGCTGGCCAGGCTGACCTCCTGCTCCTCGAACGAATAGCCGTTGCTAAGGGTCTGGATGACCTGGAAAGCCTTGTCGGGGGTATAGACGCCCACCTCGAAGCTGTAGGTGGACGCGTACATCATGAACTTGACCTTGAGAAGGTTGAGGTCCTCGGCGATGGGAGGCGACACCAGCATTAGGCTGGCGCTGGCGTCGGCGCCAGATCTGAACTCGACAAAGTTGGCGGGCCAGGGGGTGGAGCTGTTTATCATCCACACCCCGCCGCTGGTGGGCGAGGTTGTGGTTACCATGGGCTCCCAGCCCAATGGGAAGGCAGGAGCTGTTACCCCATCGAAGTTTTGCGCGTGCGGAATCGCCGTGATGGTGGCGCAAGAGCCGGTCAGGGCTACTGACTGGTCCCCCAACTCAGCGGTGTTGATGCCCAGGTTGGCCGAGTGCGAGCCTTCGGACGTTGGGGCGTACGTAACCTGGCAGCTTACCGACTGGCCAAAACCTAAAGTGATGGGATAGGTCTGGCCGACAGAGCCCACTTGGGAGATGCTGAAGAAAGAGGCGTTCGCTCCCATGATGCTAAGGGCGCTGGCGTCGCTGATCGTCATACTTCCACCACCAATGTTGGTAATTGTGGTGGTCATAGTCCGGCTGTTGCCAAGCGGAGTCAGTTCGAAGACCAAGCTGGCGGGGTTGGCGTTGAAGAACGGCTCGGTGGGCGTCTCCACGACGACGTTGTCCACGAACAGGTCTGTGCGGCTGTTCGGGGTCGAGGCAGTCGATTTGCCCACAAATCCGAACTTAACCATACCGGTGTAGCCTGCCAAGGAAATCATCTCCGCCTGTCCTAAGTTGGATATAGGTGTGTTCGAGTCCCACTGTCTGAGGATGTTGGTTGTGGTCCAACTGGCACCGTCGTCCGTGGAGATGAGTACTGCAAATAGGTCGTCAGCATCCATCGTGCCGGCTGCTGTGCCAT
Organism: Bacteroidota bacterium; assembly: GCA_020048645.1. Lineage (GTDB taxonomy): Bacteria > Bacteroidota > Bacteroidia > Bacteroidales > UBA6013 > UBA6013. The sequence goes on along the minus strand of JAIFMG010000220.1, from coordinate 18,530 downwards.
CGTAAGTCGTAAGGCCGAGGTCAAACTTGAGCACATAGGGCGTGCTGCCGTCACCCAGGTTGACGGAAGGGCTGATCATCCATGCGGGCGTAGATGAAGTGGCCCAGATTCTCAATAGCGCCGATTCTGTGGTCCCAGCGTTGAGAAAGCTGCCCCCTTCCCAATAGCTGTTGGTTCCATACAGTGTGGATGGATTGCCCAGCGCGCCTTGCGCCGCCGTCCAGCCCGCAGGCCGGTAGCTGTCGAAGCTCTCGTTTAGGATCTGCCCCCACCCCTGCCCGGGCATCAGCCCCATGAGCGTGAGCAGGACGAAGGCCCTGAAAAGTCTTTTTCTTTGTTTCATGTCTTGAAGTGTTTTAGGTGGAACAAACTGTTGAAACGCGTGAAAGCGTTGGCTAGGCGTGGTGTTGGACGGTCGCCCCGCTGGCGCTCGCGCGCCGCGGATGGACTGGGGCCAAGATAAACAGTTCGAAAAATATCAGAGGCTACGATTTTCAGCGAATCGTAGCTCCTAAAGCCCTAAAACCGACATGACAGGCAAAAAAGGATATTTCCATCCTTTGAAAATGCCCCCTGCGCCGAAAGGCGGAATGGGATAGAATGGCCTCGCACGGAGCCATTTTCATGGGATAAACGCTTGAAAATCAATTTAATGAACCCCAAGTCGAAATCCATCGCCCGGATGCAGGAACTCCCAGCATTTGCCTTATTTGGACTGGATACAAATTGCGAAAAATGCGTGCGCAAGGACCTTCCGGGCCTTTCCGGTACAGCTTGTTGCGAAAAATGGGAAGGCCGGGGCGCTGACATGGCCCAACGGAAACCGCGGACGCCTCGGGGCTAGTTGCCGTTGCCGCCGCGGTTGCGCAGCACGCTCAGCAGGAGGAAGAAGAGCAGCACCGACGAGAAGACGAAGCCCACGAGGCTGATGTAGGGAATGCCCCAGAAGGCGAGCTGGTCGGGGCGGTAGTCGGCCAGCATGGTCAGGGCCGAGGCCAGGAGGAAGGCGGCCGAGACGAAGGTGAGCGCCAGGCGGTTGGTGATCTTGTCGAGGCGGTGGTAGAGCGGCTCGAGGCCCTGCACCTCGTACTGGATGTGGAGCTTGCCCTTGCGCAGGCTGCGGAGGATCTGGTTGAGCTCGGTGGGGAAGTTGCGCAGGAAGTCGCTGAGCTGGCCGATGCGGCTGTTGAGCTCGTTGGCCAGGTTCTGGGGCGAGTTCTGCTCCTGGGCGATCTTGCGCTGGAAAGGCTCGGCCAGCTCGCGGAGGCTGAGGTCGGGGTCGAGGGTCTTGCCGATGCCCTCGAGCATGACCAGGGCCCGCAGCAGCAGATAGACGGCGTCGGGCACCTTCATGCGGTGCTTGTAGATGATGTTCTGGAGGTTCTTGCGGAGCTGGCTCATGCCGTGCTCGTGGTCTTGCAGCATGACGAACTCCTCGAGGGTCTCGTTCATGTCGTACTCGAAGGCCTTCTGGTCGGCGATCTGGTCGTCGATGGCCAGGCGGCGGAAGTTGTCGGCGGCCTTCTTCGAGTCCATCTCGGCCATGCCCTGGAAGATGCCCGAAAGGGCGTACTTGTCTTTCTTGATGAGCTTGCCGACCATGCCGAAGTCGATGATGCAGATGGTGCCATCCTCGCGGACCAGGAGGTTGCCCGGGTGCGGGTCGGCGTGGAAGAATCCGTGCTCGAAGATCTGGCTGAGGTAGAGCTCGAAGCCGTCGGCGGCCACCTGGCGGGGGTTGAGGCCGAAGGCTTTGAGCTGCTTGATGTCGGTGATCTTGCATCCCTTGATGAACTCCATGACCAGGAGCTTCTGGGTCGAGAACTGCCGGAAGACCTTGGGTACCTGCACCTTGGGCTTGTTGGCGTAGTAGTTTCGGAACTGGACGATGTTCTTGGCCTCGTTGAGGTAGAGCAGCTCGCGGGTCATGCTCTTTTCGAAGGCCTCGACGATGGGGATGGGGTCGAACTGGAAGTTCTTCTGGAAATACTTCTGGGTGAGCTCGGCCACCAGGTAGAGGATCTCGATGTCCTTGGCGATGACGCGTCCGATGCCGGGGCGCTGCACCTTGACGATGACCTCCTGGCCGCTGAGCAGCCGCGCGCGATAGACCTGGCCGATGGAGGCAGAGGCGAAGGGCCGCTCGTAGAAGAACTCGAAGACCGAGGAGAGCTTGGCGCCGAGCTCGCGCTCGATCATGCGCATGGCCTGCGCGCTGCTGAAGGGCTTGACGTTGTCCTGGAGCTGCTCGAACTGCTCGATGAGCGGCTCGGGCACCATGTCGGGCCGGTTGCTCAGGGTCTGGGCCAGCTTGACGAAGGTGGGCCCGAGCTCCTCCACGGCCATGCGGATGCGCTGCCAGCGCGAGAGGGTGAGGATCTGCTGGCTGAGGCGCTTGGACTCGCCCATGCGCTTGGTGTTGAGCAGCTTGCGCAGGGCGGTGCTGGCCACGAACTCCTCGAACCCGTACTTGACGAGGATGCCGATGATCTCGGTTATCCGGTTGAGGTTCTTGATGGTTCGGTTGATGCGCAGGGCCATGGGCTTTGTTCGTGTTCGGCGTTGGGGGGCTTGGGTAGGGCGGATGTCAGGCCAGGGCCAGGAGGATGCTCATGCGCTTGGCGTCTTCGGAGTCGGCCCTGGAAGTCAGGACGATGGGGCACTTGGCGCCGAGGATGACGGCGGCCACGCGGCCCCCCGCGAGGAGGCTGAGGCTCTTGTAAACGGCGTTTCCGCTCTCGATGCTGGGGAACAGGAGCAGGTCGGCCCGCCCGGCCACGGGGCTTTCGATGCCCTTGTGGCGGGCGCTCTCGGGGCTGACGGCGTTGTCGAGGGCCAGCGGGCCGTCGAGCAGGCAGCCGGGTATCTGCCCGCGGCGGTTCATCATGGCCAGCGCGGCGGCCTCGAGGGTGGCGGGCATCTTGTCGCTGACGGTCTCGACGGCGGCCAGGGCGGCCACCAGGGGCAGCTCGTAGCCGAGGTGCCGCAGGAAGGCCACGGCGTTCTGGACGATGGCGGCCTTCTCGCGCAGGCTGGGGGCGATGTTCATGGCGGCGTCGGTCAGGGCCAGCAGCTTGGGGTAGGCGGGCAGCTCAAACAGGGCCAGGTGCGAGAGCAGCCCCCCGGCGGAAAGGCCATTGCCCTTGTCGAGCACGGCGCGCAGGAGGCTGGCGGTGGCGACCTTGCCCTTCATGAGCACCTGGGCGCGCCCGGAGGCCACGGCGCGTGCGGCGGCGGCGGTGGCGGCCTCGGGCTCGGGGTGGTGCTCCAGCTCGACGCCCTCGAGGCCGATGCCCTCCTGCTGGGCGATGCGGCGGGTCTTCTCGGCGTCGCCGAAGAGCAGGGTCCTCACCCATCCGGCGCGGCGCACGTCCATGAGGGCCTTCAGGGCGTTGGCGTCCTCGCAGGCGGCCAGGGCCAGGGTCTTCGGCGCGCCGAGCGCGCTGACGCGTTCCTCCAGTTCAAGCAGTCGGTTCATGTCTGTTGACGGTTTTGTTTTTCTCGGGCAAATCGCTGATGGCCGCGGGCGTTTCGTCGTGCGCTGTCGTGGGTCCTTCGTCGCGGATGCTGGCATTTGCTTTCGCCCAAGGCAAAGATAGGCCTATTTTCGACTCGTGGACGATTTGGGTCGATATGTTTTCAGCGGGGTCTTCCAGGGTCTTGGCGCAAGTCGCGGGCGGGATGGTTGGGTGGATGGGCAGGCGGCGGAGGAACCAAAATTAGCTTTTTTGGCGGCCCATTGTCCGCCCGGAGGTCAAAAATGGCGGAAAGTGCATTTTTGAAGGAGAATGATAAAAAAAGATGTTGAAAAAGCGCCGGGAATTTTGGCGAATGGCCAAATTTGGCTATCATTGCGAAAAATTCTGGACCAGGTGGCCATGTACAGGCCCCAAGCGCAGAAGCCCACTAGAGTATTTCCCTTTCCCACGAACAAGATTCCTAAGGCAGCCTCGCCCTCCGTGCCTCGCACGGCCTCGGCAGCGGTCCCACCTCTGGCCAGGAATCCCTCCCTATCCCTTCCGTCCTCAACCTTCCACCCAGGCGCCTAGGGCCATGCCATTGTGCGTGCCCTGGCTCCCACCACAACCCTCCCCATCAAGACATGTACGGCATCAACAAGTTGAATGAGCTGAACCTCAAGAGCCTGAGGTTGGTTTCGCGGCGTTTGAACATCTCGAACGTCAACGCCATCAAAAAACAAGATCTGGTCTATATCATCTTGGACAGGCAATCTGTAATCGGAGACATTACCCGCGTGGTGGAGGAGGTCCTCCAGGAGGAGCAGCTCGGACAAGACCACGAACCGGTCTCCACAAGTCCCACCCAAACCGAAAAAGTGCAAGACAACACTCCCTTCACCCTTTCCGAACCGGTCCAAGAGCCCCCGGTCCGCGTAGAGGAACCCCAGACGGAAAACCAGGAACCGCAGCCTCGCCCAGAGGCGGAAAGCGAGCCGTCCGAGGACGACAAGCAGGACCTCCGGGGCCGTCCGCGCCTGGGCCCCAGCAAAGTCGGCTCCAGCAACCGCAACGAGAGTTTCCGCGACAAGCGGCAAGGCAAGCCCTTCGAGCCGCGCCCCGCCAACGGGCAGCAGAACCACAACCGCCCGCAGAACCGCCCGCAGAACCAGGAGCTGGATACCTTCGACGAGGGCCCGAGGCCCAACCCGCAGCATCCGCAAAACCGGCCGCAGCCCCCGCAGATGAAGGCCATCGCGGCCCACGAGCCCAAGACCGATCTCGAGCTCATCCCGCCCAGCCCCGAGCCACCCCAGCCCCAGCGCAACCCCCAGCAGCAGCGGCAGCCGTATCCGCAGAACCCGAACCCGCAGCGCCAGCCCTACCCGAACCCGCAGCAGCAGCGGCAGCCCATGGGCAACCCGCAGCAGAACGGCCCGCAGCAGAACAACCCGCAGCAGAACGGCCCGCAGCAGAACAACCCCCAGCAGCATGGCCCGCAGCAGAACAACCCGCAGCAGAGGCCCAACTTCAAGCAAAACAACCCGCAGCAGCAGCAGCCCCAGCAGCAGAAGCCCCAGCCCCGCGTCCGCGAGGAGTACGACTTCACCGGGCACATCAGCCACTCGGGCGTGCTGGAGGTCGTGCCCGAGGGCTTCGGCTTCCTGCGCTCGTCCGACTACAACTACTTCAGCTCGCCCGACGACGTTTACGTGCCCCAGCCCCTGATCAAGAACCTGGGTCTCAAGACCGGGGACACGGTCGTGGGCCTGGTGCGCCCCCCCCGCGAAGGCGACAAGTTCTTCCTCATGGCCCGCGTCGAGAAGATCAACGGCCGCGACCCCGACTTCGTCCGCGACCGCGTGCCCTTCGACTTCCTGACCCCGCTCTTCCCCAACGAGAAGTTCAACATCACGGGCAAAGGCCGAAGCACCCTGGCCACCCGCGTGGTGGACCTGTTCTCGCCCATCGGCAAGGGCCAGCGCGGCCTGATCGTGGCCCAGCCCAAGACCGGCAAGACGGTGCTGCTCAAGGAGCTGGCCAACGCCATCGCCGACAACCACCCCGAGGTTTACATGATGATCCTGCTGATCGACGAGCGGCCCGAGGAAGTAACCGACATGGCCCGCAACGTCAACGCCGAGGTCATCTCCTCGACCTTCGACGAGCCGGCCGAGCGCCACGTCAAGCTGGCCAACATCGTGCTCGAAAAGGCCAAGCGGCTAGTCGAGTGCGGCCACGACGTGGTCATCCTGCTCGACTCCATCACCCGCCTGGCCCGCGCCTACAACACCGTCTCGCCGGCCTCCGGCAAGGTCCTCTCGGGCGGCGTGGACGCCAACGCGCTGCACAAGCCCAAGCGCTTCTTCGGCGCGGCACGCAACATCGAGAACGGCGGCTCGCTCACCATCCTGGCCACGGCCCTGATCGAGACCGGCTCCAAGATGGACGAGGTCATCTTCGAGGAGTTCAAGGGCACCGGCAACATGGAGCTCCAGCTCGACCGCAAGCTGGCCAACAAGCGCATCTACCCGGCCGTTGACATCGTGGCCTCGAGCACCCGCCGCGAAGACCTGCTCTTCCACAGCGAGCTGCTCAACCGCCTCTACGTCCTGCGCAACCACCTGGCCGACATGAACGCCGCCGAGGCCATGCAGTTCATCAAGACCCGGATGCCGAAGACCCGCAACAACGAGGAGTTCCTCCTGACCATGGACAAATGACGGCCCCAGCGCCGACCCTGCGCGAAAGCCGAAGCCCCGCCCCCGGAGCTTCGGCTTTCGCGTTTTTGGGGGAGCGCGGCGCCGCCTCCCGGTATCTTGAAAGTTTTTTCCGAATTTTTCCGCGAGAGCTTTTGAATTGTCGTCTTATTGGCGTATCTATGCCTGGACCTGAGCGAAGCCAGGCTTGATTTCCAAAGGATTCCCACAAACCAACAAAAACTGTTTCCATGATCGTAAAAGACCACAAGCTGTTCGAGGCCGATGGCAAGCCCGTCAAGTTCGTCCAGACGCCCAACGTATCACCCGGCACCATCACCATCGACTCCATCGTCATCCACTACACCGCCAACATGGGCGGCGAGGGCGCCGTCCGCTCGCTGACCACCGTCGGCCGCGAGGTTTCGGCCCACCTGGTCGTGGACTGGGACGGCACCACCTGGCAGCTCTCGAACTTCAACACCAAGACGTGGCACGCCGGACGGAGCTTCTACAACGGCCGCCGCTACCACAACAACTTCTCCGTGGGCATCGAGATCGTCAACCCCGGCTACCTGACCGAGACCAACGGCAAGTTCTACACGGTTTACAAGAACGAGGTCGCCCCCGAGAACGTCTTCAAGGGTGCCCACCGCAACGCCGTGACGCGCAGCACGCTCTGGCACAAGTACCCCGAGGTGCAGATCCAGAAGGTCGAGGCCATCTGCAAGGCCCTCTGCGAATTTTACGACATCCAGGAGATCGTCGGGCACGAGGAGATCCTCCCCGGCGCCAAGTGCGACCCAGGCCCCGCCTTCCCGCTCGACGAGATGCGCGACAAGCTCCTCAACAAGGGCCAGGCCCTGCCCGCCGGCGCCACTGGCGAAACCACCGACCTGCTCAACATCCGCGAGGAGCCCAGCGCCGAGGCCACCAAGGTTGCCAAGGCCCTGCCCAAAGGACAGAAGGTCAACCTCATCAAGGAAATCGACACCCACTACCGCGTCACCACCTTGATCGACGGATGGGTAGCCAAGGATTTCATCCAGACCAACAACGCCGACGACGAGTTCGACGGCATCGTCTCGGCCACCTCGCTCAACATCCGCTCGGGCCCCAACGGCTCCGAAAGCCCCGTGGCCCAGCCCCTGCCCCGCGGCACCAAGGTCAAGATCATGACCCAGGACAACGGCTGGTACCACGTCCAGACCGAAGTCCGCGGATGGGTCGAAAAACCCTTCGTCAAACGCCTGGCCTGAGCCTAGCGCGTCCCGATTTTCCAAGGCCCCATTTCCTGCCCTTCCCCCGAGGGTGGCGAAATGGGGCCTTTCCATTCCCTGGGGATGCCCAGGCGCCGCCCGGCGAGCATCGCCCCGAGGCCCGTAGAGGGCGGCGGCACTGGTTTGCCCGGCGCGGCCAGTTTCGCCCTGCGCGCCTACCCCAACCCCACCACCGGCCAACTGTTCTACGACCTGCCCCGCTGGCAGCCCCACCAAGCCCGCGTCTTCGACATGACCGGGCGGCTGGTGCTGGCCCAGAGCGTCCAGGCCGAGGGTCTCCCGCTGGGAATGAGGAGGATCCCCAAGACGACAGCCTCACCGGGATTGAGAAGGACATCGCCATCAGCGAAATATCCATCAAGGACCCCGTGACGGGAAAGGACATCAAGCTCCTGCACCTGGGCTTCGCCGCCGTCATCGAGAAGGAGGACGGCCAGTAGGAGATGGTGATGATCGAATTGCAGAAGGCCGCGCTGGACACGGACATCTTCCGCTTCAAGCAGTACATCTGCGAGAACTTCCAGAAGAAGCGGAAAATCGGCAAGACCGCCCCCGACACCGGGGAGCTCGTCGAGATGGAGCTGCCCTACCGCCTCACCCCGGCCTTCATCCCGAACTTCAAAATCGAGGCCGAGATCAAGGACCTCATGATCAGGACCCGGCACGTCAAGTCGGGCGTCTTCACGCAGGGGGTGATGGAGGGCAAGAACGACTTCATGGACAACCTGAGCTACGAGCTCTACGTGGTCCAACTGCCCTGCCTGGCCCTGGCCGAGCGCCTGGACATCGACCCCGGAAGCCCCAGGGGCAAGCTCTTCGCCCTGCTCAAGCTCTTCGACCAGCGCGCCAGGAAGACCGGCAACGACCACCGGCTGCGGCTCTTCCGCCGGGTGTTCCCCGAGTTCCTCGACCGGGTGGCCAAGCGGCTCCAGGCCGCCGCCGCCGACAATCCCGACCTGGAGCGGCAGATGAGCGCCGAGGACCACTACCTCAGGCTGCTGCAGCAGCAGTACAACAAGATCGCCTGGTTCCGGCTCAACAAGAAGGAGACCGAGGAAAAGCTCAGCCAGGCCAACCATATTCTAGAGGCGGAAATCGCCAAAAGCAAGGAAAAGGACAAGGCCCCGGACGAAAAAGACCAAATGATACTGGACATCGCCCGGCGCCCGAAGGCGGCCGGGCATCCCGAGGAGGAGATCCAAAGGCTCACGGGCCTGCCCGAGGAAACCATTGACGGCCTGGGCGCGTAGTTTTCTGGCGGCCTTGGCCGGATTGTGCATCTGGTTTTGGAATCGGCCACAAGGAGCTTTTGCGGCCCATCAAAAGCCTGCCGCGTGGCTTTGGCTTTTTCTCGGGCCCTGGCCGACTTCGTCCCCGCGTCTTTGGCAAAGCGCCCGGCAACCAGCCCCAACGGGTGATGGGCTGGCGCCGGGCCGCGCTGGTGTCCCGTGTTTCACGCGAAGGTCAGTCGTCGTCATCGTGGTCGCGGCGCCGTTCCTGGTGTTCGTCCTGGCCATTGCCTATGGCACCGTTGGCTTGGCCCAATTGGTTCCCATAAAGGAACATCAGGAAAGGCAGGGCCAGCCACAAGGCCGCGAAGGCTTTTTGAAAGGCGTTCGTCTTGGCGCTTTCTGCTTGCACGTCTTTTTGGCCCGTGAAAATGGACCGCAGGGTCTTCGCCTTGGGGTGGAAGCTGGAATCGGCCAGGACCCCGAGCAGGTGGAGGCCGACCAGGATCAGGAAAAGCTCGGCCAGTACCTCATGGGCTTCCTCAAGGATTTCGCCGTCGAAGGCGGCGGCGCCGCCGTTTTCGGCGGCCTGGATCAGGTAGCCGGAAACGGCGCAGGCCAAGCCGACAAAGAAAATGCCCCGCATGGCCAGGGACGCGGCCGGGTTGTGCCCCGCGTAGGGCTTTTCCTGGTTGAAGAACGTCTAGGCGAACTCAAGCTGTTTCCGGGGAGCGATGGGGAAGTCCCGGAATTTGGCGTAGCGGGGCCCAAACAGGCCATAGGCCAAGCGAAAGGCCAGCGGCGTCCCCACGAAAAGGCCAAAGCCGTAGTGCAGGTTCCGGAGTTGGTCCGCTTCGCCAAGCAGGTAGGCGGCTGCGAAGCCAAAGGCAAGGAACCAGTGGAACAGGCGGATGGAAGGAGTCCAGATGAGCGTTTTAATTTTTGATGTTTTAAAAAGGGTCTGTTTGTGTTTGGGAGCGGGCCGCCAAGGCCGGGCGTCAGTCAATGACCAGGCTGGTGCCAAAGGAAAGGATGTGGGCCTCGAAGCCGCTGTCCCGGAAGTAGTAGCTGTAGTCCAACGAGAGGCTTTTGAGCCCCAGGCGGCCCGCGCGCGCCGAGGTGAAAATGTCGGTGTACTTGTAGGCCAGCCCGAACTGGTTGGCCATGAAGCCGGCCAGGTCAAAATCCGAGCTGTGGAACTGGCTCGTGGAAAGGGCCTGCTCATAGCCGGCAAAGTAGTCCGCCGCGGTCTGGGTGTAGAGCCGGTAGCTGGGGTAAAGCGTGTGCCTCATGCCCAGTTTGAGCGCCATTTCGACATTCAGGGTGTGCGACCGGATGCCCCAGTCGTCGAAGTAGTAGCGGTAATGGCCGCGCAGCACCACGAACTCGTTGACGTACTGGTTGAGCCTCAGGCCGATGGGCACTTTCAGGCGGCTAAGGGGCAAGCGCTCTATGTCGTCAGCCAGTTGGAACACGCCGTCGTTCGCCGCGGTCGCGTACACGGGGATGTCGGAGGCTTCCCCGATGAAGAAGTTCGGCCTGTCCGCGAAGTAAACCCGTTGCATGGGGTTGGCCAGCCAGCCCTCCTGGTAGGTCAGGTCCGTGGAGATGGACATTTGCGTCTTCTTGCCCAGGATTTGGTGGAAACCCAGAGAGAGCGCGAAAGTGTTCCTGCCCTTGTTTTCCACCAGCGAGTTGTTGACCGGGCGCCAGGCCTCGGGCGCGGTCTTGGCGATGGGCATGCCGTTGATGTCCAGGATGGGTACTCCTTGGAAAAAGTCCGCGTCGAGGTTTCCGTTTTCTTCCACGAAGGTTTTGATTTCGGTGGGGTATTCCGGCCGCCATTTGTCCAGGAACACGTTCCCATGGATGCTGATTTCGGTGTTCTTCTGGTTGAGCAGCCGGGCCAGGCCCAGCCCGAAGCCCAGGGAGCCGTAGTCGTATTCGTTGGCCAGGCTCAGGCTCCCGGAGCAGACCGTGTTCCTGTCGTCGGAGCTGTGGCTGTAAGCCAGGTTGAGGTTGGCCCAAACGTCCTGCCGGGAGGCTCCGGTCGAGGCGGCCCAGGGCGTGCCCGTCGTGGCGCCGCTGCCCGCGGGACCGTCTTTGTCGTCGTCATCGTCATCGTCGTCGCCGCTTTCGGACGCTCCGGAAAACGGGTTGAGGTTGCTCGACGAGGCGGAGGTGTAGGCCGACACGGTTCCGCTGATGCTCAGCACGCCATCGTCTGAAACCGGGATGTAGATGCCGATTTCGGTGGCCAAGTCCGTGAGCTCCTCGGTTCCGATGCCGCCGGTGACGGCGGCGTTTTGCCCTTCTTGCGAATAGAAGCTGCTCAGGAGCGCGATTTCGGGCGCTTCCAGGACGCGTTTCTTGAAAAGGGCGGCCGAATCGGCGGCCGTTTGGGCGTTGGCCCAGGCGGGGGCCAGCAGCAGCAGCAGGAGCCATGCGTTTGTCTTCATTTCAACAGGGGTTTTAGTTGCAGCCGCAGCCGCCGCCAGATTTGCCACCGTTGGCGCCGGCGGCGCCTTCGCGGTAAACCTGGAAGTTGGTTTCGAATTTTTCCGTTTTCCTGTCCGACAACTCCATGTCGGGGTCGTTGAGGAACACCTTTTCGTATTCCTTGACCACCGAGCACGAGCCCAGGGCGAGCAAGGCCGCCGCCGCGAAAGCCAGTTTAATCTTCTTCATTGATTTTTATGTTGTTTGATTGGTGTATCCCCCCTTGGCTGTCAATGATGACGCACTCCACGTTGGGCAACTGGTTGACCCTGTCCAAGCCGGCTTCGACGCCCAAGACGAAGACAGCCGTGGCCAGGGCGTCCGAAAGCTCCGCGCTGGGGGCGAAGACCGTCACGCTGGCCAGGCCCGTGACCGGGTAGCCCGTCAGGGGGTTGATGATGTGGGAGTAGCGGATGCCGTCGAGGACCGCGAATTTCTCGTAGTCGCCGCTGGTGGCCACGGCTCCCTGCTCCAGGGCGAAGACCGCGAAGGCGTTGCGCGGGTTGAACGGGTTGGTGATGGCGATGGTCCAGTGCTGGCCGTCGGGCTGGAGGCCCCACGCGCTCATGTCGCCAGAGGCGCTGACGATGCCCGCCGGCACGCCCAGGGAAACCAGCAGGCGCTTGGCGCGGTCGGCGGCGTAGCCCTTGCCGACGGCCCCGAAGCCTATCTTCATGCCGGTCTGGCTCAGGAACACGGTCTGCCTGGCGCTGTCCAGCACGATGTTCTGGTAGCCGACCTTCTCCACCGAGCGGCGGACCTCCTCCGCCGATGGCGCCCGGGTCATGGAGCCGTCGAACCTCCAAACGCGGTCCATCGAGGCGTAGCTGATGTCGAAGGCCCCGTCCGTCAGCCGCGAGAGCGCAACGCAGCGCCCGACCAGGTCAAAGAGCTCCTTGTCCACCTCCACGGGCGAAACGCCGGCCCTCCGGTTGATCTCGGAGGTCTGCGAAAGGGAATCCCAATCGGAGATGAGCCGCTCGACGCGCCGCATCTCCGCGATGGCCGTGTCGATGCTGGCGTCCGCCTCCTGCTGGCCATTGGCCACGACGATGAGCTCGAACCGGCAGCCCATCAGCGAGCACTGGCGCTCGTAGGCCTGCTGGCCTCGCGCCTGGTCCGCCCAGAAGAAGGCCAGGGCCAGGGCCAGGGCCAATGTCAACCTGGCGTTCATGGCCGTGGCAGGAAGCCATCGAGCGCCTCGATGTACTCCCGCGGGCTGGCCCCTGTGTAGCCGGTCCTTCCCAGCACTGCCGCGTCGGGGCTGAGCACCACCACCAGCGGGAAGAACCCCTGCGGGTTGTAGGTTTCGGCCAGGCGGGCGTTGGCCTGGGCTTGCTCTTGCCCCAAAGCGTTGGCCTTGCGCCGCGGGAAGTCGGCCTTCAGCATCACGTAGTGGTCCTTGGCGTAGGCTTGGAACTCTTCCGCGTCCCAGATTTCCCTTTCCAGCTTGATGCAGGGGGCGCACCAGTCGGACCCTGAGAAAACCAAGACGATTGGCAGGCTGTCCTGGCGCGCCTGGGCCTGGGCGGCCTCGAAGTCCGGTTGCCAATCCTGGGCAAGCGCCGCGGGCGCCAGCGCGGCAAACAAAGACGCCAGGAACAGGGCTTTCGCTGTTTTCATGGGCAAGGAGCTTAGGGTTTGGGCAAAATCGCGCCCGCGGTGCCGCGCGCCCGCCCAAACTGGGCACAGGCTGGCGGGGCCACCGGACTTCACAAATTTAGGAAATCCGCGTTCCGATTCCAAGCGGTCTTGGGAATATATTTCCATCCGCTTTTCCCTCTGGCGGGCAGAACGATGCCTTGGGCATCACCAGGAATCTGCCGCAAACGCGCGCGGGGCATTTTCCAAAACTGGCAGTTTGCCAAAGCCTCGCCCCCGAGGCGACTTCCCGGCCCGCTGGCCGGGCGCCCCTCCAAAAACGCCTGCCGGGGCGCGGTGTCCGCCCGCCCGCGTGTTTTTCGCCGCCGAATCGTAAATTCGCGCCGCTTTCTTAATGAACCCAAAATGAGCATCGCGCGAAACTTAGAGCAATTCATCGGGCAGCTTCCCCAAGGCACTCGCCTGGTGGCCGTTTCCAAAACCCATCCCGAGCAGGACATCCTCGAGGCCTACGCCGCCGGGCAGCGGATCTTTGGCGAGAACCGCGTGCAGGAGCTCGTGGCCAAGCACCAGGCACTGCCCAAGGACATCGAGTGGCACTTCATCGGCCACCTCCAGAAGAACAAGGCCAAGCACATCGCCCCGTTCGTGGCCATGGTACACGCCGTGGACAGCCTGGAGCTGCTCGCGGTGCTCGACCAGCAGGCCCGCCGGCACGGCCGCGTCATCCCCTGCCTGCTGCAGCTGCACGTGGCCCAGGAGCAGACCAAGCACGGCATGGCCTGGCACGAGCTCCTGTCCCTGCTCGACTCGCCGGCCTTCCGCCAGGCCGAAAACGTCCGCGTCGATGGGCTGATGGCCATGGCCACCTTCAGCGACGACCAGGACCAGGTCTGCCGCGAGTTCGCCTACGTGGCCGAGCGCTTCGCGGAGCTCCGGCAGGGCTTCTTCGCCGACAAGCCGCACTTCCGCGAGCTTTCGATGGGCATGTCGGGCGACTGGCCGCTCGCCGTCGGGCTGGGCAGCACCCTGGTCCGGGTCGGGTCGGCCATCTTTGGCCAAAGGGAGCTGGCTTGAGCCGGGTCGGCGCCCTGGCTCGCTTGGGCATCAAAATCAACATTCATCCATATCGAAAACAATGAAAAAGTACCTTCTCGCGCTCATCGCCCTTTGGGTGTCGGCCTGCTCCGGGCCTCAAGAACGAGAGCCGGAGATTCCCAGCCAGAGCCTGATCTACGGCTTGGCCTCGCCCTTGCAACTGGGCGAGGGACGCACCGAACTGCCTTTGCAGGACTATTTCCTCGACCCGGCGCTGGTCGATTCGGCGCAGGTGCATCCGGCCCTCTCGGCCAGGCTTTCGGCCGACCGGCAGACGCTGTCGATAGAGGTGGTCCAGCCCGACAAGCTGCCCGTGCTCAGCGAGATGCGGGTCTGGGCCGAGGGCTTTTCCTATTCCATCCTGGTGCGCAAGTCGTTTAAGCAGCCGGTCGAGTTCCACTTCGACCCCAAGGGCCAGACCTGCGCCCAGGTGGCCCTGATGGGCGACATGAACAACTGGAACCCTGCCGAAAGCCCCATGAGCGTGGGCGCTGACGGCCGCTGGTCCATCTCCTTGATGCTCAACCCCGGCAAGTACAAATACCGCTTCGTCATCGACGGAGTGGAGCGGCTTGACCCGGCCAACCGCGACTCGATGGACAACAACATCGGCGGCTACAACTCGGTGGCGTATGTCGAGCAGGCCGGCGCGGGCCAGGCTCCGAGCCTGCGCACCCTGGGCCATGCCGACGGCGTGCTCAGCCTCCTGCTCGAGGGCCAGGCGCCGGAGGTCTTCATTTTCTGGGAGAACCACCGCATCGACCCGATGATGGTCGAGCGCGTGGGCGATACGCTGCGCGTGCGGGTGCCCAGCGTGGCCAAGAACATGGAACGCAGCCACTTGCGGGCCTGGACCCACGCAGGCCAGTCTTTGGGCAACGACATCCTCGTCCCCTTGGGCAAGGGCGAGCCCCTGCGCGAGACGGCCCAGATGGGCGCGCAGGACAAGCACGGGCAGATCCTGTACTTCATGCTCGTGGACCGCTTCCTCAACGGCGATCCCTCCAACGACAAGCCTGTTGACGACACGCTGGTCGCGCCCCGGGCCAACTACCACGGCGGCGACTTGGCCGGCATCATCCAGAAGATTGACGACGGCTATTTCAAAAAGCTGGGCGTCAACACCTTGTGGCTCTCCCCCATCATACAGAACACCTGGCGCTCGGAGGTCGAGTACCCGGAGCCCAACCGCTCCTTCTCGGGCTACCACGGCTATTGGCCCATCTCCTTCACCCAGGTGGACCAGCGCTTCGGCTCCAACGAGCTGTTCAAGCAGCTTGTGGAGAAGGCCCATGCCAACGGCCTGCGGGTGCTGGTGGATTTCGTGGCCAACCATGTCCACCGCGAGCACCCCGTCATCCTGGCGCATCCCGATTGGGCCACCGTCGATACCACCCCCGACGGCCGCCCGAACATCCGCCTTTTCGACGAGATGCGCCTGACCACCTGGTTCGACAGCTTCATGCCCTCGATCGACTACACCCGGCCCGAGGCGCTGGAGATGGTGACGGACTCGGCGCTCTTCTGGGTCACGGAGATGGGAGTTGACGGCTTCCGCCACGACGCGACCAAGCACATCCCCGACGCGTTCTGGCGCACCCTGACGCGCAAGCTCAAGACCCAGCACATGGCGCCCCAGCAGAGGCCGCTCTACCAGGTGGGCGAGACCTTCGGCAGCCGCGAGCTGATCGGCAGCTACGTCGGCAGCGGGATGCTCGATGGCCAGTTCGACTTCAGCGTCTATTTCGACGCCCGGGCCGTCTTCTCGCAAGACGCCAACTCTTTCGAGCTGCTGGCCTCAAGCCTCCAGGAGACTTTCTTCTACTACGGCAGCCACTCGCTCATGGGCAACATCACGGGCAACCACGACATACCGCGGTTCATCTCCTTCGCGGGAGGCGCCCTCCGCTACGACGAGAGCAGCCAGGAGGCCGGCTGGGAGCGCGAGATCGAGGTCAAGGACCCCCTGGGCTACAAGCGGCTGGCCCAGCTCACGGCCTTCATCATGACCATCCCCGGCGTGCCCGTGATCTACTACGGCGACGAGATCGGCATGCCCGGCGCCGGCGATCCCGACAACCGCCGCCCCATGCGCTTCGAGCACCTGACCACCTACGAGCAGCACAGCCAGGAGGTGGCCGAGGGGCTCGTCCGCCTGCGCCGCGAGCAGATGCCCCTGGTCTATGGCGACTACCAGGAATTGCTGGTCAGCCCCAAGCAGTTCGCCTACGGCCGCAGCTACCTGGGGCAGGATGTCGTCGTGGTCTTCAACAAGTCGAACCAAGCCGTTGAGCTCGAGCTCCCGACAGGGCGGCTCTCCGGCCATGCCTTCCAAGCCAACTTCGAGGGCAAGGTAATCGAGCAGCGGCCCCAAAGCCTGAAGGTCAGCATCCCGGCCTACGGATTCGAGGTTTTCACGGCCAAGGTGGATTGATAGGCCGGGGCCTTTTTGTCGTTTTTCAAAAATTGCTACTTTTAAGCCCGAAAGCTGACTCCAGCTTTCGGGCTTTTCCAACAATTGGCAAACACGACTGACCCATGGGACCAAACGAACAAGAACTTGACGCAAGGCTGGGCCGGTATGCCGCCTTGGCCGCCAGCCTGCTGGCCAGCGGCCAAATCCAAGCGCAAATCGTCCATCGCGACATCGAGGACGTGACCTTTTCGGGCCAGACGCAGCGGCATGGCATCGACTTCGACGAGGATGGCCAGGACGATTTCGCCCTGGATTACCTGGTGCAGGACCAGACTCCTGCCTACGTCGGGCTCCGGCTGTTCACCAAGCCTGGCGACAATGTCGAGTTCAACTCCGCGCTGGGCAGCCTGAGCGCCTCCGGGAGCTACTTTTACCCCTTCGCCCTCGACGCGGGCCAGCCCATCGGTTCCCAGCAGGCGGCTTGGCGAGGCGATGTCAACAATGGCAACCTCACGATGATGTGGAGCTACCTGGCCGGCGGCACTTACGGCAACTGGATGGGAACCAATAGCAAATACTTGGGCGTGCGCTTCAAGAAGCAGGGCGCCACGCACTACGGCTGGATGCGCCTGGACGTTGAGGAGGACGGTAGTTCGGTCACTTTGTACGAATGGGCCTACAACGCCGCTGCAGGCGAGGCCATGTTCGCTGGGCAGCAAAACGTCACCGCGAGCCAGGAGGTGCAGTCCAAGGACTTCTGGTTGGCCCAGCACGACGGGCGCCTGGAGCTCAACTTCTTGCAAGTCCCTGCCCCTGGCTCGATGCTGCGCGTGTTCAACCTCGCCGGGCAGCTTCTCCTGGAGGAAGAGCTCCGTGGCCAGGCCCACGCCTTGGAGCTTCGGCAACCCGCTGGCATGTATCTCCTGCAAGTCCGCAGAGAACAACGGGTGGATGTGCTGCGCGTCGGCCTTCCATGACGATGAACCATTCCCTCTGAAACCTTTCTAAGTTTTGGACCATGGACAAGCTTCCCGACCAAGCCGCCTCGGCAGGGCCTGAGGGGCATCCCCGAAGCAAAGAGATATTGCGGTTTCGCTTTTACAGGACCTCGACAATCGTCAAGCTGCTTCTGTTTTCTTTTGGGGCCTTGCTTCTTTCTTTTGGCCTTCGGCTCACCGTTCTGGCCGTTGTGCTGCTCGTGCTTTTCGCTCTGCTGGCTGCCAAGCATTGGGCTCAATTCTTTGTTCTCGAGCAGGACGCCTTGTCATACGTCAGCTTTGGCAAGACCAAGTACCGTGTCGCGCTCGACGACATACGAAAGTTGGGATATGCCAAGTCTCTCCGATACAGCACCCGAGGAGGGTCTTATCCCGTCGAACGCGAGCAGCCTCCTGGTTTCCTCTACTCCAAATGGTGCTACTTGTCAACCCAAGAAGACCTGGAATTCGGCCGTCTGCTGGGCCTCAGTGGAGCTTTGCTCTATTTTGAGTTTGACAATCGCCCCGTAGAGAAGATTTTGGGAGCCATTTCCCCGCAAAATCCCAACCCACAGCCATGAAGCCCAGGGGTAGCTCTTGGATGTTTGAGCCCTCGACCTTCTGTTCGCCTCATCCTCTTGCCTTGAGGTTGTCGTCGAGCAGGTACTTGAAGGCCCAGTCGTACAGGGGGGGGACGATCAGCATGGCGCTTGTGGGTTATGGGGGTCCTGTTTCCTGGTCCAGCAGGGCCTGGACCTCGGCGGGGTCGAGGCCTGTGAGCAGTGCGGCCTTCCCTGCGGGGACTCCCAGGGCGAGGAACTCCCTGGCGCTCTCGAGGGCCTTGGCTCGGGCCTTTTCCGCGGCATGCTTGGCCTCTGCCTCGCGCAGGAGGGCCTCTGCCCTGAGCAGGCGCTCGCGCTCGGCCAGGCGCTGGGCCTCCTCGCGCTGCTGGCGCTCCTGCTGGGCTTCCTTCTGGGCCTCCTCCTTGCCTTGCCGTTCTAGCTCTGCGGCGCGGACGGCCTCGGCCTTCTCTGCCTCGAGCCTTCCTATGTCCTCCTCCATCTGCCCGAAGGCCTTGTAGTAGTCCTCCTCGGCCTTGAGCTGCTTGACGATCTGCTCGTCGAGGGTGCCGCGGTGGAGGTGGCGGGCCATGTCGCGGGCCACGTCGTCCTCGGGCAGGGCCTCGAGCTCGTAGGTGGTGTTGGGGTCCTGGCCCTTGGCCTTCTGGCGGAACAGCCGAAGCAGGGCCTCCTGCCGGCTGCCGCGCCACCG
>JAIFMG010000084.1 GCA_020048645.1 Bacteroidota bacterium | reverse complement strand
CCAAAATTTTTCCTTCTGGTTTCCAGGGCGTTGCGTCGAAAAGTTCGAGAAAAGGGAAAAAATGGGCGTCGGGGATTTGGCGGAATGGGAAAAGGGTCGCATATTCGCATCCGCTTCGGACGGGGGGACACACCCCCGGCGGCGGCCCGGAGGGGCCTCCGTAGGACGGGGGGAAAGACGCAGGAGGAAAGGGGCGCGGCCGCCAAGGGCGGACCGCGCCGGGAAGAAGGAAAAGAAAGAAAGAGGCGGCGCGAGCCGCCGCAGGATTGACAACGAAGAGTTTGATCCTGGCTCAGGATGAACGCTAGCGGCAGGCCTAACACATGCAAGCCGAGGGGCATCGGGGAAGCGATTCCGCCGGCGACCGGCGCACGGGTGAGTAACGCGTATGGAACCTGCCCCCGCCCGGGGCACAGCCCGGTGAAAACCGGATTAATGCCCCATGGACCCGGGGTCCGGCATCGGACCTCGGGCAAAGCCCAGGCGGGCGGGGATGGCCATGCGTGGCATTAGCTTGTAGGTGGGGTAACGGCCCACCTAGGCTTCGATGCCTATGGGGTCTAGAAGGATGGTCCCACACACTGGCACTGAGACACGGGCCAGACTCCTACGGGAGGCAGCAGTGGGGAATATTGGTCAATGGGCGCAAGCCTGAACCAGCCATGCCGCGTGCGGGAGGAAGGCCCTTCGGGTCGTAAACCGCTTTGGCCGGGGAGGAAACCGTCCCGTTTTGGGGACGCTGACCGTACCCGGAGAACAAGCGCCGGCTAACTCCGTGCCAGCAGCCGCGGTAATACGGAGGGCGCGAGCGTTATCCGGATTCATTAGGTTTAAAGGGAGCGCAGGCGGGTCCGCGCGTCGGGGGTCAAAACCGGGGGCCCAACCCCCAGGACGCCCCCGATACGGCGGACCTTGAGAGGACCCGGGGCGGGTGGAACGGACGGTGTAGCGGTGAAATGCATAGATATCGTCCAGAACCCCGATAGCGAAGGCAGCCCGCCGGGGTCTCTCTGACGCTCAGGCTCGAAAGCGCGGGTAGCGAACAGGATTAGATACCCTGGTAGTCCGCGCCGTAAACGATGGGCACTCGCCGTCGGCGCCTGTCGCCGGCGGCCAAGCGAAAGAAACTCAAAGGAATTGACGGGGGCCCGCACAAGCGGAGGAACATGTGGTTTAATTCGATGATACGCGAGGAACCTTACCCGGGCTTGAAAGGGGGGCGCGTGGGCCCGAGAGGGCCCTTTCCCACGGGACTCCCCCCTAGGTGCTGCATGGCTGTCGTCAGCTCGTGCCGTGAGGTGTCGGGTTAAGTCCCATAACGAGCGCAACCCCCGCCGCCAGTTGCCAACGGTTCAAGCCGGGGACTCTGGCGGGACTGCCGGCGCAAGCCGCGAGGAAGGCGGGGACGACGTCAAGTCAGCACGGCCCTCACGTCCGGGGCGACACACGTGTTACAATGGCCGGCACAGCGGGAAGCCACGCGGCGACGCGGAGCGGATCCCGAAAGCCGGTCCCAGTTCGGATCGGAGTCTGCAACCCGACTCCGTGAAGCCGGATTCGCTAGTAATCGCGCATCAGCCACGGCGCGGTGAATACGTTCCCGGGCCTTGTACACACCGCCCGTCAAGCCATGGAAGCCTGGGGCGCCTGAAGTCCGCCGCCGCGAGGGGCGGCCTAGGGCGAGACAGGTGACTGGGGCTAAGTCGTAACAAGGTAGCCGTACCGGAAGGTGCGGCTGGAACACCTCCTTTCTGGAATCCCGCGCGGCCGTCCGGCCCCGCCCCTTTCCCCCCGCGCCCCCCGGCGCCGAGAGCGGGCCTTCCCCAGTGGGAAGGCCGGACGAGTCCCGTAGCTCAGCCGGTTAGAGCACGACACTGATAATGTCGGGGTCGGCGGTTCGAGTCCGCCCGGGACTACGCGTTCCGGGGCGGCGCTCCGGGACGGTTCTTGAGGAGGGGGATTAGCTCAGCTGGCCAGAGCGCCTGCCTTGCACGCAGGAAGTCGCCGGTTCGACTCCGGCATTCTCCACACGGTATTCCAGTCGCCCGCCCCCGGAGGGGGGAAGCAGGGCGGAGACCGAAAAACACGCAGGGGACGCCCCCGGCCCGCGAGGGCCAGGGGGCTGGTGAAGCCAGAGGGAGGCCGCCTCCCGCCGCGAGGCGGGCTGCGGCCGCTGGACCCTCAGAGAGGCCCAATAGGGCGGTCGGAGGATGCCTAGGCTCCACGAGGCGACGAAGGACGCGACAAGCTGCGAAAATCCGGGACGAGGCGCAAATGGCCGGCGACCCCCGGGTGTCCGAATGGGGCAACCCGCCGCGGGCGCACCGCGGCACCCCGCCCCGCGAGGGGGGGGAGCCAACCCGGGGAACTGAAACATCTAAGTACCCGGAGGAAAAGAAAGAGAGATCGATTCCCCCAGTAGTGGCGATCGAAAAGGGAAGAGCCCAAACCGGGCCCGTCGAGGCGGGCCCGGGGTTGTAGGGCGGCCGCCAGGGGCGGCCGGAGCGCGGGGGAAGCGCCTGGAAAGGCGCGCCGCAGAGGGTGAAGGCCCCGTACCCCGCCGCGAAGGCCGTCCCGGCCGTACCTGAGTAGGGCGGGACACGAGAAATCCTGCCTGAATCCGCCGGGACCACCCGGCAAGGCTAAACACTCCGTGGAGACCGATAGTGGACCAGTACCGTGAGGGAAAGGTGAAAAGCACTCCGGACAGGAGGGTGAAAGAGACCCTGAAACCGGCCGCCCGCGAACTGTGGGAGCCGCCAAGTGCGGTGACCGCGTGCCTTTTGCATAATGAGCCTACGAGTTGCTCCCGTCCGGCCAGGTTAAGGCGCTCAGCGCCGGAGCCGTGGCGAAAGCGAGTCCGAAACGGGCGAAAAGGAGTCGGACGGGGCAGACGCGAAACCTTGTGATCTACCCCTGGCCAGGCCGAAGCCCCGGTGAAACGGGGTGGAGGGCCGAACCGGTGGACGTTGAAAAGTCCTCGGATGAGCCGGGGGTAGGGGTGAAAGGCCAATCAAACTGGGAAATAGCTCGTACTCCCCGAAATGCATTTGGGTGCAGCCCCGGCGCCGAGCGCCGCGGAGGTAGAGCCACCGTTTGGATGAGAGGGCTTCGCCGCCTATCGACTCCAGGCGAACTCCGAATGCCGCGGCGTGCTCGCCGGGAGTGAGGCGCGGGGTGCTAAGGTCCCGCGCCGAGAGGGAAAGAACCCGGACCGCCCGCTAAGGCCCCCAAGGGCGCGCTGAGTCGAACGAACGGGGTGGGGCTGCGCAGACAGCTAGGATGTTGGCTTGGAAGCAGCCATCCATTCAAAGAGTGCGTAACAGCTCACTGGTCGAGCGGCCCCGCACGGATGATGACCGGGCGTGAAGCGCGCCGCCGAAGCGGCGGGATAGGCCAGCGATGGCCGATCGGTAGGGGAGCGTTCCCGCGGCGTCGAAGCCGTCCCGCGAGGGGCGGTGGAGCCTCGGGAAACGAAAATGTAGGCATGAGTAACGACAATGGGGGCGCGAAACCCCCACGCCGGAAGGCCAAGGTTTCCGGGACAACGCTAATCGGTCCCGGGTCAGCCGGCCCCTAAGGCCAAGCCGCGAGGCCACGCCGACGGGAAACGGGTGAACATTCCCGTGCCGGCGGACGGTGGTCCGCGCGGGACGCGGCGAGACAAGGCGCGCGCGCTGACGGAACAGCGCGTTGAAGGGGAGTAGGGGGCGACCCCGAACCCCGACAGTACCGCGAGCCCCCGGGCGGACGGACAGCCGCCCCACAGAGCCGCCAAGAAAACCGCGCGTTCCTTCAGCCGTCCGCCGACCGTACCGCAAACCGACACAGGTGGCCGGGTAGAGGATACTGAGGCGCTCGAGTGAACCATGGCCAAGGAACTAGGCAAAATGGCCCTGTAACTTCGGGAGAAAGGGCGCCGCGCGGCGACGCGCGGCCGCAGAGGAACGGCCCAGGCGACTGTTTACCAAAAACACAGGGCTCTGCCAAGGCGAAAGCCGACGTATAGGGCCTGACACCTGCCCGGTGCCGGAAGGTTAAGGGGAGCCGTCAACCCGCGGGCCGTAACTATAACGGTCCTAAGGTAGCGAAATTCCTTGTCGGGTAAGTTCCGACCTGCACGAATGGTGTAACGATCTGGGCGCTGTCTCGGCCATGGGCTCGGTGAAATTGTAGTGCCGGTGAAGATGCCGGCCACCCGCGGCGGGACGGAAAGACCCCGTGCACCTTCACTGCAGCTTGGCGCAGGCCCAGGGCGCGTGACGTGTAGGATAGGCCGGAGGCCGTGAGCCGGGGGCGCCAGCCCCCGGGGAGCCGCCCTTGAAATACGGCCCTTCGCGCGTCCGGGGCCTAACCCCCGCGAGGGGGGACTGCGCCAGGCGGGTAGTTTGACTGGGGTGGTCGCCTCCAAAAGGGTAACGGAGGCTCCCAAAGGTGCCCTCAGGACGCATGGCAACCGTCCGCGGAGCGCAATGGCACAAGGGCGCCTGACTGCGAGGCCGACGGGCCGGGCAGGCGCGAAAGCGGGGCATAGTGATCCGGCGGTCCCGAGTGGAAGGGCCGTCGCTCAAAGGATAAAAGGTACGCCGGGGATAACAGGGTCGGCTCGTCACATCCTGGGGCTGGAGAAGGTCCCAAGGGTTGGGCTGTTCGCCCATTAAAGTGGCACGCGAGCTGGGTTCAGAACGTCGCGAGACAGTTCGGTCCCTATCTGCCGCGGGCGTCGGAGGATTGAGGGGAGCGGTCCCTAGTACGAGAGGACCGGGACCGACGCACCTCCCGTGAGCCAGTTGTCGCGCCAGCGGCACGGCTGGGTAGCGGCGTGCGGACGGGATAAGCGCTGAAGGCATCTAAGCGCGAAGCCCACCTCGAGATGAATCCTCCCCAAGCAGGGCCGTGGGAGACTACCACGTCGATAGGCCGCAGGTGCGAGCGGGGCGACCCGCCAGCCGAGCGGTACTAATCGCCCGAGGGCCTCCAGGGCCCCCGAAGGCTTCACCACCGGACCCCCCCGCCGCAAGGCGCGGGGGCCGGGTCCCCCGGACATGGCGCCGCGCGCCCTCCCCCCAAGGCGGGGGCGGGGGCCGCGCGGCCTGGACAGACATGGAGGCGGCAAGGCGGCGGGGACACACCTCTTCCCATCCCGAACAGAGAAGTTAAGCCCGCCAGCGCCGATGGTACTGCCCCTAGAGGGTGGGAGAGCAGGTGGCCGCCCCACCCATAGCGCGGGCGCCTTCCCCTTGGGGAGGGCGCCCGCCTCTCTTTTCGAACGGACAAGGAACGCGGCTTCTTCCCGAGGCGGCCCATGCGTTCGGTAAGCATCCACAGAGCCTTCCTCGATTGGCGCTGGGCGTGGATATGCCTGGGTGACCATGGACCACATGCCTGAAAAGCGCTCCCCAAACCAACCTCCCCATGAAAAGGCAAGTCATACTAGCATTGCTCTTGGCCACTTCGCTCGCCTTGGCTTCATGCAAGGTGCAGCAGCCCCAGTTCGGTGAGCTGCAGAAGCTAGAGTTCGCCCAGGCCAGCCCCGGGCGCGTGGCTTTCGACATCACCATTCCCATCGAGAACCCCAACCGGGTCGCCTTCAAGATCAAAGAGGTAGATTTGGCTGTTGGCATGGATGGGGTCGAGCTGGGCAAAGTCAATGCTACCAACAAGATAAGGATCCTCAGGAGGTCTGAAACCCCTTTCCTTTTTACGCTGGAGGTGAACCTTCTCGAGTTGCTCTTCAATAGCCAGAAGGTTCTCGCGGCCATGGCCGACCAGGATGCCAAGCTGGAGGTAAAGGGCTTCGTCGTGGTGGGCTTCTTGTTCCTCCGGAAGAAGATTGAAATCGACCAAATCAAACAAATGAACCTGAGCAGGCATGAAAACTAGAATCTTTTTTGCGGGCATGTCCTTGGCGCTGGTTGGGCTTCTGGGTCCAGCCATGGGCCAGGACCAGCGCTTCAGCCTAGGACAAGTCGCGGGCCTCCCGAGCTACAGCTCTTCGGATGGCGTGGTGCTGGTGCAGGATCCGCGGCTGGGCCACCTGGTGGCGCGCCATGTCGAACTGAACGAGGCGCGCGAGGGGGTGACGGGCTACCGGGTCCAGATCTACTACGGGTCGGGCCAGAATGCCCGGATGGAGGCGGAGCAGACCAAGGAGCTTTTCGAGAGGAGGCATCCTTTCATGTCGTCCTATGTCAGTTTCCAGTCGCCCTTCTGGAAGGTGATGGCCGGTGATTTCCGCAAGAAGAACGACGCGCTGGTCTTCAGGAAGCAGATCCTGGAGCACTACTCCAACTCGTGGGTGGTGGAGTCGGAGGTTGACTACACCAAGATCGAGTGACCCCTCAGTCTTTTGACTTGGTTCGGGCGTAAGGCTCGACGTAGCGCCGGATCTTCGTCTCGTAGATGTCGGCCAGGCTGATGAGGATTCCCGTCTCTTCGACTTGGCCGAATGTGCTATTCAGGGAGGTGCCGAAGGTGCGCATCGTCGATGAGAGGTTCATGTAGGCGTTGATCAGCGGCGGCACGGACAGCCCGCGGTCGCGGAGAAGGGCCACGAGCTGGCGGTGCTTCTCGGGGTAGCCTCCTTCGAGGAACAGCGTCTGCGGAAAGGTCTCGGGCTGGTGGAGCTCCAAGGGCGCCCATGGCCGGGCGAGCTGGCAGGCGTCGGGGAAGACCTGGCGGAGGAAGTGCAGGATCAGGTCGCGGCCGTAGGGGTCGAAGTTCAGGTACATGGTCACTTTTCCGAGGAAGTACCGCACGTGGGGATAGTCCACCACCAGGCTGCCCAGGCCGTCCCAGAGGTTGTCGAGCGAGAAGATGCCCTGCCGGTTATGGTTTTGGGAGGACTGGTACTTGGGCTGCACGAACGATCGGCCGAGCTCGATGGTGTGGGGGAGGAACTCCCGGACGAACCTCGGGCTGAAGTCGAACAGGTGCGTGGTCGCCATGCCGTTGGGGAAGAGCCTTGGCAGATTGCCGGCGTCCAGCGCCAGGAAGCGGTAGCCGCCCACGATCTCCTGGTCCTCGGGGTTCCAGACCACCAGTTGGCGGTAGGGCTCGCCTTGGGTGTCGAAGGGGTCGATGTCCAGCTCGTTTCCGGTGCCCCCGCCGCTTTGGCGGAACGAAAGCTCGCGCAGGCGTCCCACCTCGCGCATGAGCAGGGGGGCCTGGGCGGCCGTGAAGATGTAGATCTCGTTCTTGCCGAAGTTGGTCTTCCTGACGAAGAACTCGGGCCGGAGCTCCCGCCGCAGTTCTTGGCGGGGAGTCTCAGTTGCGATCGCTTTCATGGGCGCATTGCTCTTGGAAAGTGAGGGAGGTGGCTGGCATTTGGTAAAGATAGGATTTAAGCCTTTCCGTCCACATGCCCAGATCCCGGCCTTTGCCGAAAAAGCTCGGAGGAATCGGCTCTCCAAGCCGCAGGCGGATCGATTGGCGGCGGGTCTTGAACATCTCGTCCACCAGGAAGAGCATCTCGATGTTGGCCCTGATGCCGAAGGCCTTGCGCAAGCGGTGCAGGCGGTAGAAGAAGGGGCTGAGCTCGCCTTCGACATGGACGGGCACCAGGGCCTTGCCGTGGGCGAGCGCCAGCCGGAGGAAGGTGGTCTTCCAGGCCAAGTCGCGCACCTGGCCGCCCTGGCGCCGCGAGACCAGGCCCGCGGGAAACACTATCACGTTGCCGGGCCCGGCGAAGGCGGCCTCGAGCTGGCGTATTTGCTCCGGGCTGCTGCGGCCCAGGGTGTTCACCCCCACGAAGATCTCCCCGAAGTTCTCGATGGCCTTCAGCAGGTCGTTGACGATGAACTGGCTGGGGCCAAAATGGCGCGTGACCTCCTGCATGAGCACCAGGCCGTCCATTCCGCCCCAGGGATGGTTCGCAAAAAATACATAGGCGGGGCCCTTGGGAACTTTTCCGGCATTTTCGACCTCGATCTGGTAGCCGAAATGGGCGACCACGGCATTGTTGAAGTCGATTCCCCGCAGGTTTCCGTAGCGAATGATGATTTCGTTGATTTCTTCCTGATGGATTATTTTCTTTAGATAATGGGTCAAGATGCTTGGTAGCCAGCGGTGAAGCCTTGGGCTTTTCCGCGCGAGGACATCGTCTAGGTCAATAGTTTTTTTCATCCATTTAAAAAATACGGAAAAACTTTTTATTTTTGCACTCGAGCTGATGCCGATGGGCCTTCATGGGCAAATTTATTGAAAAATAAATTGGCCACAAGGGAAGAGCCGCCTTTTGAGCGGGCTTTGGGTCGGAGGACCCGAATGTGAGTCGGCAAGGTGGGGAAAAGTGGGGCAAAGTGGTTGGAAGTGGAGAAAATTCTTTATTTTTACACTTTGGCAACGCTCTAAAAAACCCGAGATTTTGGCCTGATTTTCAAGTACTTTCTGGCTATTGCTCTGGGGTATAGGAGATTGTCGCATTGTGCTAAACCCGTGCTTCACCTTCAACCACCGACCATGACCTCATTCATCGGAGATTACGACTGCAAGCTGGACGCCAAGGGGAGGATCAACTTCCCTTCGGCCTTCAAGAAGCAGATGCCTCCGGAGGCCTCTGAAAGTTTTGTGGTAAAAAAGGACATCTACGAAAATTGCCTGGTAGTTTACACGATGGAAGAATGGCAGAGACAAGTCGAATTGGTAAGGGCGAGGCTGAACCCCTACAACCCGGAGCACAACCGCTTCTTGCGGGAGTTCCACAGGGGAGAGGCCGAGTGCCCGCTGGACGCGAGCGGACGGATGCTCATCCCCAAGCGCCTGCTGGATGCGATCGGGGCCGACAAGGACCTGGTGCTGGCGGGCGTCGATGGCAAGATAGAGGTCTGGGCCAAGGAGCAGCACGAGCGGCTGGCCATGGACCAACAGCAGTTCGCCAGCCTGGCGCAAAAGATACTGGGAGGAGAAAACTGATGGCAGGAGAAGTTTACCACATACCGGCCTTGCTGGAGCCGACCCTGGAGCTGCTGCTCTGGGACGCGCAGGGCACCTACCTGGACGCCACATTCGGCGGCGGCGGGCACAGCAGGGCCATGCTCGAGCGGCTCGGGCCGCAGGCGCGGGTGCTGGCCTTCGACCAGGACAAGCAGGCGCAGGCCAACGTCACTGGCGACCCGCGGCTGCGGTTCATCCAGGCCAACTTCCGCCACACCTCCAACTACTTGCGCTTCCTCGGGGCGCCGAAGATACACGGCGCGCTGGCCGACCTCGGGGTATCGTCGCACCACCTCGACATGCCCGAGCGGGGGTTCTCCTTCCGGTTCGAGGCCGAGCTCGACATGCGCATGAACCAGGCGGCGTCGCTCACGGCCAAGGACGTGCTCAACCACTACCCGCAGGCCCGGCTGGCCGACGTCCTCTTCCACGGGGGCGAGGTCAGGGGCGCGCGGAAGATAGCCCAGGCCATCGAGGCCGGCCGCCGCGCCGCGCCCCTGCGCACCACCACCGACCTGGCCAGGGTCGTCGAGCAGACCGTGGGCAAGGCCGTGGCCCTGAAGCTGATGCCCCAGGTGTTCCAGGCCATCCGCATCGAGGTCAACCAGGAGCTCGCCGCCCTCAAGGATTTCCTCGAGCAGGCCACGCAGGCCCTGGTGCCCGGCGGAAGGCTGGCCGTGATCACCTACCACTCCCTCGAAGACCGGCTGGTCAAGAGCTTCTTCCGGACGGGCGAGTTCGAGCTCACGCCCGAGCAGGAAGTGCTTGGGGCGCCCACAGGGCCCCTCGTGCCCGTCAACCGCAAGGTGGTCGTGCCCGACCAGGACGAGCTGGACCGCAACCCGCGCGCCCGGAGCGCCAAGCTCCGCGTGGCACAAAAGCGAGACGCATGAGCGCCAAGAAGGTGGCCTTCCAAGGACTGCTCAGCGGGGACTTCCTCCGGCAGATGCTGCTGCGCCAGATCGGCGTGGTCCTCTTGGGCGTGGCCATCGCCGTGGTACACATCGCCAACCGCAACGGCGCCGAACGGGCCGCCATCGAGATGGCCCACCTCGAGAAGGACATCAAGGACCTCAAGTCCGAGTCCATGGACGTGGCCTCCCAGCTCATGAAGATGACCAACCAGGCCGAGGTGGCCCGCCAGATAGAGACCAACAACCTGGGGCTGTCCGAGTCGGACGTCCCGCCCAACGTCATACTCGAGAGACGGCCATGAACGAGACCATGAGGGAAATAGCTTGGAGGGCGAACTTGGTTTACCTGCTCTTCGCCGCCTTCGGCATCGCCGTGGTCGCCAGGGTCGTGTACCTGCAATTCTGGCAGGGCGACGTCTGGATCCTGAAGGCCGAGCAGCTCAGCCAGGCCGAGGAGCCCGTGCTGCCCAGCCGCGGGCAGATCCTGGCCGAGGACGGCAGGCTGCTGGCCGCGTCGGTCCCCCTCTACGAGCTCCGCATGGACCTGCTCAGCGACGGCCTCAGCGACCAGGTGTTCAGCCAGAACGTCGATTCGCTGGCCTTCTGCCTGGCCGAGGCCTTCCCCGACAAGACGGCCGGCCAGTACCTGACCGACCTGCTCAACGCCCGCCGCGAGGGCTCGCGCTACCATTTGCTGCGCCGCGACCTCAGCTACGACGAGCTCCAGAAGGCCAAGGGCTTCCCCATCCTCCGCCTCGGGCCCTACAAGGGGGGCATCATCGTCGAGCAGCGCAACACCCGCGTCAAGCCCAACGGCGACCTGGCCTCGCGCACCGTGGGCTACGTCCTCGAGGCCGCAGACGTCTCGGGCGTGGGCCTCGAAGGCGCCTACGACGCCGAGCTCCGCGGCGAGCCGGGGATGCGCCACGTCAAGCGCCTGCCCGGCGGAATCTGGGTGCCCGACTACCAGAAGAACCAGGTGGACCCCAAGGACGGCCTCGACATCGTGACGACCATCAACCTCGACTTCCAGTCCATCGCCCACCAGGCGCTGCTCCGCCAGGCCTCGAGCCACAGGGCCGAGTGGGCCTGCGCCGTGGTCATGGAGGTGGCCACGGGCGACGTCAAGGCCATCGTCAACCTCTCGCTCGACACCGTCTCGCAAGAGTACAAGGAGAACTACAACCACGCCATCGGCACCGCCACCGAGCCGGGCTCGACCTTCAAGCTCGCCTCCATGATGGTGGCCCTCGAGGACGGCGTCGTGGACCTCGACGACACCATCGACACCGGCCGCGGCAGCAGGACCTTCCCGGGAGACTTCACCATCCGCGACACCAAGCCCGGCGGCTACGGCAAGATCTCTGCCCAGCACGTCTTCGAGGTCTCTTCGAACGTCGGCGTGGCCTCCATCATCCAGGACAACTACCAGTCCATGCCCACGCGCTTCGTGGACAGGCTCTACGCCATGGGCCTGAACTCGCCCCTGGGCATCGAGTTCGAGGGCGAGGGCAGCCCCCACATCAAGTACCCGGGCGACTCGCTCTGGTGGAACCTCTCCCCGGCCCAGATGTCGCTGGGCTACGAGCTTCGCCTGACCCCGCTGCAGACCCTGGCCTTCTACAACGCCGTGGCCAACGGCGGGCGGCTGGTCCGCCCCAGGTTCGTCAAGGAGGTACGGCAGCTCGGCACCGTCGTGCGGGAGCTGCCCGTGGTCGTGCTCAACAACTCCATCAGCTCCAGCCAGACCATCCAGAAGGCGCAGCGCATGCTGCTCGGCGTGGTCGAGAACGGAACGGCCAGCAACATCCGCAACGAGCATTTCAGCATCGCCGGAAAGACGGGCACCGCCCAGGTGGCCGACCGCAACGAGGGCTACCGCCGCAACGGACAGCAGGTCAGCTACCTGTCCTCCTTCTGCGGGTACTTCCCCGCCGACAGGCCCAAGTACTCGTGCGTGGTGGTGGTGAGCAACCCCAGCGGCAACTACTACGGCAGCGCCGTGGCCGCGCCCGTCTTCAAGGAGATCGCCGAGAAGCTCTACGTGGCCAGCCTCGACATCCTGCCGCCCGTCAACGCCAGCCCCTCGCGCCTGGCCGACATGCCCTATTCCACCAGCGGCTACCGGCCGGACCTCGACAGGGTCTTGGACGCCCTGGGCGTGCCCGTCCGCCAGGAGGGGCCCATCGCCACCAACTGGGTGCGGACCAGCCGCCAGGACGACCACGTCCTCTACACCGAGGCCGCCTTCCCCTCGGCCCGGAGCGTCCCTTCGGTCATGGACATGGGGGCCATGGACGCCGTCTATCTGCTCGAGAGCGTCGGACTGAAAGTGGTGCTCCGGGGGCGCGGCCGCGTGCGCGCCCAGTCCTTGGAGCAGGGCACGCAGTTCAGCCCCGGGCAAGCCATAACCATAGAACTTGGATAAGCCGTGATGAAGCTCAGCCAAATATTGGAACAGGTCCCCTATCGGGAAATCATCGGCCCCGGCCAGGTGGAGGTCCGCCAGTTGGCGATCGACTCGCGGCGGGTGCAGGCGGGCGACTTCTTCTTCGCCCTGCCCGGCAGCCGCGTGGATGGCCAGCGCTTCATCGACCAGGCCCTCGAGGCGGGGGCCGTGGCCGTGCTGGCCCCGGAGGCGCCCGCCGCGCCGCGCCCCGGCGTGGCCTACGTCGTGGCCGCCGACCCGGCCCTGGCCCTGGGCCTTGCCGCCGACAACTTCTTCGGCAAGCCCTCGTCGAAGCTGCGGCTGGTGGGCGTCACGGGCACCAACGGCAAGAGCACCACGGTACACCTGCTCTACCACTTGTTCCAGGAGCTGGGCCACCCCGCGGGGCTGGTCTCCACCATCGCCAACCGGGTGGGCCGGCAGGTCGAGCCCAGCCGCATGACCACGCCCGACGCCCTGGAGCTGCACGCGCTCATGGCCCGCATGGTCGAGGCCGGGTGCGAGTACTGCTTCATGGAGGTCAGCTCGCACGCCATGGTCCAGAACCGGGTGGCGGGCCTGCGCTTCCGCGGCGGCGTGTTCACCAACCTGACCCGCGATCACCTCGACTACCACAAGACCTTCGCCAACTACCTGGCCGCCAAGAAGAGCTTCTTCGACCAACTGCCCAAGGACGCTTTCGCGCTCAGCAACTTCGACGACAAGAACGGCCGGGTGATGCTCCAGAACTGCAAGGCCAGCCAGCACGGCTACGGGCTGCGCTCCATGGCCGAGTTCAAGGCCCGGCTCGTGGAGAGCCACATGGACGCCCTCTGCCTGGAGCTGGGCAAGGACCAGGTCTGGGTGGGCCTGCCGGGCGAGTTCAACGCCTACAACCTGCTCGCGGCCTACGCCGTGGGGCGGCTGCTGGGCGTCGGGCACGAGAGGCTCCTGCCCGCGCTGAGCGTGCTCCCGCCCGTCGATGGGCGGTTCCAGGCCTTGCGCTCAGCCTCGGGCGTGGTGGCCGTCGTCGATTACGCCCACACGCCCGACGCCCTGCTCAACGTGCTGGAGGCCATCGCCAAGGCGACGCGCCCGGGCCAGCGGGTGATCACGGTAGTCGGCGCAGGCGGCGACAGGGACCCGGGCAAGCGCCCGATGATGGCCAAGGCCGCCGTCGAGCACAGCGACAGGGTCTATCTGACCTCCGACAACCCCCGCTCGGAAGACCCCGAGGAGATCCTCCGCCAGATGATGGCCGGGGTGCCCCTGGGCGACCTGGGCAAGGTCGAGACCCTGGCCGACAGGGAATCGGCCATTGCCAGGGCCTGCCGCGAGGCCCGGCCGGGCGACGTGGTGCTGGTGGCCGGCAAGGGCCATGAGACCTACCAAGAAATCAAGGGGCAGCGCTTACCCTTCGACGACCGCGAGGCCGTCCGGCGCGCTTTCCAATCCTTAGCCTGAGCAACCCTCCAAAAGAAGCCGACATGCTGTATTACCTTTTCGACTACTTGGACCAGTTGGACGTGCCTGGCGCGGGCCTGTTCGGATACCTCTCGTTCCGTTCGGCCCTGGCTGTGATACTGTCCCTGCTGATCTCGATGGTCTTCGGCAAAAAGGTCATCGGGCTGCTTCAGCGCCAGCAGATCGGCGAGACGGTCCGCGACCTGGGCCTCGAGGGGCAGTACCAGAAGCAGGGAACGCCCACCATGGGCGGGCTGATCATCATCGGCGCCATCCTGGTGCCGACCCTGCTGGTGGCCAGGCTCAGCAACACCTACGTCATCCTGATGGTCGTTACCACGCTCTGGCTGGGCGGCATCGGCTTCCTCGACGACTACATCAAGGTCTTCCGCAAGAACAAGGAGGGCCTCAAGGGCAAGTTCAAGGTCGTGGGGCAGGTGGGCCTGGGCCTGATCGTGGGCCTGACGCTGCTGCTGAGCGACCAGGCCGTCATCCGCAAGGTTTACACCGAGCAGGATGGGCGCTTCGTGGAAGTTACCGAGGGGATCGACCGCTCGCTGCCCTACGTGCAGCAGGATGTCAAGTCCACCGAGACGACCATCCCCTTCGTCAAGGACAACGAGTTCGACTACGCCTGGCTGGTCGGCTTCATGGGCGAGCAGGCGCAGCGCTGGGGCTGGCTGATCTTCGTGGTGCTGGTGATCGTCATCATCACGGCGGTCTCGAACGGCGCCAACATCACCGACGGGCTGGACGGCCTGGCCACGGGCACCTCGGCCATCATCGGCGTTACGCTGGGCGTGCTGGCCTACGTCTCGGGCAACGTGATCTACGCCGACTACCTCAACATCATGTACCTGCCCCACACGGGCGAGCTGGTGGTGTTCATGGCCTCCTTCATCGGGGCGACCATCGGCTTCCTCTGGTACAACTCCTACCCGGCGCAGGTCTTCATGGGCGACACGGGCAGCCTGACCTTGGGCGGCATCATCGCCGTCTTCGCCATCATCATCCGCAAGGAGCTGCTCATCCCCATCCTCTGCGGCATCTTCCTGGTCGAGAACCTGTCCGTCATGCTCCAGGTGAGCTACTTCAAATACACCCGCAAGAAATATGGCCAGGGCAGGCGCGTCTTCCTGATGGCCCCTTTGCACCACCATTACCAGAAGGCGGGCCTGCCCGAGTCCAAGATCGTGACCCGGTTTTGGATCGTGGGCATCCTGCTGGCCGTGCTAACCATCGTAACCCTGAAGATCCGATGAAGAAAGTCGTTGTTTTGGGCGCCGGAGAGAGCGGCGTCGGGGCGGCCTTGCTGGCCAAGGCCAAGGGCCACGAGGTTTTCGTGACCGACAAGGGCGCCATCAGCCCTGAGCACAAGCGCGAGCTGGCCCAGGCGCTGGTGCCCTTCGAGGAGGGCGCGCACAGCATGGAGCGCCTGCTCGACGCCGACCTGGCCGTCCTGAGCCCGGGCATCCCCATGGACGCGCCCGTGGTCGTGGGCCTGCGCGCGGCGGGCATCCTCGTGGTCTCCGAGATCGAGTTCGCGGGCTGGCACACCGAGGCCTTCATCATCGGCATCACGGGCACCAACGGCAAGACCACCACCACCAAGCTCATCCACTACATGCTGGCCAGCGCGGGCCTCGACGTCGGCTTGGCCGGCAACGTCGGCCACAGCTTCGCCCGGGCCGTGGCGGCCGCCGAGCGCCAGGTCTTCGTGCTCGAGCTCAGCAGCTTCCAGCTCGACGGCATCGTCGATTTCGCCCCGGACATCGCCGTGATGCTCAACATCACCCCCGACCACCTCGACCGCTACAACCACCGCTTCGAGCAGTACGTGGACTCCAAGTTCCGCATCGCCGTCAACCAGAAGGGGCACCACCACATGGTGTTCTGCCTCGACGACCCCACCCTGGCCCAGGAGGTGCTCAAGCGAACGCTCAAGGCCATCAAGCACTCCGTCTCGATCCACACTGAGAAGGGGCAGGCCGCCTTCGTCCGCGAAGGGAAGCTTTTCATCAACCAAAACAAACAGGAGGAAGAAATCATGTCCATGGACGAACTGGCCCTGAAAGGGCCGCACAACGCGAGCAACTCGCTGGCCGCCGCCGCGGTGGGCAGCCTGATGAAGATCCGCAAGCATGACATCCGCGAGAGCCTCCGCACCTTCGAGAACGAGGCCCACCGCCTGGAGCTGGTCATGAGCCTGCGCGGGGTCAACTTCTTCAACGACTCCAAGGCCACCAACGTCAACGCCACCTGGTACGCCCTCCAGAGCATGGAGGGGCCCACGGTCTGGATGGTCGGCGGGGTGGACAAGGGCAACGACTATGGCCAGCTCGACGAGCTCGTGGCCGCCCGCGTCAAGGCGATCGTCTGCATCGGCAACGACAACCGCAAGATCATGGCCCGCTACGCCAGCCGCATCTACACCGTCGAGGCCCGCGACATGCGCCACGCCGTGGCCGAGGCCTTCCGCCTTTCCGACCAGGGCGACAGCGTGCTGCTCAGCCCCGCCTGCGCCAGCTTCGACTGGTTCAAGTCCTACGAAGACCGCGGCGACCAGTTCAAGGCCGCCGTCCGCGAACTCTGATCTTGGCCGGAGGCCACCTTCCACCACAACCCGAAAAAAGACAAGGAATGGAATTGCTCGAACGCTTGAAAAGCCTGCTGCGCGGTGACAGGGTGATCTGGATGATAGTCCTGATCCTGTTCCTGGTTTCGCTCCTGGCTGTTTACAGCGCCACGGGCGCCCTGGCCTTCCGCTACCAGGATGGCGACACCTCCTTCTACATCTTCCGGCACCTGAAGTTCTGGCTGCTGGGCATCATCGGCATGGTGCTGGTCCACCAGGTTCCCATCCCTTACCTGCGCTCGGTGGCCATGCCCTTCTTCGTGGTGGGCATCGTCTTCCTGCTCTTCACGCTCTTCTTCGGGCTGAACGTCAACCAGGCCTCGCGCTGGCTGAGCATCCCCCTGATCGGGCTGAGCTTCCAGACCTCCGACGTGGCCAAGCTGGCCCTGGTGGTCCTGGTGGCCCGCAAGCTGGCCGAGAGCCAGGAGTCGGAGCCGGAGCGCCAGGCGGCGCTGAACTTCGCCATCGGCGCGGCCGTGCTGGCCAGCGGCCTGGTCTTCCCGGCCAACCTTTCCACGGCCGTGCTGATGTTCGCCACGGTGATGGTGCTGCTGTTCGTCGGCAGGGCCAGCATGGCCTACATGGCCGGGGTGGCGGGCATCGTGGTGACCCTGGCGCTGCTCTTCGTGCTGGGTGCCAAGCTCATGCCTGGCGAGTCTAGGGTCGAGACCTGGTTCAACCGCGTGGAGACCTTCGTGAGCGACCAGGGCGACAACTACCAGGCCGAGCACGCCAAGATCGCCGTGGCCTCGGGCGGGATCTTCGGCAAGGGCGCCGGCAAGAGCGCCCAGCGCAACTACTTGCCCCACCCGTACTCCGACTTCATCTACGCCATCGTCATCGAGGAGTACGGGCTGCTGGGCGGCATCTTCGTGATGCTCGTTTACCTGACCCTGCTCTGGCGGGCCATCCGGCTGGCCAAGCTCTGCGAGGACCACTTCTCGGCCCTGCTGGTCGTGGGCCTGGCCGTCAGCCTGGTCTTGCAGGCGATGGTGAACATGGCCGTCTCGGTCAACCTCATCCCCGTCACGGGGCAGCCGCTGCCCATGGTGAGCATGGGCGGCACCTCCATCCTTTTCACCAGCGCCGCCCTGGGCGTCATCCTGAGCGTCAGCCGCGAGCAGGAGCTCCGGGAAGCGCAGGCGGAGGCCGCCGTCGTCAAACCCCAGCAAACTGTCTTGAAATGAGCAAGAGGATCGTCATATCGGGAGGTGGGACGGGCGGACACGTGTTCCCCGCCATTTCGATCGCCGAGGCCATCCGCGCGGCCGAGCCGGATGCCGAGCTGCTCTTCGTGGGCGCCTTGGGCAAGATCGAGATGGAGAAGGTGCCCGCGGCGGGCTTCCGCATCGAGGGCCTGCCGGTGGCGGGCCTGGAGCGGCGCCTGACCCTGCGCAACCTGTCGTTCCCCGTCAAGCTGGCCCGCAGCCTGGGGCAGGCCAAGGACCTGCTCCGCGCCTTCCGGCCGCACGCGGCCGTCGGCGTGGGCGGATACGCCAGCGGCCCGGTGCTCTGGCAGGCCGCCCGCATGGGGGTTCCCTGCCTGGTGCAGGAGCAGAACTCGCACGCCGGCCTGACCAACCGCCTGCTGGCCCGCTCGGCCTCGACCATCTGCGTGGCCTACGAGGGCATGGAGAAGTTCTTCGCCAAGGAGAAGATCGTCCTGACGGGCAACCCCGTGCGCGAGGCCCTGGCCCAGGGCCTGCCCTCGCCGCAGGAGGCCCGCGCCAGCCTGGGCCTCGACCCCGGCCGGACCACCGTGCTGGTGCTCGGGGGCAGTGGCGGCGCGGCCAGCCTCAACCGGGGCATGGCCGGGGCCTTGGAGCGCCTGGCCGGGCAGCGCGGCGCGCAGTTCTTCTGGCAGACCGGCAAGGCCTACCTCGACGGATGCCAGCGCGCCTGCGACGAGCACGCCCAGCGCGGGCTCGACCTTTCCGGCGTCCGCCTCGCGGCCTTCATCGCCGACATGCGCGCGGCCTTCGCCGCCGCCGACCTGGTGGTCTCCCGGGCTGGGGCCGGAACCATCTCCGAGCTGGCCCTGCTCGGCAAGCCCACCCTGCTGGTGCCTTCGCCCAACGTGGCCGAGGACCACCAGACCCGCAACGCCATGGCCCTGGTCTCCAAGGGAGCGGCCGCCATGCTCGCCGACGCCCAGGCGCCGGCCCTGCTGGTCGAGCGCGCCCTCGAAATGGCCGGAAACCCTCGGCTGCTGGCCGACATGGCCCTGAAAATCAAATCCCTATCCAAACCCGACGCTTCCCGCCAGATCGCCGGGCTGGTGCTCGGCCTTTGCCAAACCAACACAATCTGAAGCATGAAAACTAGCCGACTTTCCTCCGCCTGGGCCTTGGCCTCCCTGCTGCTCCTCGCGAGCCTCAGCGGCTGCTACGAAACCCGCGGACAGGTGCAGAATCGCGTTGACCAGGCCGAGCTCAAGGCCATGAACAAGCTCGCCCAGTTCTACAAGATGCTCTACAAGCAGACCTTCGTGGACGAGCACCTGTCGCAGGAGGTGGAGGTGCTGATCAACCTCTCCGACACCTTCTACCGCTACCAGCCCTACGAGAACCCTTCCTACGAGAAGGCCATGCTCCGCATGAAGACCTACCGGAGCGCTCGCACCCTGGTGGAGATGTTCTCGGCCTACGCCAACGACGGCAAGGACTCGCTCATGCCCGACCCGGACGTCAAGTTCGCCCTGGGCGCCTACGACGAGCTGGCCGCCATGGCCGACTACCCCCTGGTGCAGCAGGAGCTCGGCGACCTGCGCGTCGAGCTGGTCAAGCTCAGCGAGAGCCGCCGCACCGAGAACCCCAAGCTGCTCGGGGCCATGTTCCTCGCGGCCTACCGGGGCCTCTGGAAGTCGGAGGAGCACGAGGTGAGCGTCTATCTCCAGGACTACTTCCTCAACGTCGAGCGCCGCATCAACGCCCTGCCCGACTCGATCTTCGACGAGGCCAAGCTGCGCGAGATGCTCCAGAAGCCCTACGGCGAGCGGCCCATCCTGGCCTCGCTCTACAAGATGCGCATGATCGACCAGTTCAACGTGGACAAGAAGGACGCCCTGGCCTGGATGGAGCGGCTCGACGCCATGCTCGAAAGCACCCGCGCGCTCAGCCTGGGCTACGCCAGCGAGCAGATGAACCGCGTGGACGCCTCCGAGCTGAGCGTGGAGCTGCTGGCCGAAACCAAAGAGTTCAAGAAGATGGGACTGGGCAAGGCCGCGCAAGGCGCCCCAACGACCGAAAACCAAGACTGACGATGGAAGATTTCCGCCGCATATACTTCGTGGGCATCGGTGGCGTCGGCATGAGCGCCCTGGCCAGGCATTTCCTCGCGCTGGGGATGCCCGTGGCGGGCTACGACCGCTCGGCCTCGCGCATCACCGACGCGCTGGCCGCGCTGGGAGCGGAAATCTCGTTCGAGGACGATGCCCGCAACCTTCCGCCTGCCTTCCGCGACAAACAGGGAGTGCTGGTGGTCTGGACGCCCGCCATGCCCGAGGCCAGCCCCCTGATGCGGCATTTCCGCGCCCAGGGCTACGAGCTGGCCAAGCGCGCGCAGGTGCTGGGGTGGATCTTCAACCAGGGCAGGGGCATCGCCGTGGCCGGAACGCATGGCAAGACCACGATCGCCACTTGCCTGAGCCACCTGCTGGCCCAGGGCGGCGCGCCGGTGGCCAGCTTCATGGGCGGCATCTCGGCCAACTACGACAGCAACTACCTGCCCTGCCCCGCGCCCCACGACAAGGATTGCCTGGTGGTGGCCGAGGCCGACGAGTTCGACCGGTCGTTCCTCTGGCTCAGCCCCTTCGGGGCCGTCGTCTCGGCCGTTGACCCCGACCACCTCGAGGTCTATGGCGACCTGGGGCAGGTCGTCGAGGCCTTCCAGGGCTTCGCCCGGCAGGTGCGGCCCGAGGGCTTCCTGCTGGTCAACGAGAAGGTGGCCGGGCTGTTCGAGGCCCAGGCCGGAGGCCCTCGGCGGCTGACCTACGGCTTCGGCCCGGCTTGCGACTTCCGCGCCGAGCAGGCGCGGGTGGAGCAGGGACGGCACCGCTTCCGCTGGGTGGGCCCCGGCGCGGCCATCGAGGACTGCGTGCTGGGCATGCCCGGGCGGGTCAACCTCGAGAACGCCCTGGGGGCCTCGGCCGCCGCCTGGCTGCTGGGGCTGGACGCCGGGCGGATCCGCGAGGGGCTGGCCAGCTTCCGCGGCGTCTGGCGCCGGTTCGAGTACCACTTGGCCTTGCCCGGCCTGGCCTACGTGGACGACTACGCCCACCATCCCCGCGAGATCGAGGCCCTGGCCGAGTCGCTGCGCGAGCTGCATCCGGGCCAGCGCCTGGCCGCGGTCTTCCAGCCGCACCTGTTCAGCCGCACCCGCGACCTGGCCGACGGCTTCGCCCAGGCCCTGGACCGCTTCGACGCCGTGGCCCTTCTGCCGGTCTATCCGGCCCGCGAGACGCCCATCGAGGGCGTGGATTCGCGGATGCTCCTGCGCCGCATGGCCCTGGAGGACAAGGCCTTGGTCCAGAAGGAAGAACTGCCCGGCTGGCTGCGCGCCCAGCAGGCCCAGGTGTTCGTCAGCCTCGGGGCCGGCGACATCGACCGCCTGGTGGGCACGCTGCGCGAGGTGCTGTTGGAAAGGCGGACCGAATCACCCAAAACGGTTTCCGCATGAAGATGGGCGCCAGGATATGGATGTGGCTGGGCACACTGCTCTACCTGCTGGTGGTGATGGGGATGGTCTCGTCCTCGCGCCGGTCCGAGCCTTGCCAGGACGTCCGCGTCGTGGTGGTCGATTCGTCGGACAATTACCTGCTGGACGAGAACGTCTTGCTGTCGGCCATCTACGAGGAGTTCGGCAGCCTGAAGAGCCAGCCCATGTCGGCCATCGACCTGGACGCGCTGGAGCGCTTCGTCCGGCTTCAGCCCGCCGTGCGCGAGGTGGAGGTTTACCAGGGCGAGCAGGGCCGCCTGTGGGTGGAAGTCTGGCAGCGGATGCCCATCCTGCGGGTCTTCACGAGCTCGGGCGAGAGCTTCTACCTGGACCGCGAGGCCAGCGTGGTGCCGCTTTCGAGCCGCTTCGCCGCGCGGGTGCTGGTGGCCAACGGGAGGGTCGAGGAGCACCCGGCCATCGGCCAGAAGCTGGCGTCGCCGGCCCAA
This sequence comes from Bacteroidota bacterium, assembly GCA_020048645.1. Taxonomy (GTDB): domain Bacteria; phylum Bacteroidota; class Bacteroidia; order Bacteroidales; family UBA6013; genus UBA6013. The sequence continues at coordinate 6,600 of JAIFMG010000084.1, read as the reverse complement.
GGCCAGGAGCCCTCGCTGCTCTGGCGCCTGTACGAGCTGGCCAGCCTGGTGGACGGCGACCCGTTCTGGAAGGCCCAGTTGGAGCAGGTTTACGTGGACGAGCAAGGCCGCTGGGAGCTGGTTCCCCGGGTCGGGCTGCACACGGTGATGCTGGGGCAGCCCCAGGAGCTCGAGCGCAAGCTCGCCCGGCTCAGGCTCTTCTACCAGGAGGCCATGCCGAAGGTGGGCTGGAACCGATACAAGGAAATTGACCTGACCTATGAAGACCAAGTGGTCGGAAGGCTTCGAGAATGAGCCCAAGACACGCGAAACGCAATCAACGCTAACCTGAAAAATCGTTTTCAAGACATGGAGAATGAACAAATCGTAACGGCAATCGACATTGGCACGACCAAGATCGTGGCAATGGCCGGAAAAAGGGATGAGACCGGGAAAGTCACCATCCTGGGCGTCGGCAAGGCCCAGTCGCTGGGGGTAAAGCGCGGGGTCGTCCTGAACATCGAGGAGACGGCCTCGGCCATCCAGAAGGCTGTCGAGGAGGCCCAGCGCAACTCGGGCGTGACCTTCAAGGAGGTTTACGTGGGCATCGCCGGGCAGCACATCAAGAGCATCCACAACCGGGGGTACAAGTTCATCGACGAGGCCGTGGGCGAGATCACCCTGGGCGCCGTCGAGAGCCTGACCAACGACATGTTCCGCATCCCGATCGGGGCGGGCGAGGAAATCATCCACGTGATCCCGCAGAACTACATCGTGGACCACGAGACGGGCGTGAAGAACCCCGTGGGCATGTCGTGCAAGCGCCTGGAGGCGGACTTCCACATCGTGGTGGGGCAGGTGGCCTCGGCCCGCAACATCAAGAAGTGCGTCGAGCGCATCGGCCTGAAGGTCATCAAGCTGATCCTCGAGCCCCTGGCCTCGGCCGAGGCCGTGCTCTCCGACGACGAGAAGGAGGCCGGCGTGGCCCTGGTGGACATCGGCGGCGGCACCACCGACATCGCCATCTTCCACGACGGCATCATCCGGCACACGGCCGTCATCCCCTTCGGGGGCAACATCGTCACCAAGGACATCAAGGAGGGATGCTCCATCCTGGCCCGCTTCGCCGAGACCCTCAAGATCCAGTTCGGCATGGCCCTGGCCCAGTCGGCCCCCGAGGACAAGTTCGTCAGCGTGCCCGGCATCAGCGGCCGAGGGCCCAAGGAGATCTCGGTGAAGTTCCTGACCGAGATCATCCAGGCCCGCATGGAGGAGATCATCGACGCCATCAACTTCGAGATCGACGCCTCCGGCATCGCCGGCCAGCTTGGCGCCGGGGTCGCCCTGACCGGCGGCGGCTCGCAGCTCCGCGACCTGTGCGAGCTGTTCCGCCTGCGCACGGGCCAGGATGTCCACCTGGGCAAGCTCAACGCCGACAAGATCAACCGCGGCGGCAAGGACGAGAGCCTGCAAGACCCCATCTACTCCACCAGCATCGGCCTGCTGCTCAAAGGGTTCGCCGAGGAGGACCAGTTGCGCCTGCGCCGCAAGGCCAACGCCCCCGAGCTGGCCGTGGCGCCCCCCGCGCCTCTCGAGGAGGTCCATGAGGAGCTCCCCGCCGACCTGCCCGAGGCCCCCGTGGCCGAGGCCCCTGCCAAGAAGACCTTCATCGTCAAGTTCAAGGAGAAGCTGATCGAGCTCTTCGAGGACCCCGACCAGCGACACTGAACCCATCCGGGAGGCCAGCGGGCCTCCGCGCCGGGGCGGGCGGCCAGACCGACTTTCAGGTTAGCAAGCATCCACAGGCCCACACCAGACGCTTGGCCCAATACTGTCCGTCCTCCCTTCCGCGCAGGTGCCGCCGCTTCTGTTTTTTCATCAACATCGAACTTAAAACTCAAGCCATGCAAGAAGATCTGATGCCTTTTGATTTGCCAGAAAACCAACAGTCGATCATCAAGGTGGTCGGCGTAGGGGGCGGCGGCAGCAATGCCGTCAACCACATGTTCCGACAGGGAATACAGGATGTCAACTTCATGGTCTGCAACACCGACTCGCAGGCCCTGGAGAACAGCCCCGTACCCGTGAGGATCCAGCTCGGCTCGCACCTGACCGAAGGGCGGGGGGCCGGCAACAAGCCCGAACGCGGCCGCGAGGCTGCCAAGGAGAACATCGACGACGTCATCAAGTGCCTGGGGACCAACACCAAGATGGTCTTCATCACGGCCGGGATGGGCGGCGGCACCGGAACCGGGGCCGCGCCCGTCATCGCCGAGGCCACCAAGAAGCTCGGCATCCTGACCGTCGGCATCGTCACCATGCCCTTCGGCTTCGAGGGCAAGAAGCGCGTCAACCAGGCCATCGAGGGCATCAAGGCCCTCAACCAGCACGTGGATTCCCTCCTGGTCATCCACAACGAGAAGCTCCGCGAGATCTACGGCGACCTCAAGGTCTCGGCCGCCTTCAACAAGGCCGACGACGTCCTGACCGTCGCCGCCAAGGGCATCGCCGAGATCATCACCGTCAGCGGCTACATCAACGTGGACTTCGCCGACGTGCAGACCGTCATGACCGACTCGGGCGTGGCCCTGATGGGCCAGGGCAAGGCCGGAGGAGAGAAGCGGGCCATCCGCGCCATCGAGGCGGCCCTCAACTCGCCCCTGCTCAACAACAACGACATCCGCGGCGCCAAGAACATCCTGCTCAACATCACCTCCGGCACCGAGGAGGCCACCATGGACGAGATCGGCGAAATCAACGACTACGTCCAGGAGGCTTCCGGCAGCAACGCCGACCTCATCTGGGGCAACACCAAGGACGACAGCCTGGGCGACAAGATCTGCGTGACGGTCATCGCCACCGGGTTCCAGAACGAGATCATCCCCGAGCTGGCCTCGCCCAGGTCCGAGAAGAAGACCATGACCCTCAAGGACAGCAAGTCCGCCCGGAGCAAGCCCGACTTCTTCGAGGTCATCCGCCCCCGCGAGGAGACCGTCGATTACAACGAGGGCCACAGGCCGGGCCGCGACGTGGTCAAGCTCGACGAGGGCCTGGCCAACCTCTTCGCCATGGACGACGACGACGTGGTGGCCGACAGCGCCCGCGAGGCCGTCCGCGAGATCGAGCGCGGCCAGCAGGAGAAGCTCAACCGCGGCCGCCAGGAGGCCCTCTACCGCGACAACATCGAGGAGATGGAGAACATCCCGGCCTACCGCCGCAAGAACATCTCCAACAGCGAAGGCACGCCTTCCAGCCAGGACGACAGCTCGCGCATGAGCATCTCCCGCGACGGAAGCCGCCCGCGCCTGCGCGACGACAACTCCTTCCTGCACGACCGTCCGGACTAGGACTTCCCGGAACAGGCCCCGGCGGGCGGCCAGACCCCACCGCCCCGCCGGAGGCCTTTCTTCCCTTTCGCTCGAAAATCGACTCCACCCTAAACCCCATCCAGGAAATGAACCTCGAAGAACAAGTGGCCGAGCAGATCAAGGCGGCCATGCGCGAGAAGGACAGCGTCAGGCTGGCGGCCCTGCGGGCCATCAAGTCGGAGCTGCTGCTCTTCAAGACCGCCAAGGCCAACGCCCAGCCCAGCCCCGACGACGAGCTGCGCATCCTCAACAAGATGGCCAAGCAGCGCGACGAGGCCGCCGCCACCTACCAGCAGAACGGCCGCCCCGAGCTGGCCGCCAACGAGCTGGCCGAGCGGCAGATCATCGCCGCCTTCCTGCCCCAGCAGCTCGGCCCTGACGAGCTGGCCCAGCAGGTTGCCGCCATCGTGGCCCAGGCGGGCGCCAGCTCGCCCAAGGACATGGGCAAGGTCATGGGCCTGGCCAACAAGGCCTTGGCCGGAAAGGCATCCGGCAAGGACATCGCCGAGGCCGTCAAGGCCGCCCTCGCGCCCCGATAGGCCCCGGGCACAAGTTTTTGTTCTCCGCCCGGCGCGAACGGCATCTCGCCCGGAGCGGGCATGGCAGGCAGTCCTCGCTTTTCGCGGGGGCTGCCTTTCTGCTTTGGCGCTGGGCCGCTTTGCCCTTTTTCGCTTATCTTTGGCCTTGGCCGTAATTTCCGTGCCGCAAGATGACCATGCTCAAGCGCCTTTTCCAAATGCTCGGTTCGCGGGAAAAGCCCCTGCGGCTGACCGCCTTTTCCATGACCGGGCGAAGGACCCGGCAGGAGGACGCCTTCTGGCACTCCGACCCCGCGCAGGGGCCGCTGCTCGTGGTCGTGGCCGACGGGGTGGGGGGGCATCCCAAGGGAGACTTCGCCAGCCAGGAGACCGTCGGCGCCTTCCGGGCCCGCTTCCGCGACGGGTTCGAGAAGGGCCACCAGGTCGAGGCCTTCTTCAAGGAGTGCCTCTTCGCCGCCGCCGACAACGTCCTGCGCAAGGCCGCAGCCGACCCCGACTTCGCCAAGACCGGCTCGACGGCCACCGGCTTCTGGGTGGACCAAGACCACTTCATGGCCTTCAACGTCGGCGACAGCCGGGTCTATCTGCTCGACCAGGACGCCGTCGTCCGCGTCACCAAGGACCACTCGCTCGTGCAGCGCCTGATCGACCAGGGGCAGATCACCGAGACCGAGGCCCGCATCCACCCCCAGCGCTCCATCATGACCTCCGCCATCGGCCAGCCCATCCACCTCATGCAGGTGGACGTGCTCGGGCCTTTGCCCATCCGGCCCGGACAGATCCTGCTGGCCTGCTCCGACGGCCTGAGCGACTTCCTGACCGACAACGAGATACACCAGTTCACCAACGAGCTGGCCCAAGAGCCCAACCTCGCCGAGGCCCTGGTCAAGATGGCCTTCGACATGGGCAGCCTCGACAACATCACCGCCGTCGTTTACCGGCACTGAAACCTTTCCGCAAGCCATGCCCGACTCCATCAACCAGACCCTGGCCCTGCTCATCGACCACGACTACCTCATGGCCGCCGTCGAGCCCCTCGACGGCAAGTTCGAACTGCTCAAGGTGGCCGGCCAGGACCGCTTCCACTTCTACTTCTTCATCCAGAAGCTCAGCCAGCGCGTCGATTACGGCCCGGCCTACCGGCAGCCTTTCCTCGACCAGAAGCCCGACCACCACGGCGACCTGCTCGAACAGATGCTCGACCCTGGCCTGAAGGTCAGCATCAGCGGCATGGAGCGCCCCCTGACCGCCCTGCTCGACGGCCTGGTGGACGACCTGCGCGGGGCCTACTTCTCGCACTTCGAGCAGCGCCACAAGATGAGCCTCGACCGCGGGGCCACCCTCCGCGCCCGGCTTGTCTTCATGGAGGGAGTCCGCCCCGAGCAGCGCCTGGTGCTGGCCAGCTACCTCCAGGGGAAGCGCCTGGCCACCGAGGAATCCGCCCTCTCCTTCGCCGAGCTGCTCTGCCTCCACCTGGCCCGCAAGAACCGCTGGGACAGCCAGGGCGTCCGGCGCGTCGTCCTCGAGGCCACCGGGCCCCACCTCCACCTCCAGATGGTCGAGGCCAAAAGCCCTCTGGAGGCCAAGGCCACCCACAAGCACACCCACGAGAACTTCGGCACCGATCCCCGCCTGCGCGTCCTGGCCCGCCGCATCGTGGACGACATCAACGCCCAGGAGGGGATCCTGCACGGGCACGCCGCCCGCGAGCGAGAGTACTTGCGCCAGGAGTTCGTGGCCAGCCAGACCCTCGAGCGCAACCAGCGCGAGCAGTCGCCCTACCTTTCCGTCCGGACCAGCTTCGCCATCACCGGCGAGCGGCCCTTCGCCCTGACCCTGTCCCTCCAGGAAATTGAGAACCTCACGCAGTTGCAGGTCAACCAGATCGGCGGATTTTACGAGACCTTCGTCAAAGACCGCTGCGGGGTCCGCCCCGAGGACGTCCGCCACGTCGTGCTCGTGGGCCAGCCGCTCAACAACCAGTACATCGCCCGAGAGTTCGCCCGCTTCGGCCAGGCCAAGCTCGTGCCCATCCTCTCGGACCAGATCGACGGCGCCTTGCGCGAGCTGCTGGCCACCTCGGGCAAGGCGTCGGCCGGAAGGCCCTCGGAGCCCATTGCCCCGGAGCCGCTCAAGGTCTTGGAGGTGAATCAGTTGTCCGTCGGCCAAGTCGTCCGCATGAACAACAACGACCCCACGCCCAACAAGGGTAACGCCACCCAGGTGCTGCGCTACCTGGGCGACAGCCGCTTCGAAGTGGTCAGCAGCACCCGCTCGCTCCTGCCCGGCGACATCGCCTTGAGCCAGACCCCGATCTGGGCCGCAGGCAGCCAGGTGTTCTTCGAAATCAGCCGCGGAGGCCTCAAGCTCGGCCGCTTCGCGACCCGACGGGTGGTCAGCATCGACCTGCTCTGAGGCCAGGTTCCTTTCGATGGTGAAATATCCGAAACATCAGCGTCCGACAAAATCGGGCTGTTCCGCCCATTCCGAAGGGATTGAATGTGGATAGCCCCGGATGAAATCCGGGGAGCAGAGAACCGCCGCGAACCAGAACCCCCTAGGGGTTCAATGCCAAAACCAAGACGTTCCAAGTCAATCTATCACGTTGGGTGGCAACTTGGTATGAGGCCGGGATTTTGTATCTTCGCGGAAAAGCCGACCGCCATGCTGATCCTGAACCCGCTTTACGACTGGGCCTTCAAGTACCTGATGGA